>JBHEPF010000076.1:0-28087 GCA_046260445.1 Dermatophilaceae bacterium | reverse complement strand
CCCCTCAGCCCTACCCGAAGTCAGAAAAGGCATCCGAGTCAAAGCCTCCTGACCACCCCCGAGGCAACCTCCGTTTCGCGGGCATTTCCTAACTGAGGCACCGGTCCCCTTTCGCGGGCATCTTGACATGAGGCACTCCGGAGCCTGCGACTAGGCTGTCGCTCTGTGCGACTCGTCATTGCCCGCTGCTCCGTCGACTACGACGGGCGCCTCTCAGCCCACCTCCCGCTCGCGACGCGACTGCTCATGGTCAAGGCCGACGGGTCGGTTCTCGTGCACAGCGATGGCGGGTCCTACAAGCCACTCAACTGGATGTCGTCACCGTGCGCGATGGCCGAGCTGCCCCCGGAGGACGACGAGCGGGCGGACGGGGTCGAGACGGTCTGGAACGTCCAGCACGCCAAGTCGGAGGACCGGCTGCGAGTGCGCATCCACGAGGTGCTCCACGACTCGGCGCACGAGCTCGGGGTCGACCCGGGCCTGGTCAAGGACGGGGTCGAGGCTCACCTGCAGCGGCTCCTCGCCGAGCACATCACGACCCTGGGTTCGGGGTATGCGCTGGTCCGCCGCGAGTACATGACCCCGATCGGGCCGGTTGACATCCTCGCCAAGGACTCCACGGGGACCACCGTCGCCATCGAGATCAAGCGCCGCGGCGAGATCGACGGCGTGGAACAGCTGACCCGCTACCTCGAGCTGATGAACCGGGACCCGCATCTGGCACCGGTCACCGGGGTCTTCGCCGCACAGCGGATCAAGCCCCAGGCGCGCACGCTCGCCGAGGACCGCGGGATCCGGTGCGTCATCCTCGACTACGACGCCCTGCGTGGCATCGACAGCTCCGAGCACCGCCTGTTCTGAAGGCCCGTCCCGGGCGCGGCCCGCGTTCAGGGCCCGATCCGCACTCCGTCGTCCCCGATCTCGACGTGGACGACCGTTCCCTGAAGGCCGGGCCCCAGGGGCGCGAGGACGAGGACCGTCTCGCCCCGGTGCAGGTCTGCCACCGAGCCCAGCCCGTCCTGGATGCGCACCACGGCGTCCTCGGCCGACTCGTCACGGTCGGGTGGATCCACGTCCAGTCCGGGATCGACCTCGAGCACCGCCCCGAGCTCTTCGGCGAGGGCACGTCCGGTCCGCTCCGCCTCGGCTCGCCCGCTCGTGTAGACCGCCACGACTCGTCGGTCCCGGAGCCCGTCGGCCAGGGCCCGAGTGTCACCTTCGTGGCCGGCCACGAGTAGCGTCGCGGGACAGTGCAGACTCATCGCGCCGAGTCTGCCACGCTGCCCGCCTAGCACTCCTCCGGGCGGTCAGGCAGGCTCGCGCACCAGCGGCGCCAGGTCGCGCGAGTCGCGGATGATCTCGACGAACCGACCCATGATCTCGTTGAGGCCGAAGTCCTTGGGGGTGAACACCTCCGCCACCCCGAGCTGCTTGAGCCGGGCCGCGTCGGACTCCGGAATGATGCCGCCCACGATGACAGGGACGTCGCCGGCTCCCGAGGCCCGCAGCCCGTCGAGGATGTCGGGGACGAGCTCCATGTGCGAGCCGGAGAGGATCGAGATGCCGACGAGATGGACGTCTTCGGCGACCGCCGCGGACACGATCTGCTCAGGAGTGAGCCGGATGCCCTGGTACACGACCTCGAACCCCGCGTCGCGCGCCCGCACGGCCACCTGCTCCGCGCCGTTGCTGTGGCCGTCGAGACCAGGTTTGCCGACGAGCACCCGCAACCGCTCGCCGAGGTCCTCCGCCGTCCGGGCCACCGCCGCTCGCACCTCCCGGAGCTCGCCGCTGCCGGCGTCGGCTGCGCCGACCGAGCCGCTCACTCCGGTCGGTGCTCGATACTCGCCGAAGACTTCCCGCAGCGCACCGGCCCACTCCCCCACGGTGACTCCCGCGCGTGCGCACTCCAGGGATGCCGTCATGAGGTTGGCGGACGTGCCGGCGACCTCCTTGAGCGCAGCGAGGGCGGCCGCAGCGCGCGGGCCGCTCTCTGGATCTGCGTCCCGCTCCCCGCGCCACAGCTGGATCGCCTCGACAGCGCGGGCCTCGACGTCGGCGTCGACGGTCTGGATGGCGGCGTCCAGGTCGGCCGTCAAGGGGTTGGGCTCGGTCGTCTTGAACCGGTTGACCCCGATGACGATGTCCTCTCCGGACTCGATCCGTTGCCGCCGCGAGGCGTGCGAGGCGACGAGCGCCGACTTCATGTAGCCGCTCTCGACTGCCGGCACCGCGCCCCCCATGTCTTCGATGCGCGCCATCTCCGCCTTCGCGCCGGCGACGAGCTCGTCCACCTTGGTCTCGATGACCTTGGACCCGGTGAAGATGTCTTCGTACTCGAGCAGGTCGGTCTCGAAGGCGAGCACCTGTTGCATCCGCAACGACCACTGCTGGTCCCACGGTCGGGGCAGTCCGAGGGCCTCGTTCCAGGCCGGGAGCTGGACCGCCCGCGCTCGGGCGTCCTTGGACAGGGTCACGGCCAGCATCTCCAGCAGGATGCGCTGGACGTTGTTCTCCGGCTGCGCCTCGGTGAGGCCCAGCGAGTTGACCTGCACGCCGTAGCGGAAGCGACGCTGCTTGGCGTCGGTGACGCCGTACCGGTCGCGGGTGAGCTCGTCCCAGAGCTCCACGAAGGCGCGCATCTTGCACATCTCCTCGATGAACCGAACCCCTGCGTTGACGAAGAACGAGATCCGGGCCACGACGGTGCCGAACTCCTCCGCCGGCACCTCTCCCGAGTCCCTCACCGCGTCGAGGACCGCGGTCGCGGTGCTCATCGCGTAGGCGATCTCCTGGACCGGTGTGGCACCGGCCTCCTGCAGGTGGTAGCTGCAGATGTTCGTCGGGTTCCACTTCGGGATCTCCGAGACGGTGTAGGTCACCATGTCCGTGATGAGCCGCATCGACGGCGCAGGTGGGAAGACGTAGGTCCCCCTCGAGAGGTACTCCTTGATGATGTCGTTCTGGGTCGTTCCCGAGAGCCGCGCGACGACCGCGGCGGGGTCCTCCCCCACGGCCTCGGCCTGCTCCTCGGCGGCGACCTGGTACAGGGCCAGGAGATACATGGCGGTGGCGTTGATCGTCATCGAGGTGTTCATCGCGTCAAGCGGGATGTCGTCGAAAAGCCGCCGCATGTCGCCGATGTGCGAGATCGGCACACCCACCTTGCCGACCTCGCCGCGGGCCAGGACGTGATCGGGGTCGTATCCGGTCTGGGTCGGCAGGTCGAAGGCCACCGACAGCCCCGTCTGACCCTTGTCGAGGTTGCGCCGATAGAGGGCGTTGCTCGCGGCCGCACTGGAGTGGCCGGCGTACGTGCGCATGACCCACGGACGGTCCCGGTCGGGCCGGACAGAGGACGCTGAGGACGGAGTCGAGGGCGCAGTCATGCCCTCGAACATACAAGCGATCAGGTGGCCCGGCCCTTGCCTGTGACGAGCGCAACCACGTGTTCCAGCGGGCCTGGGCCGAGGGCGCGGCGCCACCAGATCATCACGGCGCTGGGAACGAGGACGAGGACGAGCAGGCTGACCCAGGCCAGCGCCCTGGAGGTCGTCCAGCCCTGCCAGTCCATGAGCGGACGCAGAACGACGAGCTGCAGGGCATAGACGCTCAATGCGATCGCTCCGAGGTCGGCGAGCGGTTGCCACAGCGCTCGGCGGCGGGACAGGGTGTCCACCAGGAGCGTGACGACGGCCAGAGCGACCATGACGAGCGTGAGGTCGAACAGCTGGTCGACCGGATCGCCCGAGAGCCCGATGACCCACGATCGGCGGACGAACGCGTAACCGGGGACGAGCACGACAGCGACGAGGAACGAGACGACGCTGAGCCGGCGAGGTCGCTCGAGGAGACCCACGGCCGCGATGAGCGCGCCGAGAGCGAAGAACGGCAGAAGTGAGAGCGCCCGATAGCTCTCCCCGGCGACGAGCGCGGCCCAGAGCTCCGCCACCCCACCCGTCGTGCCGTTGGCCAGACGGTTCCCGACGGGGGCCACCGCGCCGGTGACCCACGGCGCGAGGGCGAACGTCACCAGCGTGAGCCCACCGAGGATCGACCGCAGCCGTCCCCCGGCCGGTGCGTGGCGCATACTCGCTCCTGCCAAGGCAGCGACGGGGATGCCGAGCACGATGAGGACGCCGAGCACATGGAGCACGATCGCTACCCAGGTGTTCAGCTCGACCAGCAGCATTCCCGTCGCGAAGACCACGACCCCACGCCCGATGTCGCTGAGCACCCGGCGAGGCCACTGACCGGCCATCGTCGGTCGCGCCCAGACCAGGGCTCCGGCCGCACCCATCGCCAGCCCGAACAGTGGTGAGGCCACGGCGTTGATCGCGCCGAGGACGAGCTCCAGAGGACGCGAGACACCGGTCGGCCAGAGGAAGGGCACGCCGTGCGCGATGAGCATGCACAGGATCGCGACGCCGCGAAGCACGTCGAGTGCAGGGAGCCGGGACGACGGCCCACGGATCTCCTGGCCCACGCGAGTTGCGGTCACGCAGCGACCCTAGCGCCCCCCACTCCGGTGACCGGTGGTCTGAGAGGCTTGGGGCATGGTCAACCTCACGAAGATCTACACCCGCACCGGCGATCAGGGCACGACGGCACTCGGAGACTTCTCCCGGATCCCGAAGACCGACGTCCGGCTCGCGGCCTACGCCGACACGAACGAGGCCAACGCCGCCATCGGGGTCGCGCTGGCGAGCGGCGGGCTGCCCGAGGACGTGAGCACCGTCCTCATCCGGGTGCAGAACGACCTCTTCGACGTGGGGGCGGACCTGTCCGTGCCGCTGCGGACCGAGTACGACTACGAGCCGCTGCGCGTCAAGGAGGAGTGGATCGGAGAGCTGGAGATCGACTGCGACGCCTATCTGGAGCGGGTCGAGCCGTTGCGGTCCTTCATCCTGCCCGGCGGTACGCTCGCGGCCGCTCACCTCCACCTCGCGCTGACCATCGTCCGGCGAGCCGAGCGCTCCGCCTGGGCCGCGGTCGAGGCCTACGGAACCGAGCCGGGCTCCGAGAAGGGCACGGGAGGAGTCAACCCCCTCACGGCGACCTATCTCAACCGGCTCTCCGACCTGCTCTTCATCATCGCCCGGGTCGCCAACGTCGGGCGTCATGGCGCCGGCACGAGCGGCGACGTCCTCTGGCAGCCCGGAGGCGGACGGGCGGTAGCCCCGGAGAAGCGGAGCCGACGCAAGGGCCAGGACGACGCTGCGACGTGAGGCTCAGACGACGGAGTTGGGTCGCGGCGGGCCGGACTCGGACCAGGAGCGCAGGGCTGGATACGCGGTGCGCTCGATCGCCAGCTCCACCTCATCGCCCGAGCCCGGTGCGCGGACATGCAGCAGGATCGGGTCGCTGAGGCCTGGAACGACGCCGGCGATCTCCTCCGGCGCACTGACCTCGACCTCACCCCTGCTCCAGCTGCGCAACGGCCTGGTCCCGAGGCCGAAGACGGTGAAGCAGTCCAGCGTCGACATGCCCAGGCGTACGAAGACCGACCGCCACCTCAGACGCCCGTGTTCGCGCAGGCCGCAGGAGAGGCATGGAGCGCTCGCCGCGATCCTGCGTCGGCGCAGGAGGAAGTAGCCGAGCAGAGCCGCGCCGAGGACGAGTCCCACGACGAGTGCCCCTCCCACCGCTTCCGCGGCGAAGAGGGGCACCTGCTCGACGTCGTCGATGAAGTCATCCACGGCTGCGGTGACTCACTGCGCAATGTCCGTCGTCGTCTGGCTGGATCAGTCGCTCATCCCTGAGGCGTCGACCTCTTCGGCGACGATCGTCACCCGGCCGTGGTCCACTGAGAGGAACCCGGAGTCGATCGTGGCCGTCTTGACGCCGTCGACGCTGTTGATCTTGACCTCGCCCTCGACCAGGACGCCGAGGAGCGGCTGGTGTCCCGGCATGATGCCGAGCTCGCCGGAGAGGGTGCGCGCACGCACGAGCGTCGCCTGGCCCTCGTAGACGAGCCGGTCGGCGGCGACGAGCTGCACCTCCAGCGTGTCCATCAGAGGTTCTTCTGGATCTCGGCCCACTGACGCTCGACGTCGTCGAGGCCACCGCACATGAAGAACGCCTGCTCGCCGATGTGGTCGAACTCGCCGTCAGCGATCTTCGCGAACGCCTCGATGCTGTCCGCGAGCGGAACCGTCGAACCCTCGAGGCCGGTGAACTGCTTGGCGACGTAGGTGTTCTGAGAGAGGAAGCGCTGGATCCGGCGAGCCCGGTTGACGAGGATCTTGTCCTCCTCCGACAGCTCGTCGATGCCGAGGATGGCGATGATGTCCTGGAGCTCCTTGTTACGCTGCAGGATCTGCTTGACCCGCAGCGCGGTGGAGTAGTGCTCCTCGCTGATGTAGCGACGGTCGAGGATCCGGCTCGTCGAGGTGAGCGGGTCCACCGCCGGGTAGATACCGAGCGAGGCGATCTCGCGGGAGAGCTTGGTCGTCGCGTCGAGGTGGGCGAACGTCGTCGCCGGAGCCGGGTCGGTGTAGTCGTCGGCGGGGACGTAGATCGCCTGCATCGAGGTGATCGAGTGACCACGGGTCGAGGTGATCCGCTCCTGCAGCACTCCCATCTCGTCGGCCAGGGTCGGCTGGTAGCCGACGGCCGACGGCATCCGGCCGAGGAGGGTCGAGACCTCCTGTCCGGCCTGGGTGAACCGGAAGATGTTGTCGATGAAGAGGAGAACGTCCTGCTTCTGGACGTCACGGAAGTACTCCGCCATAGTGAGTGCGGAGAGCGCGACACGCAGTCGGGTGCCGGGCGGCTCGTCCATCTGGCCGAAGACGAGCGCCGTCTGCCCGAGGACCCCGGCCTCCTCCATCTCGACCATGAGGTCGTTGCCCTCACGGGTCCGCTCACCGACACCGGCGAAGACGGAGACACCACCGTGGTCGCGGGCGACCCGGGCGATCATTTCCTGGATGAGGACGGTCTTGCCGACACCGGCGCCACCGAAAAGGCCGATCTTGCCACCCATGACGTAGGGGGTGAGCAGGTCGATGACCTTGATGCCGGTCTCGAACATCTGGGTCTTGGACTCGAGCTGGTCGAACGGCGGCGGGGGGCGGTGAATCCCCCAGCGCTCCTTGACGTCGAGCGTCTCACCCTCCTTGAGGTTCATGCAGACACCGGTCGTGTTGAACACCCGGCCGAGGGTGACGTCTCCGACCGGCACGGTGATCGGTCCACCGGTGTCCTGGACCTTGGTGCCCCGGACCAGGCCATCGGTCGGCTGCAACGAGATGGCGCGGACCATGTTGTCGCCGATGTGCTGAGCGACCTCGAGGTTGAGGTACTTGGTCTCACCACCCAGGCGGACCTCGGTCGTGAGCAGGTTGTACTGGTTCGGCATCGCGTCGACGGGGAACTCGACGTCGACGACCGGACCGGTGATCCGGGCGATCCTTCCAACACCGCCGGATGTCTCCGCAGTGGTGTCGGTCTCGGTGACAGTCGCAGTCATGTGGGCCTCTTCCTCACTTGCTATCGGCGAGGGCGCTGGCGCCGCCGACGATTTCGCTGATCTCTTGGGTGATCTCGGCCTGACGGGCCTGGTTGGCCAGTCGGGTGTACTTCTTGATGAGCTCCTCGGCATTGTCCGTCGCCGACTTCATCGCCCGCTGGCGGGCAGCGAGCTCGGACGCAGCGGACTGGAGCATGCAGTTGAACAGTCGGGCGTTGACGTACTTCGGCAGCAGCAGGTCCATGGCCTCGTCCGGGCTGGGCTCGAACTCGTACAACGGGAGCAGGTCGTCCGGTTCGGGCGGCTCGGTGCCCTCGACGACCTCCAGCGGGATCATCCGAATGACCTCGGGCTCCTGGGTCACCATCGAGACGAACCGGGTGAAGACGATGTGGACCTCGTCGATCCCGCCGTCGTCCTCGGTGCTCTTGAGGAAGTCCGCGGTAAGCCGCTTGCCGACCTCTCGGGCGATCTCGAACTTCGGCTTCTCGGAGAAGCCACTCCACTCCTGCGCGTAGTCACGACCGCGGAACTTGTAGTACCCGACCGCCTTGCGTCCCATCAGGTAGGGGACGACCTCCTTGCCCTCGTCACGCAGACGTGCGACAAGTCGCTCGCTCTCTTTGAGGACTGCGGAGGAGTAGGCGCCCGCCAGACCACGGTCGGACGTCATGATGACGACGCCGGCACGCGCAACCCGCTCCTTCTCGCCGATGAGGGGATGGTCCTCGCTGGAGTACGTCGCCACTGCGGAGACCGCGCGCGTGATCGCGCGGGCATACGGGCTGGACTCACGCACCGCCTGCTGCGCCTTGACGACACGGCTGGCCGCCATGAGCTCCATGGCGCGCGTGATCTTCTTCGTCGCGCTGACAGAGCGGATGCGGCGCCGGTACTCCCGGATCTGCGCTCCCATACTCTTCCGCCTTCCTGTGGTCTACGTCGGTGCCAGGTCAGTTCGTCGGATCCACGCGCTCAGCGCTTGTGGATGACGATCTGCTCCTGGTCGGACTCCATGGCCTTCTCAGCCGCGTCGTCCTCGGCCTCGTTGCCGGCGACGAGGCCGTCGTGACCGCGCCGCTCGAAGCCCTTCTTGAACTCGTCGATCTCGCTCTTGAGCGCCTGCTCGGTGGACTCCTCGAACGTGCCCGTCTCGCGGATCGCATCGAGCAGCTCGGACTTGGCACGCCGCAGGTGGTCGAGGAACTCGGCCTCGAACCGGCGGATGTCCTCGACCGGCACCGAGTCGAGCTGTCCGCTCGTGCCCATCCAGATCGAGACGACCTGCTCCTCGACCGGGAAAGGAGCTGCCTGCGGCTGCTTGAGCAGCTCCACGAGACGGGCGCCGCGACCGAGCTGAGCGCGCGAGGCCGGGTCGAGGTCGGAGGCGAACATCGCGAACGCCTCGAGGGCGCGGTACTGCGCGAGGTCGAGCTTGAGTCGACCGGAGACCGCCTTCATCGCCTTGATCTGAGCGGCCCCACCGACGCGGGAGACCGACACACCGACATCGATCGCCGGGCGGACGTTGGAGTTGAACAGGTCGGACTGGAGGTAGATCTGGCCGTCGGTGATGGAGATGACGTTGGTCGGGATGTAGGCCGAGACGTCGCCGGCCTTGGTCTCGATGATCGGCAGGCCGGTCATCGATCCGGCACCGAGGTCGTCGGAGAGCTTGGCGCACCGCTCGAGCAGCCGGCTGTGCAGGTAGAAGACGTCTCCCGGGTAGGCCTCACGGCCCGGCGGGCGGCGCAGCAGGAGAGAGACCGAGCGGTAGGCCTCAGCCTGCTTGGACAGGTCGTCGAAGACGATGAGGACGTGCTTGCCCTGGTACATCCAGTGCTGCCCGATGGCCGATCCGGTGTAGGGGGCGAGGTACTTGAAGCCCGCGGAGTCGGACGCGGGCGCGGCGACGATGGTGGTGTACTCCATCGCGCCGGCCTCCTCGAGGACACCCCGCACGGCCGCGATCGTCGATCCCTTCTGCCCCATCGCGACGTAGATGCAGCGAACCTGCTTGCTCGGGTCGCCGGTCTCCCAGAACTCCTTCTGGTTGATGATCGTGTCGACCGCGACCGTGGTCTTCCCCGTCTGCCGGTCACCGATGATGAGCTGGCGCTGGCCACGCCCGATCGGCGTCATCGCGTCCACGGCCTTCAGGCCGGTCTGCAGCGGTTCGTGGACCGACTTGCGCTGGACGACCGTCGGGGCCTGCAGCTCCAGAGCGCGCCGGCCCTCGGACGCGATGTCACCGAGACCGTCGATGGGATTGCCGAGCGGGTTGACGACGCGACCGAGGAAGGCGTCACCGACCGGGACCGAGAGGACCTCACCGGTCCGCTTGACCGGTTGCCCCTCCTCGATCTTGGAGAAGTCGCCGAGGATGACGACACCGATCTCATGGACGTCGAGGTTGAGCGCGATGCCCAGCGTGCCGTCCTCGAACTCGAGCAGCTCGTTGGTCATGGCCGAGGGCAGGCCCTCGACGTGGCAGATGCCGTCGCCGGCGTCGATGACGCGGCCGACCTCTTCACGCGAGGCCGTCCCGGGCTCGTAGGACTGGACGTAGCTGTCCAGGGCGTCCCGGATCTCCT
Source organism: Dermatophilaceae bacterium (assembly GCA_046260445.1). Taxonomy (GTDB): domain Bacteria; phylum Actinomycetota; class Actinomycetes; order Actinomycetales; family Dermatophilaceae; genus F2B08. The sequence continues at coordinate 18,019 of JBHEPF010000076.1, read as the reverse complement.
CCGGACGGATCGAAAGCTCCGTCATGTCTGTCTCTTCTCCTCGGTTGCCGGTCCTGCTCTGGACCGAAGCTGGTGGTGGGTGCGGATGCGTGGTCTTCGTCTGGGTGCGTCGTCGATGGGGGTGTCGATCAGTTCCGCGAGCTAACTTCCGGCGACGTGTCTGCGGGCCTCGTCGAGTCGGCGCAGGATCGTGCCGTCGACGACCTCGTCGCCGATCTGGACACGGATGCCGCCGATGACTCCCTCGTCAAGGACCACCTGGAGGGTGACGGACGTGTCGTAGATCCGCTCCAGCGCGGTGCGCAGACGGGCCTGCTGCTGCTCGGTGAGCGCGTTGGCGACGGTCACGAGAGCGGTGAGCTCATCCCGTCGGTGCGCGGCCAGGCGGAGATAGGTCGCGAGGACCCGGTCGAGGCGTCGAGCCCGGGGGGTCTGCACGGCCTGCACGGCCAGGCGAATGGTCTCCGGGTGCGCCTTGCCCTCGAGGAGGCGCCGGACGAGTCCGGTCTTGCCCTCCGCGTCGGTGTTGCGGCTCGAGAGGGCGTCGCGCAGTCCGGTGTCGCCGGCGATGATGCGCTCGAAGCGGAACAGCTCGTCCTCGACCGAGTCGATCCTGCCCTCACGTTCGGCCTGCGCGAGGAGCGACTGGACGGCGAGCGACTCGACGGTGTCGGCGAAGTCACCCTCCTCCGCCCACCGGGCGGCCGCGACGGCGGCGACCAGGTGCACGGCCTCGGTGCTCACCTTGCCCCCGAAGAGCCGTGCGGCCAGGGCCTGCTTGGCCTCGGGCTCGCGTGACGGAGCGGCGAGGGCCCGGCGAAGCGAAGGGTTGGCGTCGATCACCGCGGAGACGGAGAACAACTCCTCAGCCAGCGCTGCCCGGTCGACCGCGCCGCCGAGGACGGCGTCGAACGCCTCCTGGACCGCGACGGCCGCTGCCCGGCTGGAACCCCGCATCAGATGTCAGCCCCCGTCGGGCCGCCGCTCTGGGATCCGATCTTCTCCGGCGTGACGTCGCCCGACTCGAGCTCGGCGAGGAAGCGGTCGACGATGCCCTTCTGTCGGACCTCGTCCTCGAGGGCCTCGCCGACGATCTTGCTCGCCAGAGTCGTCGACATGGTGCCGACCTCCTGGCGGAGCTGGACGACCGCCTGCTGGCGCTCGGCCTCGATCTGACGCTTGGCGGACTCGGTGATGCGGGTCGCCTCGGCGTTGGCCTGGCTGCGCAGCTCTGCGATGATCGAAGCCCCCTCCTCGCGAGCCTGCTCGCGAATGGAGTTGGCCTCGGCGCGGGCCTCGGCGAGCTGAGCCTCGTAGCTCTGCAGCGCCGCCTGCGCCTGAGCCTGAGCCTCCTCCGCCTGCTTCATGCCGCCCTCGATGGCTGCCCTGCGCTCCTCGTAGGCGCGCTCGATGGTGGGCACGACCTTCTTGGAGACGACGAGGTAGACGATGCCGATCATCACGAAGCCGAAGATCAGCTCCGGGATGTGCGGGATCAGCGGCGGCTTGTCCGCCATGTCCGCTGTCACGACGACGGTCGGCAGGACGGCTGCGAGATTGAGCACGTGATTCTCCTAGTGCGAGTACCGGATCGGGACGCTGAGCCGAGTCCGGCTGGTCAGCCGATGAAGAAGAGCACCAGACCGAAGATGGCGAGCGCCTCGGCGAGCGCGAAGCCGAGGATGGCGATCGGCTGCAGCAGCGGGCGAGCCTCGGGCTGACGGGCCACACCGTTGATGTAAGCGGCGAAGATCAGGCCGACCGCGATGGCCGGGCCGATGGTCGCGAGGCCGTAGCCGACGAGGGAGAGGTTGCCAGTCACAGTGATTCCTCTTTCATGGGTTTCATTTGTGTGCTCCGGTCGCTGGGGACCGGACGTTTGTGGGGGTATTCAGTTATCGGTGATGCGGATGGGTATGCGGTGGTCGGCGGCGGCGCTGACCGGTCAGTGGTCCTCGGCGAGGGCTCCGGCGATGTAGCTCGCGGCGAGGAGGGTGAAGACGTATGCCTGCAGGGCCTGGATAAGGGCCTCGAAGACCCACATGATGCCGGCCATGGCGAAGGTCGGAATGGCCAGCAGCTTGAACGCGACACCCTGCGTGAGGAAGTACGCGGCCGCACTGACGAAGAGGACGATGAGGATGTGCCCGGCGAACATGTTGCCGAACAGTCGAAGCGCGAGGGTGAGCGGCCGGGTGATGAAGTAGGTGATGAGCTCGAGCGGGAAGATCACCGGCTTGATCCAGCCGGGCAGCCCGTCCGGGATCATGTGCGCGAAGTACCCGCCGAGCCCGTAGCGCCTGATGCCCACCCAGTGGTAGACGACATAGACGACGACCGTCAACGCGATGGGGAAGCCGATCCGGCCGAAGGTCGGGTTCATGACCGGCGGCAGCACGCCGAACCAGTTGTTCACCAGGAGGAGCGTGAAGATGGAGAAGAGCAGCGGGACGAACTTCAGGAAGTGCTTGCTGCCGATCATGTCGCGCGCGATGCCGTTGCGGGCGAAGTTGTAGAAGCCTTCGAAGAGGAACTGGCTCTTGCTCGGCACGATCGAGACGTTGCGGGTGAGCATGATGAGCGCGACGCTGATGAGGACCACGGAGACGCCGCCCCAGAACATCTGCTCGGTGATGGCCCACTCGCCCTCGCCGATCAGCGGGATCCAGAAGATCTCTGTTCCGGGAGGGGTGAACCCTTCACCACCACTTGCCGTGGGCAGCTGGACGGCGTGCGAGGCAGAAGCCAGGATCACGAATGTCTCCTCGAAGGGGTCTTGGGCGAGCAAGTCCGAGCCGGTGGGCGACCGGCCACGTAGGCGCTAGGACCTACCGTACCGGAGCCAAATGGTGTACATGGACAGAGTCATCCCCAGGAGAATTCCCACAGGGATGAAGAAGGTCGTTCCGAGCCACTGCGAGAGCAGCCACCCGATCCCACCGAAGAGTGCGGGACCCGTGACGAGGTAGGCGATGATGGTCGAACCCATGGCCTCCGCCTGGAACGTCGGGCTCGGACCGCTGCCGTCGTCGTCCCCGTCGGAGGCATGCGGCACCCGTCGCCGTTCGTCCGTCATGTTCGTTCGTCCGTCATGTTCGGATCCCCCGGCCCATCGGTCTGCGGGAGGGCCGTGTCCAGCGCGTGCCGACCTCGGTTGTAGCCGATGACCTGCGCCACCTGCATGATGAGGACCTGGCCGATCGCCGCGATCGCGAACGCTCGTCCGTCGAGCCACTCGCGGTCACGGAGCACGAGGAGTGCAGCGACGATGAGGATGATCTGGCCGATGTAGACGACGGCGGCACCGGCCATCGACAGGGCCGCGTCCGCGGCGACGACGGCACTGATGCCGAGGAGCCCGACGGTCAGCACGAGGAGCACCACACCGGCGCCGGCGAGGGCGGACAGCGCGGACTGCTCCCCCCAGATCCCCCACGCCGCCGCCGTGAGGACGACCGCCCCCACGGCTCCGGCGACGAGAGCGTGGCGCAGGATGGAGCTCCCCGCCCGCAGGCCCGTCAATGGTTGCCGTCGCATGGTTTGTGAAAGTTATCACAAGCGTCGAGGTCGACCCAATCCGCAGCGACGGTCACTCGTTCGGGGGCGGCGGGGCCGACGCGAAGTGCTGGGGCCGGCGACGACCGACGACAGCGCGCGGCAGCCAGACCGTGAGCGCGGCCGCGGTGCCGAGCATGACGACGAAGAACCCGCCCGCGACAGCGGGGTCGAAGAAGACGAAGGCCACGCTGCCGAGAGAGGCGGCCGCCGCCCATCCCCACAGCAGCAGGACTGCTCGCCGATGACCGTGTCCGAAGGCGAGCATGCGGTGATGAAGGTGCCCGGCGTCCGGTTGCCAGGGGCGCCGTCCTGCCCTGGTGCGGCGGATGACGGCCCAGATGACGTCGAAGAGCGGGAGCAGGAAGATCGCGAGCGGCACCACGAGGGGCAGGAGCACCGCCGCTAACGGGTTGGCGCTCACATCCGCACCCGCCACCGAGCCGGTGATCGAGATCGTCGCAGCCGCGAGCAGGAGTCCGAAGAGGAGCGCCCCGGAGTCCCCCATGAAGATCCGCGCCGGGAAGAAGTTGTGTGGCAGGAAGCCGATCGCGCACCCGATGACGGCAGCGGAGATGAGCGCCGCGGTCGAGAACACGTTGGGTGGGTTGTAGGTCCGCGAGACCAGGTAGGCATAGGCGAAGAACGAGACGGCAGCGATGCCGACGATGCCACTGGCCAGACCGTCCAGGCCGTCGATGAAGTTGACCGCGTTGGTCGACACGAGAACGACGAGGATCGTCAGGGAGACGAGGATGAAGGGTGGCAGAACGACCTGCTCGCCGAGCGGCAGGGAGTAGAACTGCACGCCGTGGAAGGCGAGCGCTCCCGCAGCGATGAGCTGCCCGCCCAGCTTCGCGAACCAGTCGAGCTCGCGGATGTCGTCGATCGCGCCGATGACGCAGATGATGGCCGCGCCGATGAGGACGCCGCGGATCTCGTCGCTCTCGAAGAGCTGGCGCAGGCGCGGCAGTCGGGCCGCCGCGAGGCACGCGGCAGCGAAGCCGATGAAGATCGCCACGCCCCCGAGCCGGGGGATGGGAACACTGTGGACGTCTCGGTCACGGACCTGGGTGTAGGCCCCGCTCTTCACCGCGAGAGTGCGCATCATGGGTGTGAACGCATACGTCATCACCGCGGCGATGACGATGACGAACAGGTACTCGCGCACGCGGCGACCGCTCTGTCTGGGCTCGGTCGGTCAGCGGGGGTATGCGGGGAAGCGGGCGACGAGCTCGCTCACCTGCGCCCGGATCTCGCGGGAGACGTGGTGCTCAGGGTCGGCGTCGCCCTCGATGACCGCGCGAGCGATGAGGTCCGCTACGGCCCGCATCTCCTCCGTTCCCATTCCCTGCGTGGTGACGCATGGGGTGCCGACCCGGATGCCCGAGGCGATGTTCGGCTTCTGCGGGTCGAAGGGGATGGCGTTCTTGTTGACGGTGATGCCGGCTGCGTCGCAGCGGGCCTCGGCGTCGACGCCGGTGACGAGCACGGGCTGAAGGTCGTGCAGGGACAGGTGGGTGTCCGTCCCGCCGGTCGTGGGACGGATGCCCCGCTCACCCAGCGACTCCGCGAGCACCCGGGCGTTGTCGATGACCTGGGCGGCATAGGTGGCGTACTCGGGAGTGGCGCACTCCTTGAAGTTCACGGCCTTCGCCGCCACCGAGTGCATCTGCGGACCACCCTGCATCATGGGGAACACGGCCTTGTCGATGGCCACTCTGTGCTCCTCGCGGCAGACGATGGCTCCCGACCGCGGGCCGCGCAGGACCTTGTGGGTCGTGAACGACACGACGTCTGCATGCGGGACCGGGCTGGGGATGGCCTTGCCCGCGACGAGTCCGATGAAGTGCGCCGCGTCGACCCAGAACACCGCCCCCACCTCGTCGGCGACGCGGCGGAAGAACTCGAAGTCGATGAGACGCGGGATGGCCGACCCGCCGGCGAGGATCACCTTGGGACGGTGCTCCTTGGCCAGCCGCTCGACCTGCTCGTAGTCGATGTTCTCGGTCTCCTTGTCCACGCCGTAGTGAACGGCGTTGAACCACTTGCCCGAGAACGACACCTTCGCGCCGTGCGTGAGGTGGCCCCCATGAGGCAGGCTCATCGCGAGGATGGTGTCCCCAGGCTGCATGAAGGCGCCGTAGACCGCCTGGTTGGCGCTGGCACCGGAGTGCGGCTGGACATTGGCGTGGTCGGCGTCGAAGAGTGACATGCACCGTTCGATGGCGAGCTCCTCGGCCTTGTCCACCTCACTGCAGCCGCCGTAGTAGCGCCTCCCGGGGTAGCCCTCCGCGTACTTGTTCGACAGGGTCGAGCCGAGGGCGGTGAGCACCTCCGGACTCGAGAAGTTCTCGCTCGCGATGAGCTGGAGGCCACCCCGAATCCGGTCGAGCTCGGAGAGCAGCACCCCGGCGATGTCCGGGTCGAAGGACTGCAGCGCGGTGAAGTCTGAACCGTAGAAGCTCTCGGTCATGATGTCGTCGGCCTTTCGTTCGAGGGGAGATGTGGCGCGAGCTGCTCCTCAGTGAGCGCTCCCTCGCGGAGAATCGTCGGTGTCTGCGTCGTGCAGTCGACGATGGTCGAGGGCAGACCGTCACCGACGGGCCCGCCATCGAGATAGACGAAGACGGCCGACCCGAGCTGGGTGGCGGCGTCGACCATGGTCCGGGCGGCCGGCCATCCGGTGACGTTCGCGCTCGAGACGGCCATCGGACCGACCTCTCGAAGGAGGGCGAGGGCGAGCTCGTGGTCGGGCATCCGCAGCGCCACCGTGCCGTTGGTGTCCCCCAGGTCCCAGGTCAGGGAAGGTTGGGCCTTGAGCACGACCGTGAGCGGTCCGGGCCAGAAGGCCTCGACGAGCGCTCGCACGTAGTCCGGGACATCGATCGCCAGGCCGTCGATCGTGCGGAGGTCACCGACGAGCACCGGAGGGGGCATGTGGCGTCCGCGGCCCTTGGCCGCCAGAAGGTTCTCCACCGCCTCACGGTTGAAGGCGTCCGCCCCGATCCCGTAGAGCGTGTCCGTCGGAAGGACGACGAGCTTGCCCTCCCGCAGGGCCTCGGCCGCCTTCGCCAGACCCTCGCGCCGCATGCTCTCACTGGAGCAGTCGAAGACCGGACTCATAGCGCTACAGCCTACGGTGCCGCGGTGAGCAGCCGACCACGGACGCTCCTGACACGTCGGAAATGAGCCGGGCGAGTTCCCCACCTGCGGCTATACAACCTCATAGGCTGCTTGATATCTGGGCACCACCTCGACCCAGCAGCGAAAGGACGACCCCATGCGCGGTTCCGGCCTGATCTGGACGATCGTCGGCGTACTTCTCATCATCGCCCTCATCATCTGGATCCTCTGAATCTGGATCCTTTGACCCACCCGCCAGTGACAGCGGGCCGCGGCGGACGCCGCGGCCCGCTGTCAGTGCGTGAGGCGTCTCGACGCGCGATCGTCAGCGTCGTCGAGCGGTGACATAGCGGGGACGGCCCGTGAGGTCCGGATGGTCCTCGATATCGGTCCAGCACTCGCTCCCCCGGAGCCGACGAGGAAGGGCCTCACCCTGGGTGTCGGCATGCTCCATCACGAACAGACCCCCTGGGCGGAGCAGCGCGGCTGCTCGGCCGGCGACGGCCAACGGGATGCGCAGACCGTCCGCGGAGCCTCCGTAGAGGGCGGCGTCCGGGTCGTGGTCGCGGACCTCGGGCTCGACCGGCACCATAGCGGTCGGGATGTAGGGCGGGTTGCTCACGACGACGTCCACCGATCCCTCGCGGCCGGGCAGCGCGCTCGCCGCGTCGCCGCCGACGAGCTCGACGTCCAGTCCGGTGGTCTCGAGGTTGGCGCCGGCCCAGCCCAGGGCCAGTGGGTCGAGCTCCACCGCGGTGACCCGCGCGTGCGGCACCTCGTCCTTGACGGCGAGTGCGATGGCGCCCGACCCGGCGCACAGGTCGACGACGACGGGGGCCGCGCCGCATACCAGGGCCTCGTCGATCGCCGCCTGGGCGACGACCTCGGTCTCCGGCCGCGGGACGAAGACACCCGGTCCGACCCGGAGGGTGAGATGCCGGAAGGGTGCAGTCCCCGTGAGGTGCTGCAGCGGGACGCGGGCGGACCGCTGGGCGACCAGGCCCTCATAGACGGCGAGGACGTCGCCCTCGACCCGTTCTTCCAGGATCATCAGGCGCCGGACCTCCGCAACGGAACGACGGAGGGTATGCGCCGCGAGCGCGACCGCGTCGGCCTCCGGGGAGGTCGTGCCCGCCTCCTCGAGGGTTCGGCGCGCCCGACGGACCGCCGACGCGAGGCTGAGGCGTTCTGACCCAGTGACGGGCGGGCGCTCACTCACGGGTGCGTCACGCCTCGCCGAGCGCCGCGAGCGTGGCCGCCTCGTCCGCGTCGACGGCCGACTGCACGATCGGGTCGAGCTCCCCGTCGAGGACGACGTCGAGGTTGTAGGACTTGTACCCGGTGCGGTGGTCGCTCACCCGGTTCTCCGGGAAGTTGTAGGTCCTGATCCGCTCCGACCGGTCGACGGTGCGGACCTGGCTGCGCCGTGCCGCGTTGGCCTCGGCGTCGGCCGAGTCCTGCGCCATCTGGTGCAGCCGGGCCCGCAGCACCCGCAACGCAGACTCCTTGTTCTGCAGCTGGCTCTTCTCGTTCTGACAGGAGACGACGACGCCGGTGGGGAGGTGGGTGATGCGCACCGCCGAGTCGGTCGTGTTGACGCTCTGCCCGCCCGGCCCGGAGCTGCGGTAGACGTCGATCTTCAGGTCATTGGGACCGATCTCGATCTCGACGTCCTCGGCCTCGGGCATGACCAGGACACCGGCGGCGCTCGTGTGAATGCGGCCCTGGCTCTCGGTGACCGGGACCCGCTGGACGCGATGGACCCCACCCTCGTACTTGAGTCGCGCCCACGGTGCGGTGCCCAGCTCGGGGGTGCCCTTGGCCTTGACGGCCACGTGGACGTCCTTGTAACCGCCGAGATCGGACTCCGTGGCGTCGATGAGCTCGGTCCGCCATCCACGCCGCTCGGCGTAGCGCAGGTACATCCGAAGCAGGTCACCGGCGAAGAGAGCCGACTCCTCCCCGCCCTCGCCCGCCTTGATCTCGAGGATGACGTCCCGGTCGTCGTCCGGGTCGCGCGGGATGAGGAGGCGGCGCAGCCGCTCCGCCGTCTCTGCCACGACCGCCTCGAGAGCCGGAACCTCCTCGGTGAACGCCTCGTCCTCGGCGGCGAGCTCTCGGGCCGCCTCGACGTCGCCCTGGGCCGTCTTCCACTCGTGGTAGGCGGCCACGGTCGGGGCGAGGGCCGCATACCGCTTGCTCATCGCCCGCAGTCCGCCCTGGTCGGCAGCGGCCGCCGGGTCGGCCATCCGGGCCTCGAGAGCAGCATGCTCCTCGACGAGAGCGAGTGCTGAGTCGAGCATGGCGGGCTCCTTGACGGACGGGGACGGGCCGAGGACAGCGGTGACACAGCCAAGCGCCGGTCCCCTGCTCCCGAAGGAGCGAGGGACCGGCGCTGTGGTGGCTAGCTGGCGGCGTCGGCCTTCTTGCCGTAGCGCGCCTGGAACCGGGCGACGCGGCCGCCGGTGTCGAGGATCTTCTGCTTGCCCGTGTAGAACGGGTGGCACTGGCTGCACACGTCGGCGTGGATGCTGCCGTTGGGCGCCGTGCTGCGTGTGGTGAACGTGTTGCCACAGGTGCAGGTGACCGAGGTCTCCACGTAGGTGGGGTGAATGTCCTTCTTCACGAGTCTCTCCTTGAGTGTTCCCGGGTCAGCGAGCCCAGCACCATGCTGCAAGCCCTGCGTCTCGTCGATGGACGGTGCGCCCCGCCTGCGACCCTCACCTCGCGAGGTCGCTCAGGTACGCGTCGCGTGCCGTGAACCGGTCCAACGCTCCAGTGTGCCAGACCGACGCGCGTTCCCCGAATCCGATCATGCGGGACTCAGGCTCGCCGGCCGGCGAGGGCCCACCGTCACCAGGAGCAGGCCGAGCACGACGACCACGATCCCGAGGGCGGAGAGCCTGGAGAGCCGCTCGCCCAGGACGAGGACTCCGAGGATCGTGGCCGTCACCGGCTCGGCGAGCGACATCGTCGCGACCGTGCCGGCGGGGAGGCGGGCGATCCCACGTTGGAAGAGGACATACGACAGGCCGGTCGCGACGAACCCCAGCCACAGCACCATGGCGAGCCCACGCGGTGTGGCGACCCAGCCGAGGTCCGCCGTCACGAGGAACGGCAGCAGGACGAGCGCGCCGATGCTGAAGAAGGCGGCCATCACCGGCACCCCGCGCATAGCGGAGAGGAGGAGCGCGCGGGCGGCGATCGTGTAGGCCGCGTACGACACGCCCGCCCCCGCAGCAGCCGCGACGCCCACGAGGTCGATCCCGGCAGCCGATTTGGCGCCGGAGCCGACGACGAGAAGGACGACGCCGGCCACGGCCCCCGCAGTGGCTGCCATCCACCGGGCCGTCGGACGCTCACCGAGGAGCAGACCGAGCAGACCCGTGGCGAGTGGGGCGATCCCGAGCGCGACGACCGTGCCGACGGCCACGCCCGCCCTCGCGACACCGAGGAAGAAGCAGACCTGGTACGCGGCGACGGCGAGCCCACCGAAGAGCAGGAGAGCGAGACCTGCCCCGCGGCCACCTCCCGCCACGGCATGCTGCGTCCACGCGAAGGCTCGACCCGGGTGTCCCGCACGTCGAAGACTCCCCCGACGCATCATGGGCAGCGCGAGGGCCAGCAGTGCGAGCGAACCTACGGCGATGCGCAGCGCACCGACCGAGGTCGGGTCCGACTCCATCGGCCCGAGTGCCTGCGCCGTCCCGGTCGTGCCCCACAGCGCGGCGGCGCCGAGGGCCGCCACGGCGGCGCCGCCGCCGACACGCTGGGTGGGGGTCACATCCGGCATTCGACCACGACCGGGCACGCCTGCCTCCGGCGGTCCACCCGGTGTAGGTCAGGGGCGACACGACGAAAGGCGGGCTCCCTTCGGGGAGCCCGCCTTCGTCAGCCGGAGCGGTCGAGCGTCAGTCGTCGTCCTGGTCGTCGAGCCTGCTGCTCGAGGTCTGCTGGACCTGCATGAGGAACTCGACGTTGCCCTTGGTCTTGCGGAGCCGGTCGAGAAGCAGCTCGATCCCGGCCTGCGGGTCGAGCGCAGCGAGGACGCGGCGGAGCTTCCACATGATCTTGAGCTCATCGGCCCCGAGGAGGATCTCCCCCTTGCGGGTGCCCGAGTTGTTGATGTCGACGGCCGGGAAGATCCGTCGGTTCGCCAGCTGGCGGTCCAGCTTGAGCTCCATGTTGCCGGTGCCCTTGAACTCCTCGAAGATGACCTCGTCCATCCGTGACCCCGTCTCCACGAGTGCGGTGGCGAGAATCGTCAACGACCCGCCGTCCTCGATGTTGCGAGCGGCACCGAAGAACTTCTTCGGGGGGTAGAGAGCGGCGCTGTCCACGCCGCCGGAGAGGATGCGTCCACTCGGCGGTGCGGCGAGGTTGTAGGCCCGTCCGAGCTTGGTGATGGAGTCGAGCAGGACGACGACATCATGCCCCAGCTCGACCAGGCGCTTGGCGCGCTCGATCGCGAGCTCGGCAACCGTCGTGTGGTCCTCGGCGGGCCGGTCGAACGTCGAGGCGATGACCTCGCCGCGCACGGCGCGCTGCATGTCGGTCACCTCCTCCGGACGCTCGTCGACGAGGACGACCATGAGGTGCACCTCGGGGTTGTTCGTCGTGATCGCGTTGGCGATGGACTGCATGACCATCGTCTTGCCGGCCTTGGCCGGGGCGACGATCAGCCCACGCTGACCCTTGCCGATCGGGGCGACGAGGTCGATGACCCGAGTGGTCAGCTGGTTCGCCTCGGTCTCCAGGCGCAGCCGCTGCTGCGGATAGAGCGGCGTCAGCTTGCCGAAGTCCGGACGACGCCGCGACTCCTCGGGCGTCTGGCCGTTGATCGTGTCGAGCCGCACCATCGGGTTGTACTTCTGTCGGTTGTTCTTCGACCCGACCTGGACCTGGTCACGGGACTGACCGTCCTCGGTCGGAGCCTTGACCTGGCCGCTGACGGCGTCGCCCTTGCGCAGGCCGAAGCGCTTGACCATGACGAGAGGCACATAGACGTCCCCCGGACCGGCGAGGTAGCCGGATGTGCGGACGAACGCGTAGTTGTCGAGCACCTCCAGGAGTCCGGCGGCGGGTACGAGCACATCGTCCTCGAGGATCTGCGCCGAGCTCTCGCCCTCACTCTGCTGGGGCTGGTGCTGCTGTTGGTGCTGAGGCGGACCGCCATCGGTGCGAACGCGCCGCTTGTCCCGGTTGCGGCTGCGGTTGCGGTTGCGTCGGCGGCGGCCACCGCCCTCCCCGTCGTCGTAGCCCGGTCCACTGTTCTGATCCCCGGAGCCCTGGTAGCCGGTGCTCTGACCGCCGGAGTTCCGAGTGTCACCGGTGTCGTTGTCCTGCCGCTGACCGTCCCGGTTCTCGCCCTGGCGGTCCTCGCCCTGGCGGTTCTCGCTCTGGCGGTTCTCGCTCTGGCGGTTCTCGCCCTGGCGGTCCTGACCCGAGGTGGCCTCGGTCGACCGCACGTCGTTGCGGCTGTCGCGGCGCGAGTCCTGGCCGCCGCTCTCCCCCTGGGACGTTCGATCAGCCGGACGATCGTCGGAGCGAGGGGCGTCGCTGCGGCCCTCGTCACGTCGTCGTGGCTCGGGAGCACGGTCGGTGCGCGACGAACCGGTGGACGTCGAGGTGCCCGACTGTCGGGCCTTGATGGCATCGATGAGATCGGACTTGCGCATCTTGCCCGTGCCCGCGATGCCAAGACTCGAGGCGAGGCCCTGAAGCTCGGCGACCCTCATGGCACCGAGGGCGCCCGAGCGGCGGGCTGGTGCAGAGCCAGGCTCCGCGGTCGAAGTTGCCTCGAGAGTAGGTGTGTCTGTCACGAAGGGACCCTTTCCCCGTGTGTGGGGCTCACGCGTGCACGTGTGCCGGCGAGCCTGGTGTCAACGATCGGTCACCTACTGTGACCGTGACCATGAGTCGTGGGCTCACCCAGTGGGCTCCACGGCAGCATCCTGATGCTTGCGGTATTGACACCGAGCATCGATGACACTGGAGATCATGGTGGCTGCGCGATCAGATCCGGCTGTTCATCGCCGTACGCGCATCCCCAATGTATCACTTCGCGTGCTCAGCGCCGCCATTCGCACCGGCGTCTCACTCCGCGAGCCGGAGGACCTGTCGCGGCCGTTCATCACCCCGAAAGACTGCGGGAGACTACCGCCCCGGTGTGCGGGATCCCGGGCACGAGAACGCTCCACGTGTCATCGGCCAGGCCTCGCACGTCGTCCAGGGCCTCGCCCGTCGTGAGCACGAGCACCGAGGGGCCGGCACCACTGATCACCGCGGCATGACCTGATGCGCGGACCCGGTCCACCAGCGCCATCGACGCTGGGTAGGCCGGACGTCGCGGCTCCTGGTGCAGCCATTCACGCGTCGCCGGCAGCAGGAGCGAGGGGTCGTGTCCTAGAGCATGGATGAGGAGAGCCGCGCGAGCGGAGTTGCGGGCGGCGTCCCCCAGCCGGACCTGGGTCGGGAGCACCGAGCGCGCCTTCGCGGTCGAGAGCTGGACCGCCGGGACGAATACGACGACGTCGAGGTCCGGATGCACGGGTGCTCGCACGGTGCGGGTGTGTTCCTCGTCCGTGTCATCGGTCCACGACAGGGTGAGCCCTCCGTAGACAGAGGCGGAGGAGTTGTCCGGATGTCCCTCGAGAGCCGCGGCGATGTCGTTGGCGACCGCCAGGTCGACCGTGCCGTCGTGACCGCGCTCGATGTCCCAGATGCCCTGAGCGGCGACGATGCCCGTCACGATGGCTGTCGCGGACGAGCCCATCCCCCGTCCGTGCGGTACACCGTTGTGACAGCTCAGCTCGAGCCCGGCCGGAGCCTGGGCCCCGAGCACCGACCAGGTGTGCACCATGGTGCGGAACACGAGATGGCTCTCGTCGAGCGGCACCTCGCCGGCACCTGACCCCGCGACCGAGATGCGCACTCCCGGTACGTCGCTCACCGTGGCCGTGCACTCGTCCCACACGCCGAGCGCGAGCCCGATGGAGTCGAACCCCGGCCCGAGGTTGGCGCTGCTCGCAGGCACCCGGACCGTGACGGTCGGGGCCGCCACGATGGAGGGCGCGGACATGGTGGTCTAGTCGTCCAGTCCGAGCGCCACGGCGGCCGAGTAGGCGTCGACCGGCACCCGGGTCGGGGTGATCTCCTCGCCGTCGGCCGTTCGAAGCGCCCAGGCAGGGTCCTTCAGACCGTGCCCGGTCACCGTGCAGACGATGGTCGCGCCCACGGGGACGGCGCCGGCGGAGTGCTGCTTGAGCAGACCGGCGACACTGGCCGCGGAAGCCGGCTCGACGAAGATCCCCTCGGTGGCCGACAGCAGTCGGTGCGCCTCGAGGATCTCGGCGTCGGTCACCGCGTCGATGACGCCCCCCGATGAGTCCCGGGCCTGGAGGGCCTGCTGCCAGGAGGCGGGGTTCCCGATGCGGATGGCGGTCGCGATCGTGTCCGGCTCGTCGACCGGGTGACCGAGGACGATCGGCGCCGCCCCGGCAGCCTGGAACCCCCACATCGCGGGGCGCTTCGTCGCCAGGGGCGCGAGCATGACCCCACCGACGCCAGCCGTGGACTCGGCCGCCTCGACGTACCCCCTCCAGTACGCCGTGATGTTGCCGGCGTTGCCGACGGGAAGGCAGTGGATGTCCGGCGCATCGCCGAGCGCGTCGATGACCTCGAACGAAGCGGTCTTCTGTCCCTCGATCCGGGCCGGGTTGACCGAGTTCACGAGCTCGACCGGGTACGCCTCGGCCAGCTTGCGCGCGACGGTGAGGCAGTCGTCGAAGTTACCGTCCACCTGGAGCAGTGTCGCGCCGTGAGCGATGGCCTGGCTGAGCTTGCCCATCGCGATCTTGCCCTCCGGCACGAGGACCGCACAGGTCATGCCGGCCTTCGTCGCATACGCGGCCGCACTGGCGCTGGTGTTGCCGGTCGAGGCGCAGATGACCGCCTTGGCACCGTGCTTGGCCGCCATCGAGATGGCGGTCGTCATACCGCGGTCCTTGAACGACCCGGTCGGGTTGAGGCCTTCGTACTTGACGAACACCCGGGCTCCGACCCGCTCCGACAGGGCGGCTGCGGGGATGAGAGGGGTGCCGCCCTCGAGGAGGGTGACGACCGGGGCGCCCTCGAGCATGGGGAGCCGCTCGGCGTACTCGCGGATGACGCCCTGCCACTGGTGCGCCATCAGGATCCCTCCACCCGCATGACCGAGGTGACCTCGCGGACCGTGTCGAGCCCGGCGAGCTCCTCGACGGTCGCGGCGAGGGCGGCATCCGTGGCGGTGTGCGTCACGACGATGAGGTTGGCCCTGGTCTGGCCGTCCTCTCTGGTCACGGCCTCCTGGCGCACCGCTTCGATCGAGACACCGTGCTCGGCGAACGACGTCGCGACCTGGGCGAGAACACCCGGGCGGTCGTCGACGTCGAGAGCGATGTGGTAGCGGGTGCGGGCCGCCCCCATCGAGAACACCGGCAGCTCCGCATACGCACTCTCGCCGGGCCCGCGGCCTCCGCCGACCCGGTGCCGAGCGACGGCGACGACGTCCCCGAGCACCGCGGACGCTGTCGGGTCGCCGCCCGCCCCCTTGCCGTAGAACATCAGCTCGCCGGCCGCGTCGGCCTCGACGAAGACGGCGTTGTATGCGTCGCGAACCGAGGCGAGCGGGTGCGCCCTGGGGATCATCGCGGGGTGGACCCGCACGGAGAGACCCTGAGCGCCGGACTCGTCTCGGGTGCGCTCGCAGATCGCGAGCAGCTTGACGACATGGTCCATCGCCGCGGCCGCAGCGATGTCCGCGGCCGTGACGTCGGTGATGCCCTCGCGGTAGACGTGCCAGCTCGCCACCCGGGAGTGGAACGCGAGGGAGGCGAGGATCGCGGCCTTGGCCGCTGCGTCGAAGCCCTCGACGTCTGCGGTGGGGTCGGCCTCGGCGTAGCCGAGGGCCTGGGCCTGCTCGACCGCCTCGGTGAAGCCCATACCGGTCGAGTCCATCTTGTCCAGGACGTAGTTCGTCGTCCCGTTGACGATGCCGAGGACCTTGGTGACCAGGTCTCCGGCCAGCGACTCGCGGATCGGCCGCAGGATCGGGATGGCACCGGCGACGGCGGCCTCGAAGTAGATGTCGACTCCGCGCTCGTCGGCCGCGGCGTAGAGCGCGGGACCGTCCTCGGCGAGCAGTGCCTTGTTCGCCGTAACGATGGACGCGCCGTGCTCCATCGCCGAGAGGATGAGGCTGCGGGCCGGCTCGATCCCTCCGATGACCTCGATGACGATGTCGGCCCGGGTGACGAGCCCGACCGCGTCGGTCGTGAAGAGAGCGGGGTCGACGGGCAGTTCGGAGCGGTCCCGGCCGCCACGACGCACGGCGATACCGACCAGCTCCAGGGGGGCACCGACCCGGGCGGCCAGGTCGTCGGCGCCCTCGGTGAGCATGCGGGCGACGGACGAGCCGACGACTCCGCAGCCGAGAAGGGCGACCCGCAGGGGGGTCGCCGCCGAGGGGGTGCTCATGGTGTGGTGCTCCTGGTGTGTGGGGGCTGGTTGTCAGGGGGCTGGGTGTCAGGGGGCTGGGTGTGGGTCGGTGCAGCGGCGTGCGCCCGGTCAGCGGTGGTCATCCGACATCGAGCGCGAGGAGGTCCTCGATCGTCTCGCGTCGCACGATCAGTCTGGCCTGTCCGTCCCGGACGGCGACGACGGGGGGCCGGGGAGTGTGGTTGTACTGGCTGGACAGACTCCGACAGTATGCGCCGGTGCCGGGCACCGCGACGAGGTCACCCGGTCGCAGGTCAGCGGGCAGGTACTCGTCGAGGACGACGATGTCGCCGCTCTCGCAGTGCCGGCCCACCACCCTCGAGAGCATCGGGTCGGCGTCGCTGCGCCGGCTGGCGAGGGTGCAGGAGTAGTCCGCCTCGTAGAGTGCGGCACGGATGTTGTCGCTCATTCCGCCGTCGACGGCGACATAGGTGCGGGTGAGCCGGTCCCCCACGACGACCGGCTTGACCGTCCCCACCTCATAGAGCGTGAACGTGCTCGGGCCCACGATGGCCCGCCCGGGCTCGATCGACACCCGCGGCACCGCCGTGCCGTCGCCGGTCCCGATGGCCTTGACCTCACGTCCGACGAGGTCGGCCATCCGCGCGCCGAGCTCGCCGGGCGTGAGGGGGGTGTGCTGGGAGGTGTAGGCGATGCCGAAGCCACCGCCGAGGTCGATGTGCGGCATCTCGACGTCGTGCTCGCGGGCGATGTCGGCGTTCAGCCCGATGAGCCGGCGGGCCGAGATCTCGAAACCGCCGGTGTCGAAGATCTGGCTGCCGATGTGGCTGTGCAGACCGAGCAGCCGCATCGTCGCCGGTCGTGCGACGACGCGACGCGCCGCCTCCGCCGCCGCTCCGGTCGCGAGGGACAGCCCGAACTTCTGGTCCTCGTGGGCGGTCGCGATGAACTCGTGGGTGTGCGCCTCGACGCCGACGGTGACACGGATCATCACCGGGGCGACGACGCCCAACCGAGCGGCCACCGCGTCGACGCGCTCGATCTCGTCGAGGCTGTCGACGATGATCCGGCCGACGCCGTAGACGAGCGCATGTTCGATCTCCCCGACACTCTTGTTGTTCCCGTGCAGCGCGATGCGCTCGGCGGGAAATCCGGCGCGCTCGGCGACGGTCAGCTCACCGCCGGTCGAGACGTCGAGACAGAGCCCCTCCTCCGCGACCCAACGCGCGACCTCGGTGCAGAGGAACGCCTTGCCGGCGTAGTAGACGTCGGCACCACCGCATACGTCCTCGAACGGTGCGGCGAAGTCGTCCCGGAAGGCGCGGGCACGGGCGCGGAAGTCCCCCTCGTCCATGACGTATGCGGGGGTCCCGAACTCCTTGGCGATCGTCGCGACATCGACCCCGGCGACGCGCAGCACACCGTCGGCCCCACGCTCGACCGAGCGCGCCCAGAGCGGTTCGAGCAGTGCGTTGACGTCGGCGGGATAGGGCAGGTAGATCGGCGGCCCGCCATAGCCCTCGGCGTGGAGGGCGCCGGCCTCGTGTGCACGCATCTCGAGGGTCCTACATGCGCTCTGGGGCCGAGACCCCGAGTACACCCAGGCCGTTCGCGAGCACCTGCGCGGTCGCGTCGTTGAGCCAGAGCCGCGTCCGGTGCAGATCCGTCACAGGGTCCTCGGTGTTGACCGGCCGGACCCGGCACGTGTCGTACCACTTGTGGTAGCGACCGGCCAGCTCCTCGAGATACCGCGCGACACGGTGCGGCTCGAGCAGCCGCGCGGCCTGGGCGAGCACGCGCGGGTAGTCCCCGAGAGCGGCGAGCAGGGCAGCCTCGGTCT
>JBHEPF010000064.1:0-24588 GCA_046260445.1 Dermatophilaceae bacterium | reverse complement strand
GGTCTTGGGTGCCTGCTTCCGGCCCCGCCTCGCCAGGGGCCGGTCCCGGTCGGCGGCAGGCACATCCCAGTCGGACTCGGCGTGACGGATGACGACGAGCGTGACGGCCATGCGGCAAGCCTAGGACCCGGGGGCCCTGCCGAGGTCCCGGCATGCCGCGTGCCACAATCACGGGCGTGGGCGCATCCCAGGAGCAGCCGCAGGCGGCACGACACGCCGCACGGGTGAACCTCACCAAGTTCGCCTGGCTCGCGATCGCCGCCGCGGTCGTCACCATCGCGCTCAAGTTCGCCGCCTACTTCATCACCGGCTCGGTGGGCCTGCTCAGCGACGCGGCCGAGTCCGTCGTCAACCTCGTCGCGGCGTTCGTCGCCCTCATCGCCCTCCATGTCGCCGCGAAGCCAGCGGACGAGAAGCACCCCTTCGGGCACAGCAAGGCGGAGTACTTCTCGGCCGCGGTCGAGGGGATCATGATCTTCGTCGCGGCGGTCTTCATCGTCGTGGCGTCAGTGCGGCGCTTCCTCGCGCCACAGGAACTCGAGCAGGTCGGGCTGGGCCTGGTCATCTCCGTCGTCGCGGCCGTCGTCAACGGCGTCGTGGGGGTGATCCTCATCCGGGTCGGCCGTCGACACCGCTCGATCACACTCGAGGCCGACGGTCGACACCTCATGACCGACGTCGTCACCTCCGTCGGTGTGGTCATCGGCGTCGGCCTCGTGGCCTTGACCGGGTGGCTGCGGCTGGACCCCATCGTCGCGTTCCTCGTCGGCTGCAACATCCTGTGGACCGGGTGGCACTTGGTGCGCCGCAGCGTCGACGGACTCATGGACCACACGATGAGCGACAAGGACAACGCGCGGCTCACGGCCGTGCTGCAGCGGTACACCTCGGACGAGGTCGCCTTCCACGGGGTCCGCACGCGCGAGGCGGGGGCCGAGAAGCACGTGACCATGCACGTCCTCGTCCCAGGGGATTGGAGCGTCCACCGGGGTCATGACCTGCTCGAGGACGTCGAGGACGCGGTGCGCGCCGAGTTCGACCGGATGCACATCGACACGCACCTCGAGCCGCTCGAGGACCCGCGCTCCTATGAGGAGGGCCCGGGGTTCTCCGTCCCGGCCGACCACGTCATGCCCCGGTAGGGTCGAGCGGATGAGCGACACCTTCTTCCGCGCCCTCGGCGACGGGCGCTACGAACCCACGATCCATGCTCAGGGCGCCTGGCGGGAGGACGAGCAGCACATGGGCGCCCCGTCGGCGCTCATCGCGCACTGCATCGAGCGGCACCAGCCGCGGGCCGAGATGATGCTCTCGCGCATCTCCTACGACATCCTCGGCGTCATCGACCTCGCCGAGACGCGCGTGCACGTCGAGACCGTGCGACCCGGCCGGACCATCGAGCTGCTCGAGGCCACCCTGTTCACGGGTGCGACCGACCGTCCGGCGATCCGAGCGCGGGCCTGGCGGCTGCAGACGTCCGACACCTCCGCCGTCGCCGGCGGCTCCCCCGAGCCGCTCATCGGGCACGAGGACCCGGACGGCCTGCCCGCCTGGCGCGAGCGCAGCGAGGTGTGGCCGGGCGGGTTCATCGCCGCGCTCGACATCCGCCGCCCGGCCCCCGTCCAACCCGGACGAGGAGCGGTGTGGCAGCGCACCGCATACCCTCTCGTCGACGGTGAGGAGAGCACGGACACCGCCCGCTTCCTGCTCCACGTCGACACGGCCAACGGCATGAGTGTTCGGCAGGACCCGCGGCAGTGGCTGTTCCCCAACGTCGACCTCACCGTGCATCTGCACCGACGGCCACGGTATGCGTGGGTCGGGATCTCCTCCGAGGTCGTCTTCGGCGCGGACGGGGTGGGGCTGACCTCGGGGGTGCTCTACGACGAGGCCGGCGCGGTGGGCCGCTCCGCGCAGACGCTCACCCTGCGAGGGCCGCTGTGAGGGCCGGCAGGCCGACGGACGCGGTGACCTCCCAGGCGTGGTCGACCTCGTGGGAGAGGTCGCTGCCATGGGGGTTGATCTCGACCACGGGGACACCGAAGCGCATCGCCAGCCCGGGGAGTCCGGCGGCCGGGTAGACGATCCCGGAGGTGCCGACGACGACGACGAGGTCCGCATCGCGCACCGCGTCGACGGCCACATCGAAGATGCCTTCGTCGAGGGCCTCGCCGAACCAGACGATGTCGGGCCGGATCTGCCCCAGCCCGCAGCTCGGGCAGTCCGGCGGGTCGAGGCGGTCGACGGGATGCTCCGGCAGGTCGGGCACTGCGGTGTGGGGGTCACCGCAGGTGTCGCACTTGCGGGCGAAGAGGCTGCCGTGGAGGTGCGCGACCTGCGTGCTGCCGGCGCGCTCGTGGAGGTCGTCGACGTTCTGGGTCACGACGCGCAGCGTCACCCCGTCCTGCTGCTCCCACTCCGCGAGGGCGTGGTGGCCCGCGTGCGGCTCGCAGCGACCGGCGGCGAGGGTGCGCCACGCATACCAGGCCCAGACCCGCGGCGGATCACGGTGCCATGCCTCGGGGGTCGCGAGGTCCTCTGGCCGCACCGTCGTCCAGAGCCCGGTCTGCGCGTCCCGGAAGGTCGGGATGCCGCTCTCCGCCGACATCCCCGCGCCGGTGAGGACCGTGACCCGCCGGGCGTCCCGAGCCAGGTCGAGGATGTCTGGCGGCACCGTGGTCATGCTTGCGAGCCTATGAGGTCCGCCCCGCGCCCCCTCTGCGCCCCCTCCCGCGTGTTTGGTTCGTTGTTGTCATGTTTGGGCCGCTATTGCGCTCCACAATGACGAGAGCGGCCCGGTCGGACGACAACGCTCCAGTCAGGACCCTGGATGCGACTGTCGCCTCGGGAGGGTCTCGCGCGCCGGCAGCCAGGCCACCGCGGCGATGAGGAGCACGACGCCCGTCGCGAGGAAGCCCTCGGCGTAGCCCAAGCGGTCGATGAGGACCCCGACGAGGACCGGGCCGAGGATGGCGCCCAGGTCCGTCGCCATCTGGAACCCGGCGAGCACGCCACCCCCGGAACGGTGGTTGCCGACGATGTCGGCGATGGTCGCCTGCTGCGCCGGGTTGAGCACACCGGCGCCGGCGCCCGCGATGAGGCAGAGCAGCAGGATGAGCCACATCGAGGTGAGGAAGCCGAGGAAGAGGGTCGCAAGGCCGCTGATGACGAGCCCGGTGATGACCGGGGGTTTGCGACCGATCGAGTCCGCCAGGCGTCCGGAGAAGGTGAGGGCGAGTGCGTTGCCGGCGGCGAAGGTGGCGATGGCGAAGCCCGCGAACTGGGCCGAGCGGGACTCCTGCGCGGTCCCGACAAGGACGGCGGTGACGAAGAGCGGGATGATGGCCATCCGCACCCCGAAGTTGGACCACCCGTTGGCCAGTCCCGAGGCCAGGGCCGAGCGGAAGGCCGAGTCGCCGAGCGCCTCCCGGAACGTCATCGCCGGAGCCGTCGAGGCCGCCCGCATCTCGCGCAGCCGGGCACCGGAGAGGAACCTCGCGACGACCGCCGCTGCGATGAGGAGCGCGACCGCATACACGATGAAGGGCACCCGCAGCCCGAACGCGCCGAGCAGGCCGCCGATGAGCGGACCGACGACGCCGCCGAGGAGGAAGGCGCTGGCGAACACCGACGACACCTTCCCGCGGATGGCCGGCGGCGCGAGGCGGATGATGAGCGCGGCGGAGGAGACGGTGAACATCGTCGAGCCGATGCCGCCGAGGGAGCGGAAGATGATGAGCTGCCCATAGCTCTGGGCGAAGGCGGTGGCGCCGGTCGACACCGCGACGATGACGAGCCCGGCGAGATAGACCGGGCGCTCGCCGAGGAGGGTGACGAGCCGGCCGCCGACCGGCGCGAAGACGAGCCGGAAGAACGCGAAGGCGCTCACGACGACGGCCGCGGCCGTCACTCCGACGTCGAAGCTGCGGGCGAACTGCGGCAGGACCGGGGTGATGAGCCCGAAGCCGACCGCGATGATGAACGCCGCCCCGATGAGGACCCAGATCTCGCGCGGGATGCGCGGCGCCGCAGGCATGACGCCCGGCAGGGCCTCGGACTCCGGTTCGGGTTCGGCTGACACGATCAACGAGTATCCCCCTGCACGGGTTCGGCTGCGCAGCCGCCCTGGGCGGGGCCTCGATTCGCCGCGCTCCAGCGCCCCGGACGGCGGACTGTCATAGGCTCCCGGCATGCGCGACGTAGGCACCGAGGCGGTCGCACTGCTGACCGAGCTGGTCGGCATCGACAGCGTCAACCCCGGTCTCGTCCCCGGCGCCCGCGGCGAGAGGGCGATCGTCGACCATCTGCGCGAGCGCCTCGAGCGGTCGGGGTTCGCCACCACGGTCGTGCCCGCCGCCGGGCATCCGGACCGCCCCAGCCTCGTCGCGGTCCCGGTCGCCGCTGCCGGGGGGCCCACCATCGTCCTCAACGGCCACCTCGACACGGTCGGAGTGGCCGGGATGACCGCACCGCTGCGTGCCCGCATCGACGGTGACCGGCTGTATGCGCGAGGCGCCGCCGACATGAAGGGCGGGGCCGCCGCGCTGGTCGCCGCCGCGGAGCACGTGGTCCAGACGGGCGCCCCGGTGCGACCGGTGCTCGCCCTCGTGGCCGACGAGGAGGACGCCAGCCTGGGCAGCGAGGCCGTCATCGCGGCTCTTCCCGACCTCGGGCTCCGACCCGACGCGTGCCTCATCGCCGAGCCGACGGACCTCGCGCTGTGCCGGTCACTGAGGGGCTTCGCCGTAATCCGGGTGACCTTCACCGGCCGCGCCGCGCACAGCTCGCAGGCCGAGGAGGGCGTCAACGCGGTCACCCACCTCGGTCGGCTCCTCACGGCGGTCGACGAACGGGCACCGGAGGTCCGGGCGAGGGGCGGGGATCTCATGGTGACAGTGGTCCACGGCGGTACCTCACCCTTCGTCGTGCCGGACCACGCCGAGTGTCTGGTGGAGGTGCGCACTCCTGCGGGCCGCTCGAGTATCGAGTCGCTGGACGAGGTGCGCGCGCTGCTCCGGCCGGAGTGGCGCGCTGCCGCCGAGCTGGTGGCCCGCCGCGACGGGTGGCGGCTCGACGACACCGGTCCGGCGGCCGAGCTGGCTCTGGCTCTCGGTGCGGAGCTCGACACCGGGACGACCTTCGACGCGCCGTACTGGATGGAGGCGCCGCTGTGGCAGGCCGTGTGTCCGACGCTCGTGTGCGGCCCCTCCGGCGGAGGCCTGCACGCCGTCGACGAGTGGGTCGACCTGCGCCAGGTGCGGGCCTTCGCCGCCGCCCTGGTCACGGTCCTGACCGATGACCCCCCGGCCTGGACGCCGCATGGCGACTGACCCACGCGGGCTGCGGGGGGACGCGCCCCTCCTCGACGCCTGGCTGCGGTTCCAGGAACACCCGCCGACGGCGTTCACGATCCCGGGGCATAAGCAGCGGACCGACCTCGTCGGCGACGTGGTGTCCGGCGACGTGCCGCTCTACGCAGGCCTGGACACGATGAAGCTCACGGCCGGGGTGCTCGCCGAGGCGGAGGCCCGGGCGGCCCGGCTCTGGGGTGCCGACGTCTGCCGCTTCTCGACCGGCGGGGCGACCCACGCCAACCAGGCGGTGGCACTCGCCGTCGCGGGGGACGGGGACACGGTCATCGTGAGTCGGACCCTGCACCGGTCACTGCTGCTCGGGCTCGTGCTGGCCGGGCTCACCCCGGTCTGGGTGCGACCCGAGGTCGACCCGGTGACCGGTCTCCCGCTGGGGGTTGGCCCGGACACTGTGCTCGGGGCGCTCGCCGAGCACCCCGACGCGCGGGCCGTCTTCGTCGGTGACCCCTCCTATGTCGGCACGGTCGGGAATGTCGCGGGCGTGGCGGAGGCGGCGCACAAGCACGACGTGCCCCTAGTCGTCGATGCCGCCTGGGCGGCGCACTTCGGCTTCCACCCCGACCTCCCTCGCCACCCGTTGCAGCTGGGCGCCGACGTCATGGTCACCAGCGCCCACAAGACACTCCCCGCCTGGAGCCAGGCGGCGCTCGTCCTCGCGCGCACCGAGCGCATCGACCCTGCGC
This sequence comes from Dermatophilaceae bacterium, assembly GCA_046260445.1. Taxonomy (GTDB): domain Bacteria; phylum Actinomycetota; class Actinomycetes; order Actinomycetales; family Dermatophilaceae; genus F2B08. Next base: position 18,533 of record JBHEPF010000064.1, on the reverse strand, counting down.
GGCTCGACGCGGGTGTCGAGGCGACCGCGACGACCAGCCCCGCCGGCGCCATCCTGGCCAGCACCGACGCCGCGCGGGCGCTCCTCGAGCGCGACGGGGAGGCCCTCCTCGGGGAGGCCATCGCCGCGACCCGCGAGGCCCGAGACCGGCTCCACGCCATCACGGGCCTCACTGTTCTCGACGGTCCGGGCGTCGACCCGCTCAAGCTCACCGTGGTCCTGCCCGGCACCGGCGTGGACGGCAACGCGGTGGAACGGGATCTCCTCGATGCCGGCCTCCCCGTCGAGTCCGCCGACCGGGACGTCCTCGTCGCCGTCGTCTCACTCGCCGACACGCGCCGGTCGGTCGACACCCTGGCGAGCGCGATCGCGCACTCCGTGGACCGGCATCGTGGCACCCCACGCCCGGTTCTCGCTCCTGCTGCCTACCGCGTCGACCCACTGACCGTGCTCCCCCCACGCCAGGCGTTCTTCGCGGACTCCCAGACGGTGCCGATGGCCCGGGCCGTCGGGCGAGTGAGCACCGAGCTCGTGGCGCCGTACCCGCCGGGCATCCCGGTCCTGGCCCCCGGTGAGCAGGTCACCGACGCCGTCGTCGCGGCACTGGAGCAGGCCAGGGAGGCGGGGGTCCGGATCGCCTATGCCGCCGACCCGTCGCTGGCCACGCTCCGCGTCACGCGCGACTGACCGGCCACACCCGGGGTGAGCAAGCGTGCGGCTCAGGCCATGGCACGGGTGGCCGCGGCAACCGCGACCGGAACGACGGCGACGAGGACGAGCAGGGAGTCCCTCGCTCGCCACCGAGCAGCGATCGCCCAGGTCCGGCGGTATGCGGTGGCGAAGCCGCGCGCATCCATCGCCACCGCGAGGGCCGCCGCCGCGCCGAGGGTCCGTACGAGCAGCCCGATCGTCAGCGCCCAGACGTGCCGGATGAGGCTGACCGGGCGACGGCGCGGCCCGATGCCACGGGCCCGACGGATCGAGCCGAGCTGGCTCCACGTGTCGCCGAAGGTGTGGATGCGCTGCAGGGCCGCCGACAGCGCGACAGCCGGACGGGCCGGGAGGCGGAGGATCTGCGCAAGGTGGTCCCCGAGCCGGTCCGGGTCGACGAAGCGGATGAGCACCGCCGAGGGATAGATGATGACGAGCACCCGGGTCACCGCGCCGAGCGCGACCTCGATGTCCTGGTCCGCGAGCAGCCACGTCGACCACCCGACCGACACCGAGCCGAGGAGGCCGGGGATCATCCGCAGCAGGATGCCGCGCACCCGCCCCCGCGGCGCTGCTCCCTCCCCGGGCGCCCACAGCGCCGGGACGGTGAGGACGAACATGACGCCCAGGACGATCAGCCCGCCGCGCCACCCGACCGCGAGGACGCCGGCGGGCACGCCGAGGATCGCCCCGAGCAGCAGGACGAGCGGCCCGCACCGCGCCACGAGGGGACGTCGCGGACGGGGCGGGGGCGGCGGCTGCGGGACCGGGTCGAGCGAGACGACCGAGTCGGCGCGCGCGATGACCGCCGGGTCGTGCGTCGAGATCGCCAGGCCCATCCCGGCCCGCTGAGCGGACTCGATCAGCCCATGACGGCGGACCAGGTGCGCCGGTCCTGGCCGACCGTCGGCTCGTCGGCGAGCACCATCCTGGGGCGGTGGACGAGAGCGGTGGCGACACTGAGCCGCCGCTGCTCGCCGCCGGAGAGGTGCCGTGGGTCGGCCGCTGCGAGGGGGAGCAGGTCGAGGGCCGTGAGGATCGCCTCGGAGCGCCCCCTCGCCTCGTCCTCGCTGAGCCCGAGGGCCCGCGAGGTGAGCAGCATGTCGTCCATGACCGTCGGCGCGATGAGGGCGGAGGAGGGCCACTGGGGCACCCACGCGATCTCGCGAGCGAGCTCGGTGGTGGCGAGCCCCGCATACCGCCTCTTCTGGCCGTCGAGGGGAAGGAAGCCGGCGAGCGCTCCGAGCAGGCTCGACTTGCCGGAGCCGCTCGGCCCGACGAGCACGGTGCTCTCCCCCGCGCGCACGACGGCGTCCGCCCCGTCGACGGCGACGACGACGCGGGAGCGCCCGTCCGCGCCGAGACTGCGCCGAACGACCCGGGCGTCCGCCACCTCGGCGACGACCTCACCCGACCGTCCGACAGCAGTATGCGCGACGTGCCCCAGCACCTCGTCGGCCAGCAGGTGCGGCTCGGGTGGGGGGACGCCGGGCACCCAGACCCCCTCCTCGGCGAGGCGCGCTCCGTGCTCCGCGAGCACCTCGTCCGGAACACCGTCGGCGATGATCCGGCCGGAGGCGTCGAGGACGACGATGCGGGTCGCGAGCGGGAGCCAGGGCTCGAGGAGGTGCTCGACGATGACCGTGGTGAGCGACTCCCTCGTCACGACCGAGGCGACGACGTCCCGGACGGCCGCGGCGCTGACGGGGTCGAGCATCGCGGTCGGCTCGTCGAGGAGGAGCACGCTCGGCTCCATGACGATCGCGCCGGCGAGCGCCAACCGCTGGGTCTCGCCGCCGCTCAGCGAGGTCGTCGGGGCCTCCAGCGGCATCCGCAGCCCGACGGCGTCCAGGGCCGCCCGCGACCGTGCCGACATTCCGGCCGGGTCGTCGCCGACGTTCTCGAGACCGAAGGCCACGTCCCGGCCGATCGTCGAGGCGACGACCCCGGCCCCGGGCTCCTGGAGGACGAGCCCGACCTCGCCCGGTCGCTCCCCGGGATCGTGCTCGTCGATCGACATGGCGCCCGTTCGCTCGCCCGCGTCGGCGGTCTCGAGGAGGCCGGCGATCCCGCGCAGGAGCGTCGACTTCCCCGAGCCGCTCGGACCGACGAGGAGCACCCGCTCCCCTGGCTCGATGACGAGTTCCAAGTCGCGCAGGACCGGCTCACGACGCCCGTAGGGACGCCACGTGAGCCGGTCCAGGACGATGCGGCCGCGAACCTTCGTCGCCGTCGCCGTCGGCGTCGTCGGCGTCGGCACCCGCCGCTCAGACAGCGCGGGCCTCCCGCCGTTCCTGGCCGGGTGGGAAGGCATCGAGCGCACCGGCGCCCGCGAGGGCTCTGACGAGAGCGAGTCCGCCGAGTCCGGCGATGACGGCACCGGAGATGACCATCATCACGAGGTAGACGAGCTTCCACTCGGTGCCCCAGTCCGCGAACCACGTGACGATCTCGTACACCCACTCCATCGGTGCGGAGAGTGCACCGGCGGTGATGGCGGCGGCGACGCCCCAGGCGCGGTAGCGGAAGATCGCGAAGCCGAGCTCGGCCCCGAGTCCCTGGAGGATCCCGGCGATGAGGACGGTCGCGCCCCACTCGGTGCCGGGGATCATCGAGACCAGCGCGGCGACGGTCTCGCAGGCAAGCGCCGCTCCGGGCCGCCGCACGATGAGGCCGCCCACGACGCCACCGATGAACCACATCCCGACGAAGAGGCCCATCGCGGGACGGAAGGTGAAGCCCAGGGCCGTGAGCGGCCCGTTGTAGAGGATCCCCCAGCCCCACATCGCGATGCCGAGCGCGACGCCGAGGAAGGTGATGGTGAGGATGTCGACGGTCCGCCAGCCCATGAGGGGGCGGCTGGCGAGGACGTACCGGCCGGCCCGGGGGGCGGCGGTCTGGTTCTGCGTGGTGGTCATGTGCATGTCTCCTTCGCTGGCGACGTCAGGCGTGCTGGTGCACGCCGCCGATACGAGGAGGAGGCGGCTCGCGCATACCGTCCGGCCTGTTGGCGACAGGCCACGGTCGGTATGCGAGAGGTCCACCTGAGAATCCCGACTCCCTTCGCCGGTGCTAACCGGAGCAGGTTCGAGGGTCTGTGGATGGCTCCACACTCTCAGCGCTGGCGCGCTCCCCTGTCGTGCTTGATCAGCGTAGCAAGTGCTCGCCCTGCGGCGTGTCGGGTGCGGCGTGCGATGTGCGAGAGTGGTGCCGAACTCGATCCTCGACCCCGTCCTTCGTGGACGAGAAGGGCGTATGCGTCATGGGACCACTCGCGTGGAAGGTCATCGGCACCGGCTCGGCCGTGCTCGCCGGAGTCATCGCCAACAAGGTCGTCACCGAGGCCTGGCGGCGCTCCGGGCGTGACGTGGAGATCGACCCCAACAACCCCGACGTCCCGGTGGGGCAGGCGATCGCGTTCGCGGCGGCCATGGGTCTGGCGATGGGCATCGCCCGCGTCTTCGCGACCCGGCAGGCAGCCTCGTACTACCGCAAGGCCTCCGGTCACCTCCCGAACGACCTCCAGCCCAAGCCGCAGGACTGACGCAGCTTCTCTCGGGGGTGGGCCGACACAGATCCGGTGACCGGGCGGACCTATCCCGGCCGGCCGGACCTGGGGTCTGCGGCCACAGCTATTGCTGCGGCCGGTGACGTCAGTTGCGTCCCCTCACCGCAAGCCCGCCCGCCTAGGCTGGCCACCTCGTGCCCCGGCACCTGCACACCCGGGCGCCGGGGCACCCGACTTCTCGGCTCAGTCGAGGTCGAGTGCTCGGGTGATCGCCATGCCCGGGCGGTAGGCGAGGTGCTCGTGACTGGGGGCGTCGATGACGGCGAGGTCGGCTCGCATACCGACCGCGATGCGGCCGATGTCGCCACGCCGCAGTGAGCGGGCCGACCCGACCGTCGCCGCCCGCACCGCCTCGGCGACCGTCATCCCCATCTCCCGGACGGCGAGCGCGATGACGAACGGCATCGAGGACGTGTAGCAGGTCCCCGGGTTGCAGTCGCTCGCGAGCGCCACCGAGACCCCGGCGTCGACGAGGTGGCGTGCGTCCGGGTAGGGCGAGCGGGTCGAGAACTCCACACCGGGCAGCAGGGTGGCGATGGTCGTGTCCGCCGCCCCGACGAGTGCGTCGATGTCGTCGTCGGAGAGATGGGTGCAGTGGTCCACGGACGCAGCGCCCAGCTCGACCGCCAGCCGCACACCGGGGCCGGGACCGAGCTGGTTGCCGTGGACGCGCAGCCCCAGGCCCGCCGCCCGGCCCGCCTCGAGCACCCGGCGGGACTCCTCCTCGGTGAACGCGTGCGGCGAGTGCGGCTCGCAGAACACGTCGACCCACCGGGCGTGCGGAGCACACGCCTCGATCATGGGTCCGGTCACGAGATCGAGGTATGCGTCGCGCTGGTCCCACATCTCCGGCGCCACGACGTGGGCGCCGAGGAACGTCGTCTCCTCGGTGAACTCGTGAGCGATCCGCAGGGACCGCTCCTCGTCGGCCACCGAGAGTCCGTAGCCGCTCTTGATCTCGACGGTCGTCGTGCCCGAGGCGCGCATCTCGGCGACGCGGCGAGCGACGAGCGCCCGGAGCTCGTCATCGCTCGCCGCCCGGGTGGCGGCGACCGAGACGCCGATGCCGCCGCCGTCGTATGGCTCGCCGGTCATGCGTGCGGTGAACTCATGGGCGCGGTCGCCGGCGAAGACGAGGTGGGAGTGCGAGTCGACGAAGCCGGGGATGAGGGTGCGGCCTCCGAGGTCGACGAGGCGGTCCGCAGCGGGAGCCGTCGACCGCGCGCCGACCCAGGCGATGCGCCCGTCCTCGACGACGACCGCGCCGTCCCCGATGATCCCGAGCGGACCCGCGCCGGTGTGTTCGTCGACGGTCACGACCTCGGCGGCGCCGGTGACGAGGATGCTCACGGCTGGACCCGGGCGATCGCGGCAGCGAGGAGGGGTCCGACCGGCCCCAGCGCATGGACACCGCCGGCGACGACATGTCGTCCCGCGACGATGACGTCCGTGACATCGGGCGCGCCCGCCGCGAAGACGACCTGGTCGGGGTAGGCGCCCGCAGTGCGGGGGCTGTCGAGCCGCACCGCGATGAAGTCGGCCAGCGCGCCCTGGCGCAGGGTGCCGCCCTCGGGCCAGCCGACCGAGGCATACCCGTGTGCACTCCCGATCGGGTCGAGGGCCTCTGGTGAGAACCGACCCCGCTCGAGCGAGTCGAGCCGGTCGTGCAGCTCGACCGCGCGCACCTCCTCGAACGGGTCGACGACGGCGTGCTGGTCGGAGCCGATGCAGAGCCTGGCCCCGGCGTCGACGAGCGCCCGCGCCGGTCCGATGCCGTCGGCGAGATCCCGCTCGGTCGTCGGGCAGAGACACACCGTGGCGGTGGCCCGGCCGAGCGCGTCGGTGTCCGCGTCGGTGAGGTGGGTGGCGTGGACAGCGGTGAGCGTGTCGCTCAGGACACCCTCGGCGTGCAGGAGCGCGGTGGGCGTCAGTCCGTAGAACTGCTCGCAGGCGATGTTCTCCCCGGGCTGCTCCGACAGATGGATGTGCAACGGGGCCGGTCCGGCTGCGGACCGGCCGAGACCGGCCGCTGCATACCGGGCGACTTCTCCGAGACTCTCACGGGCGACGGCCCGGACCGAGTGGATCGCCGCGCCGTGACGCGCGGTCGTCGTGGGGGCGAGGAGGGTGACCCGCTGCTGCCACGCCTCGACCGACTCGTCGGCGAAGCGGAGCTGGGTCTCGTCGAGCGGCTCGTGCCCGGAGGCGGACAACCCACCTGCGAGATAGACGGTGTCGAGCAGGGTGATCCGGATGCCCGCCTCCTCGGCCGCGGTGAGCAGCGCCCGCCCCATGGCGTTCGGGTCGGGGTACGGCACCCCACCGGGACCGTGATGGAGGTAGTGGAACTCCCCGACGACCGTGTAGCCCGCAAGGACCATCTCGGCGAAGGCCCCCCGGGCGAGCGACTGGTAGGTGAGAGGGTCGAGGGCGGTGGTCACCGCATACATCCGCTCCCGCCAGGTCCAGAAGGTGCCGCCGTCGGCATGCGTGCGCCCCCGGAGGGCACGGTGGAACGCGTGGGAGTGGGCGTTGGCGAACCCCGGACGGACCAGCCCTTCGAGGACCACATCGTTCGGCTCGGGACGAACGCCGACGCCGACCGCCGTGATGAGACCGTCCTCGACCGTCAGCCGTACCCGCTTGCGCACCCCTTCGGGCAGGAGCGCCCGGGGGCTCCAGTAGGTCGTCGCCGTCATCGGTCTGCACCGCCGGTCAGCTCTACGAGGACGTCGGCCAGGGCCGTGACACCGGCGAGGCAGTCTGCCTCCTCCGCGTGTTCTGCGGGTGAGTGGGAGATGCCGGTCGGGTTTCGGACGAAGAGCATCGCCGTCGAGATCCCATGAGTGGCAAGGATGCCGGCGTCATGACCTGCGCCGGTCCCGAGCAGCGGGGCGTCACCGAGCCTCGTCGAGAGCCGCCCGGCGAGGCCCTGGTCGAAGAGGGTCGTCGCGGTCCACGACTCCTCCCGGACCACCCCGCCGAACTCCTCCGCGACCTCGGCCACCTCCGCGACCGTGGCCCGCACCCGCTCGGGACTCATGCCCCGGGCGTCGAGCCAGGCAGCGGCGTGGCTCGGGATCGCGTTGACGCCGTTCGGGGTGAGCTGGACCTTGCCGACCGTCGCGACGCAGTCGTGCTCCTCTGCGGCGCGACGGGCGGCGATGGTGACCGCGGCGACTCCCAGCATCGCGTCGAGCCGGTCCTCGAGCCGGGTCGTGCCGGCATGGTTGGCCGCACCGGGCAGGTCGATCCGCCACCGGCCATGCGGCCAGATGTCGGTGCCGACCCCCACGGCCGCCCCAAGGTCGACGAGGTGACGGCCCTGCTCGACGTGCAGCTCGACATAGGTCCCGATCCGGGCCAGCACCTCGTCGTCGCGGCAGAGGTGCGACGGGTCGTGCCCAGCGACGGTCATGGCACCGGCCATGGTCCGCCCCTCGTCGTCGGTGAGGGCGCGGGCGCGGTCCGGGGCGAGTGCCCCGGTGAGGATCCGCGAGCCGGCGCACGCCACCCCGAAGCGGGCACCCTCCTCGTCGACGAAGTTCGCGATCCCGATCGGGCGGTCCGGCTCGTGGCCGCGCTCGCGCAGCAGGTCGAGAGCGGCGAAGGCGCTGACGACACCGAGCGGGCCGTCGAAGGCGCCGCCGTCCGGGACGCTGTCGAGGTGGGAGCCGGTGACGAGGCCCGCCCGCCCCGCGGCGACAGCGGCGTCGGGGTCCCCCCACCATGCCCACTGGTTGCCGACGCGGTCGGTCACGAGGTCGAGGCCACGACGAGCGCATTCGCCTGCGAACCACTCCCGCAGGTCATGGTCCTCCCGCGTCCAGGCGAACCTGCGGTAGCCGCCGGATGACGCGACCCGCCCCACGGGGGCGAGGTCGGCCCACATCCTCGTGAACTCACGCATGGACCCCATTCCACCACCCCGCTGCACGCGAGCGACCTCGCCGATGCGCCTTGTGTGTCTCGGATCCGAGAACTCGGTAGGCCTAGGCTGGGTCGCCATGGGCAGTGGAGAGGAGCGCGCCCTGACCGCGCTGGAGCAGACCGGGATCGAGTATGCGGTGACCCGCCACGGTCGGGTGGGCTCGCTCGCCGAGGCCGCGACGGTGCGCGGGGTCGAGCCTCGCGACATCCTCAAGACTCTCGTCGTGCGTCGCGCCGAGGGTGAGTACGTCCTCGTCCTCGTCCCCGGCGACCGGGAGATCTCCTGGCCCCTGCTGCGCTCCCACCTCGGTGTGAGCCGGCTGTCGATGCCCGACGCGGCCGCCGCCCAGGAGGCGACCGGCTACGAGCGGGGCACGATCACGCCGTTCGGAGCGACGCATACGGGGTCCGTCGGGCCGTGGCCCGTCGTCGCCGACCGGACCATCGCCGGACGCACGGTGTCGATGGGTGCGGGGGGGCACGGCGTCGCGGTCACGGTGTCCGCCGACGCGATGATCGCGGCCCTCGGTGCCGACGTCGCCGAGATCACCGAGCCGGCGCAGACCCGAGACTAGGCGTTACTCGCGGGGCGAGGTGCTCCCGCAGCGAGCGGCGATATATCGCGTCGCCTCGACGGGGACGGCGCATCTCGGCACGGGCGCCTCGGGTCAGTCCTCGCGCATCGGGACGCGGACACCGCGCTCTGCCGCGACCTCGTCGGCCCGTTCGTATCCCGCGTCGCAGTGCCGGATGACGCCCATGCCGGGGTCGTTCGTGAGGACGCGGGCGAGCTTCTCGGCGGCGAGTGGCGTGCCGTCGGCGAGGGAGACCTGGCCGGCATGGATCGAGCGGCCGATCCCGACGCCGCCGCCGTGATGGATGGAGACCCAGCTCGCGCCGGAGGCGGTGTTGACGAGGGCGTTGAGGAGCGGCCAGTCGGCGATCGCGTCCGAGCCGTCGGCCATCGCCTCGGTCTCACGGTAGGGCGAGGCGACCGAGCCGCAGTCGAGATGGTCGCGGCCGATGACGATGGGCGCGCTCACCGCTCCCGATGCGACGAGGTCGTTGAAGGCCAGCCCTGCCTTGTCGCGCTCGCCGTACCCGAGCCAGCAGATCCGAGCGGGCAGGCCCTGGAAGGCGATCTTGTCCTTCGCGCCGCGCATCCACTTCTGCAGCCGGTCGTTGTCGGGGAACAGGTCCATGACGGCCTTGTCGGTCGCCGCGATGTCCCTGGGGTCCCCGGAGAGCGCCACCCAGCGGAACGGCCCCTTGCCCTCGCAGAAGAGCGGGCGGATGTAGGCGGGGACGAACCCGGGGAACTCGAAGGCCCGGCCGTAGCCACCCTGGCGTGCCTCGTCACGGATCGAGTTGCCGTAGTCGAAGACCTCGGCGCCGCCGTCCTGGAACTCGACCATCGCCTGGACGTGCTTGGCCATCGACGCTCGCGCCCGGTCGGTGAACTCCTCGGGCTTGTTCTCGGCATACTCCGCCCACTCCTCGATCGCGACGCCCTCCGGGAGGTAGGACAGCGGGTCGTGCGCCGAGGTCTGGTCGGTGACGATGTCGATGGGCACGCCGCGGCGGAGCAGCTCGGGAAAGACCGTCGCCGCGTTGCCGACGACCCCGACGGACCAGGCGCGACGCTCCCGCTTGGCACGCACCGCCTTCTCGACCGCGTCGTCGAGGCTGTCGGCGACCTCGTCGAGGTAGCGGTGCTCGAGCCGCCGCTGCAGCCGAGCCGGGTCGACGTCGACGATGAGGCAGGCGCCGTCGTTCATCGTGACGGCCAGCGGCTGGGCACCGCCCATGCCACCGCAGCCACCGGTGAGGGTGAGCGTGCCGGCGAGGGTGCCGCCGAACCGCTTCTCCGCGACCGCCGCGAACGTCTCATAGGTGCCCTGGACGATGCCCTGGGTGCCGATGTAGATCCAGCTGCCGGCCGTCATCTGCCCGTACATCGTCAGGCCGAGGTGCTCGAGCCGCCGGAACTCGGGCCAGGTCGCCCAGTCGCCGACGAGGTTGGAGTTGGCGATGAGCACGCGCGGCGCCCACTCGTGGGTCTGGAACACCCCGACCGGGCGGCCGCTCTGAACGAGCATCGTCTCGTCGGCCTTGAGCCCCTCGAGGGTGCGCACCATCGCGTCGAAGGACCGCCAGTCGCGGGCCGCGCGACCGGTGCCGCCGTAGACGACGAGCTCGTCCGGGCGCTCGGCGACCTCGGGGTCGAGGTTGTTCTGCAGCATCCGCAGGGGGGCCTCGGTGCTCCACTGTCGGGCGGTGAGGGTCGTGCCACGCGCTGCGCGGACGGGGCGGGCGCCTTCCATGGTGTCTCCTTCGACGAGATCTGTTCCGCGACGGACGGTTCCTCGGTGGCTATCGGGCGGGACAGCCACCAGAGAACCGTCCCTCGCGGATGAGGGGTGGGGGGTCAGCTGAGTGGGCCGGTGACGCGGACGGCGGCGGTGAGGACGTCGCCGTCGACCACCGCCTGGTATGCGCCCTCGAGGTCGGGGGCGAGGAACCGGTCGGGCCCGGGCTGGGTCCGCGTCCGGCGGTTGAGGGTGTCGATGACGGCTCCGGTCGCCGGGGCCGGCTCGAGCGGCGCCCGCAGCTGGATGCCACGGGCCGCCGCGACGAGCTCGACCGCGAGGACCCGTCCGAGCGCCTCGACGGACCGGCGCAGCTTGCGGGCGGCGGACCACCCCATCGACACGTGGTCCTCCTGCATGGCGCTGCTCGGGATCGAGTCGACACTCGCCGGGGCTGCGAGCCGCTTGAGCTCGGCCACGAGACCCGCCTGCGCGTACTGCGCGATCATCAGCCCCGAGTCGACGCCCGGGTCGTCCGCGAGGAAGGGCGGCAGGCCGTGGTTGCGCGATACGTCGAGGAAGCGGTCGGTGCGCCGCTCCGACATGGAGGCGACATCGGCAGCCGGGATGGCGAGGAAGTCGAGGACGTAGGCCACCGGCGCGCCGTGGAAGTTGCCGTTGCTCTCGACGCGGCCGTCGAGGGTGACGACGGGGTTGTCGATCGCGCTGGCGAGCTCATGGCCCGCGATCCGCGCGGCGTGCTCGATCGTGTCCCGGAGTCCCCCGGCCACCTGGGGAGCGCAGCGCATCGAGTAGGCGTCCTGGACGCGCGTGCACTCCTCGGTCCGATGAGAGGCGCGGATCGGGCTGTCCCGCAGCACCTTCCGCATGTTCTCGGCCGAGAGCGCCTGCCCCGGCTGGGGACGGAGGGCCTGCAGGTCGGCGGCGAGGACGTCGTCGGTCCCGAGCAGGCCCTCGACGCTCATCGCCGCGGCGATGTCGGCGACGGTGACGAGGTGACGCAGGTCGTGGATGGCCAGACACAGCATCCCGAGCATCCCGTCGGTGCCGTTGATGAGGGCGAGTCCCTCCTTCTCGTGGAGCACGACCGGCTCGATGCCCGCGGCGGCCAGCGCGTCGGCGGCATCCATGGGCTCGCCCCCGACCCGGACCGGACCCTCACCCATGAGAGCGAGCGCGCAGTGGCTGAGCGGCGCGAGGTCGCCCGAGCAGCCGAGCGACCCCCACTCGTGGACGATCGGGGCGATCCCTGCGTTGAGCATCGCCAGGTAGGCGGTGAGAGTCTCCTCCCGGACCCCCGTCCGGCCCGTCGCGAGCGTGGCGATGCGCAGCAGCATGAGCGCCCGGACGACCTCCTCCTCGACCGGCTCACCCATCCCGGCCGCGTGCGAACGGATGAGGGAGCGCTGCAGCTGCCGACGCTGCTCGACGGGGATGTGCTTGGTCGCGAGAGCCCCGAACCCGGTCGAGACGCCGTAGTGCGCCTCGGTGTCCTCCGCCAGCGCCTCAATGATCGAGCGGCTGCGACGCACCTCCCCCAGCGCCTCCGCCGAGAGCCGTACGGGCGCGTGGTGCCGGGCGACGGAGACGACGTCCTCGATGGTCAGCGGGTCGGCGCCGACGACGACGACAGGGCCGGCGGTGACGGCCTCGGTGGCTGCAACGGTCATGAGAACCATTCAACGGCGGGACCCACTGGCGGCGGGAGAGGTCCGCCACGCATACTGTCTCGGATATCAGACATGCTGCGAGGAAAGGGCGCCGAGATGGGGAACGCCAACGCTGCCGGTCACGGCCTGGACGTGCTCACTCTCCTCGCCCGGCACGGGGAGCCCCTGCCGGCAGCGACGATCGCCCGCGAGCTCGGCCTGCCTCGCTCGAGCGTCTACCACCTGCTCACCGTGCTCACCTCGCGAGGCTTCGTGCGCCATCTGCCGGAGGAGCGCAGGTACGGACTGGGCGTGGCCGCATACGAGCTGGGGTCGGCCTACCAGCGGCAGGCGCCCCTCCAGCGGGCCGCCCGGCGCGTCATGGACCAGCTCGTCGACCGCACCGGACACAACGCGCACCTCGCCGTGCTGCACGGCCGGGACGTCCTCTACGTCATCGAGCAGCGAGCGCCCGGCGCACCCCACCTCGTGAGCGATGTCGGCGTGCGCCTGCCGGCCTCGCTCACCGCCACCGGTCTGGCGATGCTGGCCGCCCTGCCCCCGGCCCAGGTGCGCGCGCTCTATCCGGGACGCGAGGCCTTCGTCCAGCGCGCCGGTCGCGGCCCCGCCTCCCTCGTCGCGCTCCGCCGGGAGCTCCAGACGACTCGGTCACGCGGGTATGCGCTGGAGGACGGCCTCGTCACCCCCGCCCTGGCCTCGGTCTCGGCCGTCGTCCTCGACCACAACGACTATCCGGCCGCCGCCGTCGCGGTGACCTACCCTGCGGCATCGGTGACCGACCTCCGGATCCTCGTCGACGCGGTGCGTGCGAGCGCCGAGCAGGTCTCCCGGCGCATCCTCGGTCGCGGCTGACACGGCCCCTCCCCGTGTTTGGTTCGTTGTCACCAGTTTGGCGCGCTATAGCGGCCCAACATGATGACAGCGAACCAAACATGCGGGGGCGAGGGCGAAGGTCAGAGCCTCAGAGCGTCAGCAGGATCTTGCCGATGTGGCGGCTGCTCTCCATCTCCTCGTGGGCGGCGGAGACCTCTTCGATCGGATAGGTCGCGTGGACGATCGGTCGGACCCGACCGGACTCGACGAGCGGCCAGACGTGCTCGCGGACGGCCGCGACGATCGTCGCCTTCTCCGCGAGCGAGCGTGAGCGCAGCGCGGTGGCGATGACGGCGCCGCGCTTGCGCAGCAGGGTCGCGATGTCGAGCTCGGCCTTGATGCCACCCTGCATCCCGATGATGACGAGCCGACCCCCGTCGGCGAGGGTCTCGACGTTGCGCATGAGGTATTTCGCGCCCATGTTGTCGAGGATGACCCCCGCGCCGGCGCCGGCGGTTGCCGTACGCACGACCTCGACGAAGTCCTGCTCGCGGTAGTTCACGAGGATCTCGGCCCCGAGCGAACGGCACGCCTCGAGCTTGTCGGCCGAACCCGCCGTCACGGCCACGCGCGCCCCGATCTCGCGCGCGAGCTGGATCGCCATCGTGCCGATCCCGGAAGAGCCACCGTGGATGAGGACGGTCTCCCCCGGTTGGAGGTTCGCGGTGAGGAAGACGTTCGACCACACCGTGCTGACCACCTCGGGCAGCGCGGCGGCCTCGATGAGCGAGACGCCGGGGGGGACCGGGAGCACCTGGCCGGCGGGCACGCATACCTGCTCGGCGTAGCCGCCGCCGACGAGGAGCGCGCAGACCTCGTCTCCCACCGACCACCCGTCGACGCCCTCCCCAACGGCGTCGACGGTGCCGCTCACCTCGAGGCCGAGGTAGGGCGAGGACCCCGGCGGCGGATCGTAGTGGCCCTGGCGCTGGAGGATGTCCGCACGGTTGAGACCGGCCGCCGCCACGCGGATGCGGACCTCACCGGCCTCGGGCTCGGGGGTCTCGACATCGGAGAGGACGAGGGCGTCGGGGCCCCCAGGACTCGGCAGGGTCACGGCTCGCATGGGCCCACCGTACCGACGCACCGCTCACCGAAGGGGTCAGCGCAGGGTCAGACTCCCACCGACGGGCAGCACCCGGGCGGTCGCGTGGGAGCCCTCGGCGAGGAGCGCAGGCAGCCGCTCGCCGGGAGCGGTCGACCAGCCCAGCCGACCGGAGGGCCACCCCCGCGGGTGCAGCGTGCCGAAGTGGATCGGGACGACGGTGTATGCGCTGGTGAGCGCTGCCGCCTCCGTCGCCTCCTCCGGGCCCATGTGTCCGGCCGAGAGCCTCGGTCCCCAGCCGCCGACCGGCAACAGCGCGAGGTCGATCGGTGCACCCGCGATCTTCGGCAGGTCCGCCATGCCCGGGTAGAGCGAGGTGTCGCCGGCGAACCAGATGACCCGACCGCCGCCGCGCACGAGCATGCCGACGGCTCCGTTGGGCCGGTGCGGCATCGGGCGGGCTCGGTGCACCGCCGCCACGAGGCGGACCTGCACCTCGGCGGTCACCGAGTGCCACCCGGTCTGGTCGACCTCCGGAGCGAGCAGGCCCTGGTGCCGGACCCATTGAGCGTTCCCGATCTGGGTGAGGATCGGAGCCGGTGCCACTGTGCGCAGTGACGGCAGGTCGGCATGGTCGTGGTGCAGGTGGGACAGCAGCACGGCGTCGATCTCCGGGAGCACTGGGACCGGCGGCAGGTCACGGCGTCGCCGGAGCACCCCGACCGGGTCACGCAGCACAGGGTCGGTGAGGATCCTCGTGCCGCCGATCTCGATGAGCACGGTGGCGTGACCGAGCCAGGTGACCCGCGGCAGCCCTGAGCCGGAGGGTTCTCTGCCGGACACCCTCACGACGGGTCGGGCAGCAGTCCGAGGCGCCGAGCGGCCCGCACCGCCTCACGCCTGCTGCTCACTCCGAGCTTGCGGTTGATGGTCTTGAGGTGCTGCTTGACGGTGTTGACCGAGATGTTGAGCTGCGACGCGATCTCGGGGTTGGTGCTCAGCGTCGGGAGGTAGGCAAGGACGGACAGCTCGCGCTCGGTGAGGTCGACCAGGCCTGCGGAGCTCGCCTCCGCTGCTGCACGGTGGCCGCCGTCGCCGCTCTGTTCGATGCGGCTGAGGACTCGCCGGGTGAACGACTGGTGCGCCCCGCCGACGTCGAGGTGTCTGCGCAGCAGGACCGGAAGCCGGTCGTTGGGTCGGAGGAAGCACTGCACCGCATCCTCGGCCTCACCGTAGGCCAGGGCCCGGCCGAGCGAGTCGAGCGCAGAGGCGTCCTGGCGGAGCCGGTCCTGGGCGAGAGCGGTGATGAGCCAGGCCTCGCTGCCGACCGCCCCGCCCGCCTGGAGCAAGGGGGCGACCAACTCGCATGCATCCTTCGGCCGATGAGTCGCGAGCAGGACGTGCCCCCGGGTGATCGGCAGCGGATCACTCTGGGCACCCTCGTCTTCGCCGGGATCGCCGGGATCGGCGAGACGGGCATCGAGGTCGGCAAGACGGGCATCGAGGTCGGCCAGGACCGCAGCGGCAGCCTGGGGGGCGCCGGCTGCGAGCTCGATCTCCGCGCGCAGGGCGGCCCTCAGGGTGAGAATGAGGGTCAGCCGGGGCCGCTCCGCGACGAGCCGGTCGACTCCCGTCAGGGCCCGTCGAGCGCGAAGGAGGTCGCCGGCGGTGAGGGCGCTGCGGGCCGCCACGAGGATCATCGCTGCGCCGATGAAGGGGTCCCGCAACCCGATCTGGGTCTGGTGCGCCAGCGTCAGGCTTCGCTCGACCTCGGCCAGGTCCACCGCATACAGGTTGGCGATGGCGAGCGCCAGCCAGGCTGCCCCGGACTCGTAGGACTGGGTCCAACCACTCCCCCGAGCCGCCTCCAGGACGGTCTCCGCGCGCGTCCGGCCCTGCCGGACTCGTCCCCGGGACACCTCGGACAGCGCGATGAGTCCACCGTGGTACACCTGCGCGTGAATTCCGAAGAGCCGCTCATCCACCCCGACGACGGCGCCGCGCAGCAGCTCCTCGGCCCGCTCCGGGCGACCCCGCCACAGCTCTCCGACACCGAGCATGCTCGCCGCCAGCCCGCGCAGGTGGGGCAGGCCGGCCGCCGCAGACGGCGCAAGTCCCTCTGCGAGCCGCAACGCCTCCCGGGCCGCCGAGAGCATGAGGTGAGGGTCGCCCTGACGCCGGGCCTGGGCGGTGAGGAGCAGTCGATGAACGATGGAGGCGAACTGACGCCGTTGGTCCGGAATCCCCTCCAGTGCGGGTTCGGCCCGGTGGATCCAGGTCAGAGTCGCCTCATCGTCCCCGACGCAGTAGGCGGCGAGAGCGAGACACAGCTGGCGCTCGGGATCGCCTGCCCTGGCCGGTCCGCTCGAGATGGGGGCGAGTGTCTGCGCCAGGCGAACTCGCTCGGGGGTGAACACGAGGATGGCCGCAGACCGCAGGGCGACCTGCGTGGCGAGGTCCTCGTCGCCCGAGAGCACCGCGTGTCGGAGCGACTCGAGCCACTCTCCTGAGGCCTCGAACCAGCGCTGGGCACGGTGATGCAGGTCTGCAGCCAGGTCTGGCGCGCTCGCTCTCAGCCTCGACCGCAACATCTCGACGAGCATGGGGTGGTAGCGGTACCACCCGGTGTCCTCCAGCGCCGAGACGAAGACGTTGCCCTCGACAAGAGCATCGAGCATCGCGCCGGCAGCCGGGTCGTCGGTGAGTGCGCGAGCCAGAGGCGCACAGACCCGGTCGACGACGCTGGTCGCGAGGAGGAACTCGGCTCGGTCGGGCCCCAGCCCCGCCATGACCTCCGCAACGAGGTAGGCGGAGACCAGAGAGTGCCGGCCGCTGAACTGGCTGACCACCACGGTCGGGTCGCTCGCGGGCTCGATGGCGACTGTCGCGAGCCGCAAGCCCGCGGCCCAGCCCTCGGTCGTGTTCATGAGGTGATCAAGAGCCGGGGTGGGCAGGTCGACTCCGCTGGCCTGGAGCATCTCGGTGGCCTCCGAGCGGGTGAACGCCAGGTCGGATGACCGCACCTCACCGAGGTCGCCCGAGAGACGCAGTCGGTGCAGGTGCAGGGGTGGGTCGTGGCGGGAGACGAGGACGAGCCGGTGCCGCCGCGGCAGGGACCTGTGCAGCTGCTCCAGCGACTCCAGCGCCCGACTGCCGGCCAGCTCGTGAACATCGTCCAGGACCAGCACGAGGCGGTAGCTCAGGCCGGCCAACGCGGCGGCGAGGCTGTCGACGAAGTACTGGTTCGGCAGGGCGGGAACGGCCAGACCGGTCACGGACTCGGCGTCGACGACTCGGCGCAGAGCACCGACAACCGTGAGCCAGAACCGGTGCGGGTCACCGTCGGAGCGGTCCAGCGACGCCCACGCGACCCGGAGGGAGTCGTCCTCCGCGCAGGCATACCTGCTCCACATGGCCATCGCGTACGTCTTGCCCGTGCCGCCGGCCCCCGTCACGAGCGTGACGGGGTGACTCCGGATCGCGTCGTCCAGCTGGTCCGTGAGGCGGTGCCGATCGACGGCCCTGTCCGCCGGTGCCGGAATGGTGAGACGTGCGTCGTGGAAGGCGACGAGTGAAGGTTGGGCAGACACGTGCCCTCCTCTGCTCCGGCAACTGCTGCGACCTGCGCTTGCAAGGTAGCCGGGGTGCAAGCCGGCGGACTACGAAATTCCCACTCCTGACGCGGGATCGGCCGAACGGACGACCTGCACCGCGCACAGCTCCAGGCTCAGCTCCCCCAGGCGCCGGATCGCGTCGAAGAGGTCATCGTCCCTGCTCAGAACAACTTCAGCGGTCGTCGTCGTCGGCTGCTCGGTGACGACTGCATCGACGAGCACCGCGCGCACGAGATCGCCGACCTGGCCGACGACAGCGATGAGCGCCAGGTGCCGGTCGTCTTCGCCGCTCGAGGCCGAAGACACCTCCCGGATGCGCATCCCGGCCCGGCGGAGCCGCTCAAGCACCCCGATGAGAGCCGCCTGGTCGGCGACCGTCCCGTCGAGGACGACCTGGTCGGGGCGCCAGTGGAGGCCGAGGTCCGCCAGCTCGATGACCTCCTCCGCTGGAAGCGACCCCTCGGCGTAGATGCAGATGTCGATCGACGTCACTTCGCCTCCTTTCGTCAACCGGGTCCGACCATGTTCCTCCCGAGCCCCGGGCCGTCGTACCACCCGATTCAGGTGTCCTTCGCGGTGTCGCGGTGGCCCGGGGACTGAGCCGTCCCCACCTCACTGCTCCGATCGCTTTCGTCGGGGCCACCCGCTGTGGGTGGCCCGGGCCCGCGCAACGTGGCGCATGATGACGTTCATGGTGCGTTTCCTGGCGCGAACAGCGCTGTATCTACTGGCCAATGCCGTGGGGTTGCTCGCGGCCACCTACCTCCTCGACGGGTTCACCCTCAATCCGCTC
>JBHEPF010000060.1:0-6564 GCA_046260445.1 Dermatophilaceae bacterium | reverse complement strand
GTGCATCGCCGATGGCTGGAAGGACCGTCACATGGCCGGTGGGCAGACCGGGTCGCGCCTTGGCCGCAAGACCGACAATTGTGACGATCACCGTCGCGAGATGACGTATTCCACCGCCCACGTCCGGCCGGACTTCCTAAGTTAGTGGGCACACGTGAGGGCTGAAAGCGTGGGTTGATCTGGGCAAACATGGTTCCGGGCGTGCGGGAGTCGTGTTACTACACGGCCTTGCCTGGGACGCGTGCCCGGCTGGATGGCGGTCAGTCGGTGGGGAGGGTGACGTCGAAGAACCGGGGCGGCTCGGGCAGTTCGAGCGCGGCCAGGATGCTCTCGTGTCCGGGTGTGAGGGCGGAGCGTTGCGCGACGGTGCAGTGCTCGCTGGCCAGGGTGAGCAGGTGCATCCGGTCGAGCTCGTGGCGGATGTTGCGCCAGGTGTCATCGGTGGCGTTCCCATCGATGACGCGGGTCAGCAGCAGCGCCAACCAGCAGCGCTGGACGTGGGCGCGGATGCGGTCCTGGCGGTAGTGGAAGACCGGGCGCAGGTCGAGAATGGACTTCAGGTCCCGCCACCCGTAAAGGCCCGGGAGTTCACGAATACTGAAGGCTCCTTGCGGCCGAACTTGCGGGCTGTCGTGCCGGATCACGTTGGGAGAGTCCGATAGTTCGTGGGAAGGGCCGGCCCCCGGAGCGGCGGCTGTGGGTCAGTGGGTTTCGGTGCGTTCGAGGTAGCGCAGGATGGACTCGGCCAGTCGTCGTAGCGCGGCGCGGTCGAGGGTGTCTTCACGGCCGAGGCTGTGGATGGTCCTGGCGGCCGGGGTACCGGTGTGCGGGTCGCGGACGTTGTGGGCGATCTGGACGTAGCGGACCGTGCTGCCGTCCTTGTTGTGCCGCTGGGTGGTTCGCAGGTACATGCCTAGCGTCCTGGGGGGCTGGGGGTCGTGGCGCGTGCTTCGGGCTCGGATTGCCCGGTTTCGATGGTGGACAGCTCGGTACAGTAGCGGACCGCGGTGGATGGATCGAGGTGCAACTTCCTGCTGACGGCGATCGGGTCCCGGTCGGTGTCTCGAGCCGCGCACAGGAGCCGGTCGGCTCTCAGCTGGGAGACAGGTACTGGTAGGGAGCGGAAGTACTGGCTTGACACCGAAGTGGTGGCGTTGGCGGCCTTGCCGGCCAGCAGCAGGTGCGGGTTGGCGGTGGCGGCCACCGGTTGAGGCGCGCGGTCAGCCAGTCGTACAGGACCTGCAGGGTCAACTCGTCCAGGTGAACCGTCCTGCTCGTCGTTCGCAGCCGTCGACGGGGCAGGTCGAGGTCATCGACGCGCAGGCGCATCAGGTCGGCGCGGGTGAGGGCGTGGATCCCGGCCAGCAGAATGACGAGGCGATGATCGGTACGGGAGGTGTCGGCCAGCAGGCAGCCTCGGGTGTGAGTGTCCAGGCCCGGGATTGGTTGCTGCGGACACCAGGCCCCGCAGCGTCAAGCTGGTGGTCGTGGCCGACCAGCCATGTGCCTGCGCGAACTCCGTCAGCTCACAGCCGAGGCGCACCGGTCGAGGTGTGCCTCCACGCGTCGGCGGCCGGCCCGCCCTGGCGCGGGTGCGAGAACATCTCGAACAGTGCCGGCTGGGTCGTCATGGACGCCGCCGCCGGCGGCGGCGGGTCCTGATCGGTGCCAGCTTTCGGGGTGGACGTCGAGTCGAGACGGTGACGGTGCTCGAGGTCGCCGACGAACAGCTGGGTCCACAACCGACTCCGGTCGCGGGTGTCCTCGTCCTCGTTCGCCCCAGATCTGCTCCAGCGTCCACGCCCCACCCAGGCGCCGGGCGTCCAGCACCTCCACCTCGCCTACCGCCGCCGCCTGCTCCGGGGTCAGCAGCCGCGAGATCGAGGAGAGGACACCAACCGCGCCAGCGCTGCCCGGTCGACCTTCTCCGCACACCCGAAGTTGTGGATCACCTTCGCTGTCGGCGCCCCGCTCGCCGGATGCCGCTCGTTGCGCGCCAGCTGAAGATACGACACCACCGACCCGTCCTTGTTGGTCCGCTTCGTCTGACGCAGGTACATACCTTCAGCACAGCACACAACCATGCTCACAATCGAGCGACACGCCATGAGCGTGTGCCTACAAACCCCCGGCACTCAGGCAAACCGTGAGGCTCTCACCAGCACAAACGCGATCCACAACCCCACGAAAATGTCTTACGAACTTCGGAAGTCCGGTCCGGGCCAACGGTGAGTCGGAAAGCGGTTCCTGAGTGTTACCTGATCAGCCGCCAAGAGGCCACGATTCGAGCCATCCACGATGCGGCCGCCCGGCGGGGGCGCCAGCGGTCGGTGAAGGAACTCTCGGCCTCCGCACGCGAGCCGTACGCCGACCTGCTTGATCGCCTGGGTCAGTGATTGCCTACCTCACCCTCGAGGACCTGCTGACACTGGTGGACGACCTGGGCGTGGGCCCGGTCCGAGACGTTGGGTTGCTGGACTCGGCTGCGCACCGCCCGCGGACCAGCCTGTGGCGACACGACGCCTTTCCCACGCTGGATGACAAGGCGGCGGCGCTGCTCGAGTCACTGGTCGCCATTCCGACCGACTACCACGCTGGCCCGGCGAACACCCACAAAACCCCGACCCCAACCCCCCGACCAGCCGAGACACTCCGGCAGACGGGACACATCCACCACCCCCGTGGACTGGACCTCAATAGTCACGACCTCCGGATAAGTCAACTCGAAGGGTTGACAAGTGAGTGTGACAGGGCTCACAGTTTCCTACCAAGGCGGGGGCCTAGATCACAGTTGGAGGACAGATGATCAACCCCGCTTTGTGGCGCCAGAATGCGATGCGCGGTTCGGCCGTCGCTTTGCTGTCGGCAGTACTGCTGACCGTCGGCATCGTCACTCCTGGCCATGCCGCCACCGGCCCTGTCACGTTCGACCTCCGCGTCCTCGTCGTCGACGACGGCTCGCCCATGGTGGGTGCCATCGCCGACCGCCTGGCCACGGAGGGACAGCCCTTCGATCGAATCGACCTCACGTCCGCCACCCGCCCCACCATCACCCCCGAGAGCCTCGCGACCTCCGACGGCGCGGGCATCACCGCGAGGTATACCGGCATCGTCACGCCGAACGAGGCACCCAGCCTCCTCACGGAGGCCGAACGAGCCGCCCTGCATGCCTACGAGTCCACCTTCAAGGTGCGCGAGGTGGCCGCCTACACGTGGGCCCACCCCGAGGTTGGCCTCAACTACGCGGCAAATCCCGGCTACATCGGTGAGGTCGACGGCATGACCGCAACCCTCTCCCGGGAGGCGCTCTCGGGCGCGTTCGGCTACCTGGACGGCACCCTGGTCCTCGACGACCTCGCCGCCGACGTCTCCGAGAGCTGGGGCTACCTTGCGACCCCGCTGGCACCCACCGAGTCCTCGTCCTTCACGCCGCTCCTTACGGCACCGATCCCCGGGACGGAGGCGCAGGGCTCGCTGATCGGCGTGCACACAACCTCGGGCCACGAGCGCATGGTCATCACCTTCGGCTCGAACCAGTACCAGCAGCACTGGAAGGTCCTGAGCCACGGGATCGTCACCTGGCTGACTCGCGGCGTCTCGCTGAGCTACCAGCGCAACTATTTCAGCGCCCACATCGACGATGTCCTGCTCCCCGACGCCCTGTGGAGCATTGAGGGCAACTGCACGATCGGCGACGACTGTGACCCGGTGATGTACCCCGAGAACGCCCCGGGCGCCACCAGCCGCATGGTGCCTGCCGACGTCGACCACCTCGTCGACTGGCAAGCGCGCACCGGCGTCAAGTTGGACATGACGTATAATGCCGTCGGCGCGGTCGAGGAGAAGGCCGCCACGGGTGGCACGGACGCCCTCGAGGCGTCGCTGCTCGCCAGCAAGTCGAGCCTGCGCTGGATCAACCACACCTGGTCGCACCCTTACCTCGGCTGCGTCCAGGACTTCTCCACGATCCCCTGGTCGTGCGTGCGGAACGCCGACGGGAGCATTCAGTACATGTCCCGCGCCGCCATCTACACGGAGATCCGCAAGAACCAGGACTACGCGAAGAAGGTGGCCCTGCCCAACTTCTCCCGCAACGTGCTGGTGACGGGTGAGCACTCCGGCCTGCGGTCGTTGCCGCAGATGGAGGTCGATAGCCCGATGCTCGCTGGCGCCCTCTCCGACGCCAAGATCAGCTGGGTCGCCTCGGACGCGTCCCGCGAGAAGCAGGTCCGCCAGATCGGGCCGGCGACCACCGTGCCCCGCTACCCGATGAACATCTACTACAACAACGAGACCACGGCCCAGGCGGTCGACGAGTACACCTGGCTCTACACCAGTCGCGCCGACGGCGGCTCGGGCATCTGCGAGGATAACGCAGCCACCACGTGCATCGCGCCCCTCGACCCGGCCACGGGCTTCGACGGCTACATCGTGCCGCTGGAGTCGCGCATCGCCCTCGGCCACGTGTTGGGCAACGACCCGCGGCCGCACTTCGCCCACCAGACGAACCTGACCGGCGACCGGATCCTCTACCCCGTCCTCGACGACCTGCTGGCCGACTACTCGGCGCTCTTCGCGGCCAACGCCCCGATCGTGAACCCCACGATGCAGGACGCCGGCGCCGAACTCGTCCGCCATGCCGACTGGGCGAGCCAGTCGGGTTCGATCGCGGCCACCGTCTCCGGGACGACCCTGAAGGTCACCAACACCGCGAGCGTGGCCCGCAACGTGCCTCTTACGGTTCCGGAGGGGACGCGAGTCATCGGCCGGAAGGGTCGGCTGGGCGCAGTCCTCGGCGCTAGCTACGCCGGGCAGCGCTCGGTCAGCCAGAAGGTGTCGGCGGGAGCCACGCTCGCCTTCGCCCTCGGCAGCGACCCCGGGTTCGCGGCCACGGCCACCTGGCCGCTCGCCCCCGCCATGGCGGACGCCGACCCGTTGACTCCGCAGCCGTTGGTCGAACGTGAGGAGGCAACCATCGAGGTTGACCTGGTCGAGGCGTCCTCGCTGCTCTTCTCTGACGGCTGACGACCATGCGCGTGGCTCTCGTCAACGAGGGGACCTACCACGTTGCCAAGGGCGGTGTCAGCACCTGGTGCGATCAGCTGGTCACCGAGCTCGACGAGCACGAGTGGCACATCGTGACGATCGTCGGTGAGGAGCGCTCCGCGGTGTGGGACCTGCCGCCGAACGTCCGCAGCACAACGATCGTCCCGATGTGGGACCCGGCCGGGAAGCGTCCGTTTCCAGGGCGGGCCGCCCGTGTCCAGAACCGCCGCGCGCAGGTGGCGCTTCAGGACCTGTGGCGGTCCGTCCTGCCCCCGTCGGGCGACGCCACCGCGCAGGACCTCGTCGGGGTCCGCGCCGCGCTGTGCATCCTGGCCGAGCCCGGTCCTGTGGCGCTGTCGCGGCTGCTCACGGATCACGGCTCGTTCAGGCCGATGCTGGCCGCGTGGGCCGCCCACCACACCGGGAACGGCGCTTTGCCGCGCCTGTCGGTCGCCCAGGCCGCGCGTGCGGCCACGGCGTGCGACCGGATGATGATGGTGATGGACTCCGAGTGGCCCGAGGTGGACTTGGTGAACGCCTCCTCCAACGGGGCGGCGGCACTCATTGCCATGGCGCGCCGCTGGCGCGATGACACGCCGTTCGTCCTCACCGAGCATGGCGTCTACCTGCGCGAGCGGTACCTCGCGCTGACCGCGGCCAACTGGGAGTGGGTGGTGCGGTACGTCACCATGGCGTTCACCCGTGCGATCTGCCAGTTGGCCTACCGGGAGGCGGCCTTCATCTCTCCCGTCAGCCGGTTCAACAGCCGGTGGGCGAGCCGGCTCGGCGCCGATCCCGCGAAGGTCCTCCCCATTCCCAACGGGGCCGATCCCGCGTCCTTCCCGGCGGTGGAGGGTGAGCCGGCCGAACCCGTGGTCTCGTTCGTCGGGCGGATCGATCCGCTCAAGGACCTGCACACGATGATCGACTCGTTCGCGCTCGTGCACGCCCAACTGCCTGAGGCACGCCTCCGGCTCTTCGGCCCGACTCCGCCCGTCAACGCCGCCTACCGGGCCTCACTCGAGCAGCGCATCGAGGAGCTCGCTCTGGCGGCGACGATCACCTTCGAAGGCCCGGCGGCCTCGGCCCGGCCGGCCATCGAGGCCGGACAGGTGGTGGCCCTTTCGAGCATCTCCGAGGGACTGCCGTTCACGGTGATCGAGGCCATGATGTCCGGACGCCCGACGGTCAACACCGACGTGGGCGGTGTCGCGGAGGTGACGGGTACGGACGGAGTCGCCGGAGTGGTCGTGCCCCCGCGGGATCCGGAGGCGTTCGCCGACGCCCTCCTGGCCCTGTTGCGCGATGCGCCCCGCCGGGCCGCCATGGGTGCGGCCGCCCGGGAGCGCATGCTGGCGGACTTCTCGTTGCCCGTCGTCGCGCGCCGCTACCGCAGCCTGTACTTGGCGGCCCACGGTGGCCGGGCAGTCGAGCTCGAGGAGTTCGGCGTGGAACGGCTCGCCCTGGTGAATGACGGCCATGCGGACGTGTCCATCGATGAGTTCATGACGATGGTCC
>JBHEPF010000055.1:0-18443 GCA_046260445.1 Dermatophilaceae bacterium | reverse complement strand
GGAGCAGAGCCGCATGATGTCGGCGAGGGGACCGATGAGAGGACCGGGAGCGACCGCGGTGAGATCGCCCTGCAGGATCACGTGGTCGACCGGAGTCGGCAGGTGGGGATGAATCGCGTTGTCGAGATCGTCAGCGGCGTTCGCGGCCGGGAGCCGACGGCCGGCATCCGACAGGGACCCCAGGCCGATCACCCCGAGCCGACCCGACTCGGCCAGGGTGACGTCGACGACGGCGCGCAGGTCGCGCGGCAGTCGGCGGGGCCGGGCGAAGCGGAGCGCCGCCTCCACGTCCGGGGCGGTGAGGGCCCGGTCCGCCGCGGCGGCGAACTGGCGCACGACGTCCTGCCGCAGCGCACGGATGGGTGGCCAGGTGAGCTCGGCTCCCAAGGTTCCGGTCCCGGAGGCGGGGAGCAGGTGCAAGGTGCGGGTCGAGGTCCACCACGCCCATGCGAGCCGGGCCCACTGCTGCGCCGGGGGCGCCTGGCGCCAGGCGTCATAGTCCGCCGTGGGGACGAAGTGGGGCTCGAGCTCTCCATCGTCGGCGACCAGCTCGGCTCCGACGAGGAGCTCGACAAGGTATGCCGCGTGCGGGAGGTCGACATCGACCGACCGTGCGAGGGTGCGCAGCTCACGCACCGAGAGGCCGCCCCCCTTGAGGACGGGGGCCGGGTCGGCGGCGAGCAGCACGAGCAGCTCCTCACAGTGGGCGATCAGCTCGGCGGCAGCGCTTCCGGCGGCAGCGTTGACCTGCTCCCGGAGGGGCGCCGCTGCCGACACCGGCACCGGCGACCTCAGGTCGGCGGAGCGGTGGGACCGGCCTTCACGCAGGGACAGGCCGAGCTCGCGTGGGACGATGAGCGCTCCGGCCTCGGTCGCGCCGAGTGCGTCGTGCTCGGCCAGCCATCGGATGGCGTCGGCCGTGCGGGTGCGCGGACCCGCGGCAGGCTGCTCGGCCACGGGTGGGCCCCAGGTGAGGGCCCCGAGGACGGCATGCACCTCGGGTGGGGCGCCGCTCAGCTCGTCCGCGCCAAGCGTGGTGGCGCCGACGTCGGCTGCGGGCGGACCCAGCCCGGCCGGGTAGGGCCCGAGCGTGTCGACGACGGCCGACACCGGGCGTGGCCCCTCCTCGTCCTGCCAGAGCAGCCCCCGTCGCCAGAGGTCGTCGAGGGCGTCCTCGAGCTCGGCCGGGTCGAGGACCCCGCCGAGCAGGGTCTGGAGCCCGTCGACGGTGACGGGCGGACGGAGCAGGACGGCCGCCTCGAGCAGGGACAGCTGCCGGCGGTCGAGTGCGTCGATCGCCCGCGCTGTGCTCGCGAGCGTGCCGGCCCGGGCGGCGACCCCGCTCACGTCCGCCGGTGCCGGGCGGGCGAGGTCGGGTCGGAGCAACAGGAGCGTCGCGAGGTCGCTGTCGGATCGTGCGCGGATGTCATCCGCGAACGATCGAGCCGGCTCCTGCATACACACACCGTATGCCGTGCTCACCTCGTGCGGTGTCGGCGACCGCAATTCCGGCGACCGCATACCCGTGTTCGCCGTAGACTGAGCGGTGCCGGGAAGCCCAATGCGCCCGGCGCCTCCATCCCTGAGACGTTCCCCATTCACAGAGGTCAGTCACGTGCCCACCGGCAAGGTCAAGTTCTTCGACTCCGACAAGGGGTTCGGTTTCGTCAGCAGCGATGAGGGCGGCGACATCTTCGTCCCGTCGAGTGCGTTGCCCGACGGCGTCACGGCGCTGAAGGGCGGCCAGCGCATCGAGTTCTCGGTCGCGGAGGGTCGTCGCGGAGCGCAGGCCCTGGCGGTGCACCTGCTCGACCCGGCTCCCAGTGTCGCCGCTGCCCGCAAGGCCCGAGACCGCAAGCCGGCCGAGGAGATGGTCGTCATCGTCGAGGATGTCATGCAGCTGCTCGACAA
Organism: Dermatophilaceae bacterium; assembly: GCA_046260445.1. Classification (GTDB taxonomy): domain Bacteria; phylum Actinomycetota; class Actinomycetes; order Actinomycetales; family Dermatophilaceae; genus F2B08. The sequence goes on along the minus strand of JBHEPF010000055.1, from coordinate 16,532 downwards.
CGTCTCCACCTCCCTGCGGCGCGGGCACTACCCCGACAAGGACCATGGCAACAAGGTCGCTCAGGTGCTGCGCGTCATCGCCAGCGAGATCGAGAGCTGAGCTGCGTGCCCGAGCCCAAGACCGACAAGATCCTCCTCGAGGCTGCCGACGCCGCCCGGGCCGCTGCCGTTGCGATCGCCGAGCCGGACACGGTCGGTGACCACATCGGGATGACCCAGGACGCAGAGCGCCTCGGGACCCACTTCTTCGTGTGCACGGCAGCCGGGTACCCGGGCTGGGCGTGGGCCGTCTCCGTCGCACGGGTGCCCCGGGGCAAGGTCGCGACGGTCTGTGAGACCACGCTGGTCCCCGGCCCGGGGGCGCTGCTCTCTCCGTCGTGGGTTCCCTACTCGGAGCGGCTCGCTCCGGGCGACATCGGCCCGGGTGACGTGCTGCCCAAGGTCGAGGAGGACCCCCATCTCATGTTCGGCTTCGAGGCGACCGGCGACGAGGAGGCCGACCAGGTGGCCCTCTTCGAGCTCGGCCTCGGTCGGGTCCGGGTGCTCTCCCCGGACGGGCGCGAGGCCGCAGCGACGCGCTGGGTCGAGGGCGTCGGCGGCCCCGAGTCCGACATCGCCGTGAAGTCTCCGGCCAAGTGTCGCTCGTGCGGCTACTTCGTGCCGATGGCCGGCGCCCTGCGTGCGGTGTTCGGCGTGTGTGCCAACGAGTGGTCCCCGAGCGACGGGCGGGCGGTCACGCTCGACCACGGCTGCGGCGCCCACTCCGAGACCGACGCCCCGGCGCCGAGGCCTGAGCCCATGGGCACCCCGATCGTCGACGACAGCCGCCTCGACATCGTCCGCTGAGGGTCACTCCACCCCGGCGGCGTTGCCGCGGCCGCGGCGCACGTACAGGTACCCGATGATGCCGAGGATGAGCCCGGCCACGGCGGTCCACGGCCACCAGCCGCGCTCACCGGTGCGCAGCTCGGGCACGGCGAGCGTGACCACGAGCACGACCGCCCAGACCAGCATCCCGATCTTGATGACGGTGGCCGTCTTCACGGGGAGCGCGGGGTACTGCGGATCGTGCACGTCGCTCTCCGGGGAGGTCCCGGAGGGCGGGGCAGGGTCCTCGCGCATACGCCTACTCTAGGTTCCCCCGGCGGTGGCCTCACATCGTGCCCTCGGCGAAGTCGTGGACCGGTGTCACGAGCGTGGTCCCGGACGCCCTAGTGTGTGCGCCATGTCGCCGTCATCGCCGTCCTCGAAGTCCTCACGGACATCGCCCCACCCCGCAACCGACTCGGGGCCGGCCGGGTCCTCGATCGACCGCTTCTTCGAGATCAGCGCCCGCGGCTCGACCGTGGCGCGCGAGATCCGCGGCGGCGTCGTCACGTTCTTCACGATGGCCTACATCATCGTGCTCAACCCGCTCATCCTCGGCTTCGCGCCCGACGCGCAGGGCGACTTCCTCGGCGGCGGCCCGGGTGACGGGTCCAACCTGCCCGCGATCGCGGCCGGCACGGCCCTCGTCGCCGGCGTGATGTCGATCATGATGGGCGTCGTCGCGAACTATCCCCTCGCCCTGGCCGCCGGGCTCGGGCTCAACGCGTTCGTCGCATACGCGATCGCCTCGCAGATGACCTGGGCGGACGCGATGGGCCTGGTCGTGCTCGAGGGCCTCATCATCCTCGTCCTCGTGCTCACCGGCTTCCGGCAGGCCGTCTTCCGCGCCGTGCCGACCCAGCTCAAGGTCGCGATCTCGGTCGGGATCGGGCTGTTCATCGCGCTCATCGGGTTCGTCGACGCCGGGTTCGTCCGCCGCACGCCCGAGGGTCCGGTTCCGGTCCAGCTGGGCACCGACGGGTTCGTCAACGGCTGGCCGACGTTCGTCTTCGTCCTCGGCCTCGTCCTGCTCGTCATCCTCTGGGTGCGCAAGGTCAAGGGGTCGATCCTCATCGCCATCGTCGTGACGACGGTGCTCGCGATCATCGTCGAGGCGGTCGCCAAGATCGGCCCCCAGGTCTCGGGGGACACCGTGAACCCCACGGGGTGGAACCTCAACGTTCCCCAGCTGCCGGACGCCGTCCTCGGTGTCCCGACCCTCACGACGCTCGGCCAGTTCAGCCTGCTCGGCTCGTTCCGCAACGTCGGTTTCATCGCGGCCGTCCTCCTCATCTTCACGCTCATGCTCGCCGACTTCTTCGACACCATGGGCACGATGACGGCGATCGGCGCCGAGGCCGGCCTGCTCGACGAGAACGGCACCCCGCCGCGGACCGACAAGATCCTCATCGTCGACTCGCTCGCCGCGGCGGCCGGCGGCGCGGCCGCGGTCTCGTCGAACACGTCCTACATCGAGTCCGCCTCCGGTGTCGGCGAGGGCGCCCGGACCGGCCTCGCCGCGGTCGTCACGGGCGCGCTCTTCCTGCTGTCGATGGTCTTCGCGCCCATCGTGCGGATCATCCCGAGCGAGGCGGCCGTCCCCGCGCTCGTCCTCGTCGGCTTCCTCATGATGCAGCAGGTCAAGGACATCGAGTGGGACGACCTCGAGATCGCCCTTCCGGCCTTCCTCACCATCGTCCTCATGCCGTTCACCTACTCCATCACCGCGGGTATCGGCGCAGGCTTCATCGCCTACGTCGTCATCAAGGTCGCGCGCGGCAAGTTCCGGGCGGTCCACCCGCTCATGTGGGTCATCTCGGTGCTCTTCGTCATCTACTTCGGCATCGACTCGGTCCGCGCCCTCCTCGGCGTCTGAGCCACCGCACCGTCACTTCGAACCGGGATCGGGTGGAATAGTTGCGTTAGGTAATTAGTTTATGCAACTATATGTGTGACATGTCATCCGAGCCCACGCCGGCGATCACGCCGCAGCACCCAGGTCCGTCGCACCTCGCGACGGACCTGCGCCTTGCCTGCCTGCGGATTGCCCGGCGCAACCGCTTCGAGAGCGTCGTCGCCGTCGCACCGCACCAGTTCGCCGCGCTGAGCCGGATCGGGTGCGGTCCGGCGACGGTGGGCGAGCTGGCCGAGTGGGAGCGGGTGAGCGCCCCGGCGATGTCCCGGACGGTCAGCGCCCTCGCCGATGCCGGCTGGATCGACCGCTCCGGCGACCCTGCCGACGGTCGGCGCGTCATCCTCACCATCACCGACGCCGGACGGCAGCTCCTCGCCGAGACCCGCCGGGCGCGGGACGAGTGGATGACGGTGCGGCTGGGCCGGCTCAGCCCCGACGAGATCGAGCGGCTCGAGGCGGCCCTGCCGCTGCTCGAGAGGATCGCGACCTCATGAGCCCCACCTTCCGCGCCCTCGAGGTCCGCAACTACCGGCTGTATGCGAGCGGCGCCTTCATCTCCAACATCGGCACGTGGATGGGGGCCGTTGCGCAGAACTGGCTCGTCCTCACCGAGCTGACCGACTACTCCTCGCAGGCCCTCGGGCTCGTCGTGGGCCTGCAGTTCGCGCCGTTCCTGCTGCTCGCGCCGTTCACCGGGATGATCGCCGACCGCTTCCCCAAGCGGCGCATCCTCATTGCGACCCAGACCTTCATGGCCACGCTCATGGCCCTCACAGCCGTGCTCGTCTTCACCGGCACGATGCAGCTGTGGATGATGTTCGTCCTCGCCGCGCTGCTCGGGTCGACGATGGCCGTCGACAACCCCGCCCGCCAGACGATCGTCTCGGAGATGGTGCCCAAGGACACCCTCGCCAATGCGGTAGCGCTCAACAGCGCGTCCTTCAACGCCGGGCGCCTCATCGGCCCCGGCGTCGCCGGGCTCATCATCGCGCTGTGGGGCACCGGGGTGGCCTTCCTCATCAACGCCATCTCGTTCCTCGCGGTCATCGCCTGCCTTGCCGTGCTGCGCCCGAGCGAGATGCACCCGACACCGCTCGCCCGCGGCCGGGGCGCCATCCGCGACGGGCTGGCCTACGTCAAGCGCCGGCCCGACATCCAGCTCGTCATGCTGCTGGTGTTCGTCTTCGGCACGTTCGGGATGAACTTCCAGATCACGACCGCACTCATGGCGACGACGGTGTTCGACAAGGGGCCGACGGAGTTCGGCCTGCTCGGCTCGATCATCGCGGTCGGCTCCCTGACCGGTGCGCTCATGTCCGCGCGCCGGGGCACCGCCCGGCTGCGCACCCTCCTGCTGGCCCTCGTCGGGTTCACGGCCGCGAGCACCGCCTCCGCGCTCGCGCCCTCCTATGTGACCTTCGCCATCACCCTGGTCGCCGTCGGCTTCGCCTCGCTCACGGCGCTGACCACGGCGAACGCCATGGTCCAGACCCGGGTGGACCCCCTCGTTCGCGGGCGCGTCATGGCGCTCTACATGGCGATCTTCATGGGTGGCACACCCGTCGGCGCCCCGATCATCGGCTGGATCGGCGACACGTTCGGCGCCCGCTGGACCATCGCCGTCGGGCCGATCGCCGTCGGCCTGGTCCTGGTCGGCGTGGCGGTCTACCTCGCCAGGAGCGAGAATGTCCGCGTGAGCTTCGAGACCCAGCGTCGCCCCCGCCTGCTCATCTCGACCAGCCCGGCGCGCCCGCCCGTGAGTGAGCCCGTGCCGCAGGCGGTCCGATGAACGCCCGCACCCGCCGCAACCTCACCCTCGGGGTCCTCGGAGTTGTCCTCGCGATCGCCCTCGTGGCAGCGTTCCTCTAATGGTGTGCTCAAACTGCGGGTATGCGCTCGGCCCCGACGACCAGTACTGCGGCGGCTGCGGTGCTTTCCTCAGCGATGCCCCGGAGGACGAGCCGGGTGCGGCCCAGCCGGACGAGCCAGGGCAGGACGACGCCTGGGCCATCCCGTACGCGCCGGCCCAACAGCCGCCTCCACCCCGGTCCGGTCCACCGGCCGGGATGATCGCGGCGGCGGTCGCCGGGGTCGTGCTCATCGCGCTGCTCGTCTTCTGGGTCCTGCGACCGGACAGCGACCAGACCACGGCCTCCGCCCCGGCCACGCCCGCGGCGAGCAGCCCGGCGCCGACCGACGGCACGGCGCCGAGTCCGGCCGACACTCCGACCGACACTCCGACGGAGACGCCGACCGAGACCCCGACTGAGACGTCGACCCCGAGCCCGATCGAGCTGCCCGGCTCGGCCCAGGGGTGCAACAACGTCGGGAGCTTCGTCGTCTACCGCGGCAACACCACGACGTCGTGCCCCTTCGCCGAGAACGTCGGCCGCGCCTTCGCCGATGTCGAGCAGCCGGTCACGGGCGAGGTCGCGCTGAGCGGCGTCTCCTCACCGGTCACCGGTCTGGACTACGACCTCACCTGTGAGTTCACGAACCCGGTCCGGTGCACCGGCGGCAACAACGCCGTCGTCTACCTCGCTCCGGCGACCTGATCGCCACGGTCGACGGACCCCATGGTCGGCCTGGACCGGGAGTGCGCCGGCGCAACCCTGCTGACCGTCCTTATGGTCGGACTCATCGGCGCCCTCGCCTGGCTCGGTGTCCACACCGGCCACCTCGCTCCCGGGCCGGCTGCGGCGTCCGAGCCCGGGTCGGCGACGACCACCGCTCCCCGCGCCACGACGCCGCCGACGAGAGCCTCACCGACCACCCCATCGACCCTGACCGTCGTCCCGCCCGATCCGGCTCTCGCAGCCGCCTTCGCCGACCGCACCGCCCGGCTCGGCGGGCAGTATGCGCTGGCCTGGGTCGACGCGGACGGCCTCCATGTCCTCGGTTCGCCGCCGGGCGAGACGGCCTGGTCGACGATCAAGGTGCCGCTCGCGATCGCCGCAGCGACCGAAGTGCCCGACGACGGGACCTGGCAGCAGATCGGCGCCGCCATCACCCGCAGTGACAACGCCGCAGCGCTCGCGCTCTGGACCGCGCTCGGCCCACCCGAGGAGGCGGCGAGCGACGTCGACAAGGTGCTCGACGCATACGGGTCGCCGGAGGCACGGACCGAGCACGCTGACGTGCGTCCGCCGTTCTCAGCCTTCGGCCAGACCCAGTGGAGCAACCAGTCGCAGGCACGCTTCGCGAGCGATGTGATGTGTGAACCGGATTCGTCGCCGGCCGGCCGGGTCCGCGCGGAGATGAGCCGGGTCGCCCTGGACCAGCGGTGGGGGATCGGCGCGCTCGAGTCGGCCCACCTCAAAGGGGGCTGGGGCCCGGAGCCGGACGGCGCGTACGTCCTCCGTCAGCTCGGTGACGGGCAGGTGGCCGGGCAGCGGTATGCACTGGGCCTGTCCGCCCGTTCGGCCACCGGGAGCTATGCGGACGCGACCATCGAGGCCACGACTCTCGTGCAGTGGTGGGCGAGGACGGTCGCGCCGGACGCGCCGGGGCTCACCTGTCCGGAGAGCTGAGCGCTCAGACCCGCGTCTCGCTCACGACGTAGTCGATGCAGCGCAGCAGCCCGCTCACGTCGTCGGGCTCGATCGCGGGGAACGTCGCGATGCGCAGCTGGTTGCGGCCGAGCTTGCGGTACGGCTCGACGTCCACGACGCCGTTGGCCCGCAGCGTCTTCGCGACGGCGGCCGCGTCGACGGCGGAGTCGAAGTCGACCGTCGCGACGACCTGGCTGCGCTCAGCCGGGGCTGCGACGAACGGCGTGGTGTAGTCCGTCGTCTCGGCCCAGTCGTAGATGCGCCCGGAGGAGTCCGCAGTCCGCTCGACCGCCCACGTGAGACCACCGTTGCCGTTGAGCCACTCGAGCTGGTTGGCGAACATGGCCAGGGTCGCGACGGCAGGGGTGTTGTAGGTCTGGTCCTTGCGGGAGTTGTCGATCGCGGTGGGGAGGCTGAAGAAGTCCGGCACCCAGCGGCCGGAGGCGGTGATCTCGTCGACGCGCGCGAGGGCGGCGGGGGAGAAGAGTCCGACCCAGAGGCCACCGTCGGATGCGAAGGACTTCTGCGGCGCGAAGTAGTAGACGTCGGCCTGGGTGATGTCGACCGGCAGCCCACCGGCACCCGAGGTCGCGTCGATGAGGACGAGCGCCCCGTCGTCCGCACCCTCGACCCGCCGGACCGGAGCCATGACGCCGGTCGAGGTCTCGTTGTGGGCCCACGCATACGCGTCGATGCCGGACTCTGCCACGGGGGAGGCGAGCGTGCCCGGCTCCGCCTTGATGATCGAGGACTCGCCGAGGAACGGCGCTGCCGACGTGACGTTGCCGAACTTCGCCGAGAACTCGCCGAACGCGCAGTGCTGCGCACGGTCCCGGACCAGGCCGAACGCGGCGATGTCCCAGAAGGCGGTCGAGCCGCCGTTGCCGAGCACGACCTCGTAGCCCTCGGGGAGGGAGAACAGGTCGCGCAGCCCGGAGCGGACCGCACCGACGAGGTTCTTCACCGGCGCCTGGCGGTGGGAGGTGCCGAGGATCGTCGTGCCGATCGAGGCGAGGTAGTCGACCTGCTCGGGGCGGACCTTGCTCGGACCGCATCCGAACCGCCCGTCGCCGGGGAGCAGGTCGGAGGGGATGGTCAGGGCCGGTGTCTCAGTCACGCCCTCCAGTGTGGCAAGGTCCCGGCCCGGTCGCGCGCCCGGGTCCAGTCCCCGGAACGCCCGCCGTCGATCTCGCGCTGGTCAGTCGTGCCAGCCGGCGATCGACTCGATGCTGCGCGGGCCTTCGCCGATGTATCGCGCAGACGGGCGGATGAGGCGGCCGGTCTTCTTCTGCTCGAGGACATGGGCCGACCATCCCGCGGTGCGCGCGCACGAGAACATCGGGGTGAACATCTGTGCCGGCACCTCGGCGAAGTCGAGGAGGACCGCGGCCCAGAACTCGACGTTCGTCGCGAGGACACGGTCGGGACGGCGGGCGTGGAGCTCGTCGAGCGCGGCCTTCTCGAGCGCGGCGGCGACCTCATAGCGCGCCGCGCCGAGCCGCTCGCAGGTCGCGCGCAGGACCTTCGCCCGGGGGTCCTCGGCTCGGTAGACGCGGTGGCCGAAGCCCATGAGCCGCTCGCCCCGGTCGAGCACACCGCGGATGTATGCGCCGGCATCGCCGGTCTGCTCCACCCCCTCGATCATGTGCAGGACGCGCGACGGCGCTCCACCGTGGAGCGGGCCGCTCATGGCACCCACCGCACCGGAGAGGCAGGCCGCGACGTCGGCGCCGGTCGAGGCGATGACACGGGCGGTGAAGGTCGAGGCGTTCATGCCGTGCTCGGCTGCGGAGACCCAGTAGGCGTCGACCGCCTCGACGTGCTTGGGGTCCGGCTCGCCGCGCCAGCGGATCATGAAGCGCTCGGTGATCGTCCGGCCCTCGTCGACCCGGGACTGCGGCACCATGGGCGAGGACTGTCCGTGCGCCGACTGGGCGACGAAGGACAGCGCCATGACCGAGGCGCGGGCCAGGTTGTCGCGGACCTCCTCCGGACTGATGTCGAGCACCGGCTTGAAGCCCCAGAGCGGCGCGAGCATCGCGAGGGCCGCCTGGACGTCGACCCGGACGTCCCCGGAGTGGATCGGCAGGGGGAACGGCTCGGCCGGGGGCAGGCCCGGGTTCATCTCGTTGTCGACGAGCAGACCCCACACCTGTCCGAAGCCGACGCGGCCCACGAGATCGTTGATGTCGACCCCACGGTAGCGCAGGGCTCCGCCCTCGCGGTCCGGCTCGGCGATCGCGGACTCGAAGGCGATGACGCCTTCCAGGCCGTGCTTGACGTCGGTGTCGCTCATGGGGTCTCCATCTGCCGTGTTCGTGGGGTGCCGTGCTCGCCGGGGTGCACGTTCGTGAGGGGCCGTGGCGCGGCGCCGTTGAGTGGTCGGCATCGTGCCAGGCAATTGTGCACTGTCATTGTGCACCGCCGGTGCCCACCGCCAGTGTCCACTGCCGCAGGGTCAGGTGAAATCGAGAGTCCCGCGCACCGGTAATAGGCTGACGGGCGTGAGCGACCTCAGCGGATACCCCCGGACGGACTACAACAGCGAGGGAATCGACGCTGCGACGGTGGCAGCGACCCCCTGGCAGCAGATCCGCAGCTGGGTCGCGGAGGCGATCGCCGCTGCGGAGGTGACGCCGGGCTTCGCCGAACCGACGGCGGTGAGCGTGGCGACGGTCGACGTGGACGGCGTGCCGAACGTGCGCACCGTCCTCGCGCGCTTCCTCGACGACCGGGGACCGGGGTTCGTCTCGTCGCTGCACTCGACGAAGGCGGCCGAGATCGCCGCCTCGTCCCACATCGCCTTGGCGTACACCTGGCCGGGTCTGTTCCGGGCGATCCGGTTCCGGGGGGTGGCCGAGTCGATCGGCGCCGACGAGCTCCTCGACTACTGGCGGACGCGGCCCTACGGCTCGCAGATCGCGGCATGCGCCTCGCTCCAGTCACACCCGATCGAGAGCCGGGAGGCGCTCGAGACGTCGTTCGAGGAGTGGGCCGCGCGCTACCCCGAGAGCAGTGACGAGGACGCCGTGCCCATGCCGGAGGACTTCTGTGGCTGGCGGGTACGCGCCCACGAGGTCGAGCTCTGGGCCGGTCGCCGCAGCCGCCTGCACGACCGCATCGTCTACACGCGAGTCGGGGACGGCACCCTGGACGACGCCGCTTCGTGGGCGGTCACCCGGCGCCAGCCCTGAGCCGGTGCGTGCTGTCAGTGCGATCTGGCAGAGTTGCAGGGTGCCTGCTGGGGACTCACGTATACAGTGAATATCGTTGTTGTTGAGTGATATTCGGTGCACTTGAAGCCTTGTGAGGCTCGTGCTTTCTGAGATAGAATAGAACATCAGATCGAGGGCGCGAAGAAGGCAGGCGTCCGGCGGCACGTGGAAGACGAAGGATCGGGACATGACGACATCGACGACGAGGCCGACCGAGGCCTGGCCGTGTGCCAGGCCTGTAGAGCACCCGGTCGTCACGTCCGCCGACGAGCTCGGGTTGGACGACGAGTGCCGCTGGGGCCTCGCGCCGGACAACCCCTTCGGTGGCCCGGTCGGTGACGTCATCGCCGCTCTGGACGGAGCGCGGGCGATGGTGCGCGAGCTGTTCGCCACGGTGGTCGATGCGGGTGCGGAGCAGCGGGTGGGCATGGATGACCTCGCCGCGGTGGTCGAGTCGGCAGCGCTGCTCGAGCGCGCGGCTTCGGCGGTGGGGGTCGCTTCGATCGCCGGCTACGCCCGCCGCGAGACCCACGACGACGCGGGTCATCCTGAGAGGGGCGCGACATCGATCCGCGCTCGCGGGTTCGTGGACGAGTGGGCCGCTCCCGCAGTCGGTCATCTGCTCCGCATCGCCGCACGGACGGCGGACACCAGGGTGACCCGGTCGGCGGACCTGTCCTCGGTCATGCCGCACACTGTCGCCGCCGTCGCCGACGGTCACCTCGAGCTCTGGCAGGCACTGTGCGCCCTGGAGGTGCTGCGTGACGCCGGCGCCGATGACGAGACGATCCGTGCGGTCGATGCCTGGTTGTCGAACCGTCTGGCCACGGGCGACCCGACGAGGCTGAAGGCGCTGACGCGGTACGCGCTCGGCAGGATCAAGCCCGACTTGCTCCCCGACACGGCTCGCAAGAACCGAGCCAGGCGAGCGATCGAGCGGTGGGAGTGCGACCCCGGCCTGTCGGAGATCACCGCCCGGGTCCCGACCGAGAAGGCCGCTGCCATCTGGGAGGCCGCAACGACCCTGGCCAAGGACTACATCGTCCTTGACCCCAGCCTGACGCTCGACCAGGCCCGGTGCGACGCGTTCGTCGACCTGCTCCTCAGCGACGTCACAGTCACCACCCACGTCACGCTCGGCGTCCCGGTCGTCACGAGTGCCTATGCCGCGACCGGTGAGACACCTGTCCCCGCGCCCGACCCGGAGGACCCGGGCCCGGGTGGCCGCACGGCCGCTGCCGGCGCGGACCTCCCGGGAGAGGCCGATGGTCGCTACCGCGGACCGGGATCCGCGCCGCTGCGGGTGCCCGACTGGGCTGCTCATCCTCGACCCGAGCCCCAGCCCACGTCCCAGTCCGGCTCCCGCTCCTGCGGGGCAGCGCCAGCGGGCACGAGCCCGTCCACCCATCGCTGGTGGCTGTCAGGGGTGCACCTGCCCGGTCTCGGATATATCCCACCGGACGTCGTGCAGGCGCTGACGTGCGAGCTGGGGACGGTGATCTCGACCGCGATCCTCGACTCCGCCCGGGGGACGCTGGTGTCCCACATCCACGAGGGCTACCGGCCACCGACGGCGATGCGGAGGATGATCCAGGTCCGCGACGGACGGTGCCGCGCCTTCGGGTGCACCCGGCCGGCGACGGGATGCGACCTCGACCATGCGACCTCCTTCGACCGGAACGGCGCCACGAGCGGTGCCAATCTCGCTGGGCTCTGCCGCTTCCATCACCGGACCAAGCAGCAGAAGGAATGGCGCTACCTCCTCGACCCGGACACCGCAGTGACGTGGTGGATCCACGCGGTCACGGGGGCGATGCGGACCACGGTGGCCGACATCTGCCTCGGGGTGCACGACCCGGCCTTCACGTCCATCGGGCCACCCCCCGAGCCGGACAACGGCGACGACCGAGTGCCGGTGCCGACCGGCGACCACGTCCATGACCCCGAGAACGGGGTCGTCGCGAGCGCCCGCACTCGCATCCCGGACCCCACCATCCCGTTCTGAGCCGATTCCCTGTTCTGAGGCAACTCAGCGGTCGGCCTCAGAGCGAGGCGCGGAAGACACCCATCAGCTCCGCGGGCCCGACATCGAGTGGCGCCGTCGCGAGCAGCCGTTGCTGGCGCAGGGATCCCTCGACGAGGGTGCCGATGTCGCCGGCGTCATAGCCCACGTCGCCCAACCGGGTCGGCAGCTCGAGGTCGGTCATGAGCTCACGCACCAAGGTCGACAGCAGCGTCTCGCGGGGACCATCCGGGGCCTGCCCACCCGACAGCAGCTCGGCGAGACGGTCATGGCGGTCGGGGGCGCTCGCATACGTCAGCTCGAACGCGGCAGGCGCGGTGAGCGCCACCGCCATCCCGTGCGGCACCAGCGGCTCAACACCCGGATAGCCGGCCGGCCGGTAGTCGCGGACGTTGCCGGCGATGGGATAGGCGTTCGCGTGCGGGATGTGCACCCCGGCGTTGCCGAAGCCCAGGCCGGCCAGCGTCGCCGCGAGGGCCATGTCCTGCCGGGCCTGAACGTCGTCGCCGTCGCGGAACGCCGTGCGGAACGACCCGGCGAGCAGACCGATCGCCTTCTCGCAGAAGACATCCGCGATGGGGTTCGCGCCGCAGTACGGCACCCGCTGCTCCGGTCGCTTGCGGGGGTATGCGGTGTACGGCCGAGCGGTGTACGACTCGAGGGCGTGACAGAGGATGTCGAGACCGGCCGCCGCGGTGACGCCGGGGGGCTGGGTCATCGTGAGGTCCGGGTCGACGATCGCGACCGTGGGCCGCAGCGCGGGATGACTGATCCCCGTCTTGACCTTGAGCGCGAGGACGTCGAGGACACAGATCGTCGTGCTCTCCGAGCCCGTGCCCGTCGTCGTCGGGACGGCGATGAGGGGCAGCAGCGGCCGTGCGGGTGCCTGCCCCGCTCCCACCGGGGGGTTGAGGTAGTCGCCCAGCTCGCCGTCGTTGGTCGTGAGGAGGTTGACCGCCTTCGCCGTGTCGATCGTCGACCCGCCGCCAACGGCGACGATGAGGTCGAACGGGCCGTGCTCGCGCGCCCAGCCGATGGCCACGAGCATGGACTCGTCGGTCGGTTCGACATGGACCGCGCTGAAGACGGCGGTCTCACACCCTGCGTCCTCGAGCTCCCCAGCGATGCGGGCGGGATGGCCGGTGGCCGCGACGCCGTCGTCGGTGACGATGAGGACCCGTCGCGCGCCGAGGGCCGAAGCCTCGAAGGCGATCTCGCTGCTCGCGCCGGATCCGAACTTCAGACGCGGTGCGGCATACGTGAAGATGGTCTCGCTCATAGGGGACTGGCTCAGCCCTTCCGGTCGACCTTGTGCTGCGCGGCCTGGGCCCGCGGCTTGATGACGAGGAGATCGATGTTGACGTGGGCGGGCCGGGTCGCCATCCAGGTGATCGCGTCGGCGACGTCCTCGGCGACGAGCGGGTCGGCGACCCCCGCATAGACGCTGTCGGCCCGGTCCCGGTCGCCCTTGAAGCGGGTGAGGGAGAAACCCTCGGTGCGGACCATGCCGGGGGCGATCTCGGTGACCCGCACCGGTTGGTCGAAGAGCTCGAGGCGGAGGGTCTCGGTGAGAACCGCCAGCCCGTGCTTGGCCGCCGTGTAGCCGGCGCCGCCCTCGTAGGCGATGCGCCCGGCCGTCGACCCGACGTTGACGATGATCCCGTCACCGGCCGCCGCGAGCGCGGGGAGCAGCGCCTTCGTCACCCGCACGACCCCGAGGACGTTGACGTCGAACATCGTCTGCCACGCGTCGAGGTCGGCCGCCGCCACCGGCTCGAGGCCGTGGGCGCCGCCGGCGTTGTTGACGAGCACGTGGACGACGGGCCCGGCGGCGTCAGCGAGAGCCGCGACGTCGTCGTCCCTCGTCACATCGCAGGTCACCGCGACCCCGCCGATCTCCTCAGCGAGCAGGGCGACCCGCTCGCCGCGGCGAGCGGCGCAGACGACCCGGAACCCCTGCGCAGCCAGCGACCTCGCGGTGGCGGCACCGATGCCACTACTGGCCCCGGTGACGACAGCTGTTCGCGCGGACGTCGTAGTCTCCATGGCGCTTAGCCTGCCACGAGGGCCGTCGCGCTGGTTCAATGAGCCGCCATGGACTCAGCGCTGCTCACGGTGGGACTGCCCATCGCCCTCGCCGTCATCATGTTCGGGCTTGGACTGTTCCTCACCCTGCGTGACTTCCGCCGGGTCGCCGAGACCCCGAAGGCCGTTATCGTGGCGCTGAGCTGCCAGGTGATCCTCTTGCCGCTCATCGCCTTCGGCCTCGTGCACCTCTTCGACCTGCCACCCCTGCTGGCCGTCGGCTTCATGATCCTGGCCGCCTCACCGGGCGGGACCACGGGGACAACGGCGTCGGGATGCAGACCGGCAAGCTCGTCCAGGTCTTCGCCATCGTCCTGGTGCCCGTCGCGATCGGGATGCTCGTGCGCGGCAAGGCGCCGGACTTCGCGGCGCGGATGGACAAGCCGGTGCGCATCGCCTCCGCCCTCCTCCTCGTGCTCGTCGTCATCGGCGCCATCCTCGGCGAGCGGGAGAACATCCTCGACTACCTCGCTGAGGTGGGGATCATCGCGACGCTCTTCTGTGCCCTGTCCCTCACGATCGGGTATGCGGTCCCGCGCCTCCTCGGGCTCGGCGAGGCCCAGGCCATCGCCAGCAGCTTCGAGATCGGGATCCACAACTCCACCCTCGCCATCGCCATGGCGATCACGGTGCTGCAGAGCACGGAGATGGCCGTGCCGCCCGCGGTCTACGGGGTCGTCATGTTCTTCGTCGCCGCCGCGTTCGGCGTCCTCTTCGCGCGCGGCAAGGGCACCCGCGATCTCGAGACCCTCGACGACGACTCCCGCGCGGTCCGGTCCTGAGCAGGCCGACCGGTAGGGCTCAACCGCGGGCCGACTCGTAGCGGGAGAGAGCCTTCTCGCGCTCGACGGCGTGGTCGACGATCCGCTCCGGGTACCCGTGGGTGTAGCCGTCGCCTGCCTTCCACGGCTCGTGAGCCGACTTGCCGCGCAGGTGCCCGAGCTCGGGAACCCAACGGCGCACATATTCGCCGGTCGGGTCGAACCGCCCCCCCTGGGTGACCGGGTTGAACACCCGGAAGTAGGGCGAGGCGTCCGTGCCGGTGCCGGCGACCCACTGCCAGCCATGGTTGTTGCTCGCGATGTCGCCATCGCGCAGGTGCTCGAGGAAGTGGCGGGCCCCCACCGGCCACCAGACGTGCAGATCCTTGACGAGGAAGCTCGCGGTGATCATCCGGACCCGGTTGTGCATCCACCCCTCGGTGGCGAGCTGGCGCATGCCGGCGTCGACGATGGGGAATCCGGTCCGGCCCAGCGTCCAGGCCTCGATGTCGGCGGCGACGTCCGGGTCTGCGGGGTCGGCGTAGGACAAGCCGCGCAGAGTGCCGCTCCAGTCCTGCCAGGCCGAGTCAGGTCGGTGCCAGAGGACGTCGGCGTAGAACTCCCGCCAGCACAGCTCGGTGACGAAGCGGTCGACGTCGTCGCTGCCCCACAGCTCGTGGTCGAGCAGGTCGGCCAGCATCGTGCGCGGGTGGATCTCGCCGTACTTCAACGGGATCGACATCCGGCTCGTCGTGTCGAGGTCGGGTCGGTTGCGGTCGGCGTCGTAGCCCGCCAGGTCATCGTCGAGGAACCTCCGCCACCGCTCGTATGCGGCGCTCTCGCCCGCGGACTCGTCGTCGGTGTCATGTGGCAAGGCCCCCTCGGCCAGGGCGATGCCGGAGTCGGCACGCAGCCAGCGTGCGTCCGGCCGCTCGGCGGGACGCGCCCACCCGTGCTCCCGCCAGGCCCGGGAGAACGGCGTGAACACCTTGTAGGGCGTGCCACCGCCGGTGAGGACCGACCCTGGCCCGACCGCATAGGGCGTGCCGGTCGCCCGCAGATCCACGCCCATGTCGGCCAACGCGGTCTCGACGCGGGCGTCACGTCGGCGGCCATAGGGCGTGGTCTCGCGTGAGATGTGCACGGCATCGGTGCCGAGCTCCTCGGCCAGCGTCGGCAGCGCGTGCTCCGGTGGCCCCTGGAGCACAGTGAGGGCGCCGCCCAGGTCCGCGTCGAGCATCCGGAGGGAGGCGAGATAGCGAGCGGCGCGTCGGTCGCTTCGCCCGAGGAGAGCGGAGTCGAGGACGACAGCGACGCATACCCCGTCCTTGCCGGACTCGCTCGCCGCAGTGAGCAGAGCGGGGTTGTCGGCCAGGCGGAGGTCGCGGCGCAGCCACACCACAGAGGTCTTCATGGATGAGAGGCTATGCACGTGACAGACCTCATCGACACCACAGAGATGTATTTGAGGACGGTCTATGAGCTGGAGGAAGAGGGCATCGTGCCGCTCCGGGCGCGGATCGCCGAGCGGCTCGGCCACTCCGGCCCGACCGTGTCGCAGACCGTGGCCCGGATGGAGCGCGACGGTCTCCTCGTCGTCGCCGGCGACCGGCACCTGGAGCTGACCGACCACGGTCGCACGCTCGCGGTCCGGGTCATGCGCAAGCACCGCCTTGCGGAGCGGCTCCTCGTCGACGTCATCGGCCTCGAGTGGGAGTACGTCCACGAGGAGGCCTGCCGCTGGGAGCACGTCATCTCCGAGCGGGTCGAACGCAAGATCCTCCTCATGCTCGACGGCGTCAAGGAGTCTCCATACGGCAACCCGATCCCCGGGCTGGACGAGCTGGGGATGGAGCCGGGGGAGGGCTTCCTCGACGGGATGGTGTCGATGAGTGACGTTGCCGACCATGATCCCGTCGTGGTGACCGTCCGCCGGATCGGTGAGCCGGTCCAGGTCGACACCGAGGCACTGGCCCTCCTGACCGCGGCCCGGCTCACCCCCGGTGTCCGAGCAACGGTGCGCCGCGAGGGATCTCGCGTGATCGCGGCCCGCGAGGGCCAGCCGGAGTCGAGCGGCGTCTCGCTTCCCGACGACATCGCGGTGCACGTCTTCGT
>JBHEPF010000047.1:0-4038 GCA_046260445.1 Dermatophilaceae bacterium | reverse complement strand
CCCGGCTCAGTCACACCTTGTTTGGCGTCGCAGTTTCACGCGGACGTTGAGCGCAGGGTCGTGGGCGCGAGCTTTCAGCCGGTAGCGGCGGGAGGCTGGTCGATGACGACCAAGGTGCCGGAGTACATACCCATGACGCAGGTGAACGGGATCGTCCCGGGATCGAGAGCCGGCAGGTCCACCGTGTTCGGACCCTCGACGAGGTCGGCGCTGACGCCCAGCCTGGGGACGCGGATGAAGGCGCTGCAGTCGAACGGGGAGGTGCTCTCGATGGCCCAGGTGGTCGGCAGCCCGGCGTACAGAACCGTGTCGGCCGGCTCGTAGCCGCCGGTGACCTGGGTCATGCGGACGGTCTGTATGCCGTCGCGGACCGTGACGTTGTCCGTCGCCACCAGGGCACTCGTCTGAGATGTCCTGTCCGAGAGCCCCAGCAGGTTGGCGCTGCTCGAGAGGTTGAGCACGGCGAACGCGAGGACGACGACGCCCACGACCCGAAGCACCGTGGCCTGTCGCGCACCCGTTGTGAGCTCCGGCACCGAGGCCAGGGCGAGCAGCCCCGGTGTGGTGCCGATCGCGAAGGTGGCCATGATGAGGCCTGCGGCCACGGGGGACGCGGTCGAGAGCGCGTAGATCTGCACGGCCTGGGTGAACCCGCAGGGCAGGAAGAACGTCGCGGCGCCGACCAGTGCGGTGCGGCCGTGGCTGTAGGACCCCTCGGATGCGGTGTCGACGCCGAGCACACGAGAGATCCCGCCGGGCAGCCGTGGTGACCAGCCGGCGACGCGGGGCGAGAGACCGGTGAGGCGGACACCGAGCAGGAACATCACAACGGCGACGGCCAGCACGACGATCGCCATGACCCGGGTCGGCAGGCTCATCGTCGAGCCCAGGGCGCCGAGCAGGGCGCCCAGAATTCCGAACCCGACGATCCGGCCGAGGTTGAAGGCCAGCTGCGGGCGGAGTCGGGTGATGAGGGACAGCCCGGTGCGGCCCGAGGCGGCGAGCGAACCGGCATGCGCGGCGGAGAAGCCCAGGACGAGGACTCCGACCATCGCCATGCACGTGGAGACACCGGCCGTCAGACCGAGCACGAGCACGAGGAGGAGGCCGCCCTGCTCGGGGCGCGCCATTCCCGCCGTCAGCGCCCCCGGCGCGAAGGTGACCACGACCCAGGCCAGCGCCGCCACGACGACCGCCGCGACGAGGACGGTGCGCCATACCGACGGGTCGCGGGTGAGCCACGGTGGAGCCGTGGGTTCGTATCCCGCGCGGCGGACGGCCGCCTCGATGCGGGCTCGATCGGGCAGTGCATGGCCGCGCAGGTCGGCCCTGCCCCGGGCTGCGGACACGGTGACGCCCTCGACCCCGGGCAGGCGAAGCAGCGCCTTGCTGACGCGCTTCTCGCACGAGTCGCACGTCATCCCGGTGACGGGGATCGTCAGCTGGTCGGTGGTCTGCATGAAGTCCTCAAGGCCGGGGTTCGTCCGGTTGCCGGCCCTCGGCATCAATGGTGACACGGTGACCGGGCCCCCTCCTCACGCGACGGACGGTTCTGCGGTGGTCATGGACCCCGATACCCACCGCAGAACCGTCCCTCGCGGGAGGGTGAGGAGTCGCGCGACCCGCCCGACAACGAGTGACTCAACCGGGACCATCACCCCGTTGCATCCACACCTTGTCGCCGCGGCCGAGCAAACGCCGCGTGAAGAACCGTGAACACACATCGAGCCAGCGGCTCAATAGACTTGGGCCGACGCCGCGCCACGGGGGCGCGGCACCGGGAGCAGGAGAGTGATGGCCGCCCGGAGCAGGAACGGCAACGGAGGGAACGGCAACGGCGAGGCCCACGGCTGGGCGCGCTTCCTGCCTGGGTTGGCGGTGCTGCACCACTATGAGCGGCGGTGGCTGCGCGGCGACGTCGTGGCGGGAGTGACCGTCGCGGCCTACCTCGTCCCGCAGGTGCTCGCCTACACGGAGGTCGCCGGGCTGCCCCCGGTCACCGGCCTCTGGGCGGTGGTCCCTGCACTGCTCATGTATGCGGTGCTCGGCACCTCCCGTCAGCTCTCGGTCGGTCCGGAGTCGACGACCGCGCTGATGACCGCGGCGGGGGTCGCGGCGATCCTCGCTGCCGGCGCGGGGGCGGTGAGCCGCACCGACGTCGCCGCTCTGCTCGCGATCGCCGTGGGTCTGCTGTGCGTCCTGGGCTTCCTCTTCCGGCTCGGTTTCCTCGCCGAGCTGCTCTCCAAGCCGGTCCTCGTCGGGTACATGGCGGGCATCGCCGTCCTCATGATCGTCAGCCAGCTCGACAAGATCACCGGGATCGAGGTCGAAGGCAGCATGCTCGGCGAGCTCTGGTTCGCGATGACCAACCTGGCTGATGCGCACCTGCCCACTCTGACGCTGGCTCTGGTGACAGTCGTCGTACTCTTCGTCTTCCACCGCTTCGCGCGTCGCTGGCCGGGGCCGCTCATCGTGATGCTCGCGGCGGCTGCGGTCGTGCGGCTCTTCGACCTGACCTCGCAGGGGATCACCGTCGTCGGGGACGTGCCGCAGGGACTTCCCGGCCTGCAGGTCCCGCAGCTGACCTCGGTCGACCTGTGGAGTCTGCTGCCCGCGGCGCTGGGCGTCGCTGTGGTGGCGTACTCCGACAACGTCCTCACCGGGCGGGCCTTCGCCCTGCGGCGTCGGGAGCGCATCGACAGCAACCAGGAGTTCCTCGCCCTCGGTGGCGCGAACATCGCCGCCGGCCTGTTCCAGGGTTTCCCGGTCAGCTCGAGCGGCAGCCGCACCGCGATCGCCGACACCGTGGGTGGCCGCACCCAGCTGCATTCGCTCGTCTCGATGCTGCTCGTGCTGGCGACGCTGCTCTGGCTGGGGCCGGTGCTCGGCGCCTTCCCGCAGGCGGCCCTCGGCGGGCTGGTGGTGTTCGCCGCCATCCGGCTCATCGACATCGCCGAGTTCCGGCGGTTCGCGACCTTCCGCGGCAGCGAGCTCGTCCTTGCGGTGTCGACCACGGTCGCGGTGCTCGTCCTCGGGGTGCTGGGCGGGATCGGCGCGGCGATCGCGTTGTCACTGCTCGACCTGCTGCGTCGGATCGTGCACCCCCACGACGGCGTGCTGGGCTACGTCCCCGGTGTGGCCGGGATGCACGACATCGACGACTACCCCGAGGCCCTGCAGGTCCCCGGGCTGGTGGTCTATCGGTACGACTCGCCGCTGTTCTTCGCCAACTCGGCCGACTTCCTCACGCGGGCGCTGGACAGCGTGAACCAGGCGCAGAAGGTGGGTCCCGTCTACTGGCTGCTGCTCAATGTGGAAGCGAATGTCGAGGTGGACGTGACGGCTGTCGACGCCCTGGAGTCGCTGCGGCTCACCCTCGCGGACATGGGTGTCGAGCTGGCCCTCGCCCGCGTCAAGCAGGACCTGCGCTCACCTCTCGCCGCGGCCGGCTTCCTCGACCGGATCGGCCGCGACCGGATCTTCCCCACCCTGCCGACCGCCGTCGCGGGGTATGCGGTCTGGTACGAGTCCACACACGGTCAGCCGCCGCCGGGGCTCACCATCCCGCCGCCCCCGTGGCCGCCGACCCTGTGAGGTGAGGGCATCGCGATCCGGCCGCTACGCGGAGCAGCCCGACAGGCGCTGAGTCGCTTGCCGGGCTGCTCGGGAAGACGGTCAGCCGGTCAGGAGATGACCGCGTCGATGGTCTTCTTCAGTGCGCTGGGCTGAGCGGGCTCGCGCGGCGCGTTCTTCTTGGCTACGAGCATCTCGTCACCGATCTCCTGGAGGACCTTGCGCCCCAATGCCTCACGGACCTTGGGGAACCACTCGTCCTCCTCCTCCGCGATGTGGTGGCGGACGTTCTCCATGAGCACGGTGGTCTTGGCGTCGAAGCGCTCGGCCTCAGGGCTCATCGCATAGAGCTCCATCACGAGGAGGTCGGCGACGTGGTGCTCCTCGTAGGACTCCAGGATGTCGTCCTCGAGGTCGGGCAGCAGCGCCCGGACGCGCGGATACATGACCTCGTTCTCGATGTAG
>JBHEPF010000041.1:0-10456 GCA_046260445.1 Dermatophilaceae bacterium | reverse complement strand
GACTTCCGGCTCCTGGCCGACAAGGCGTACTCGCACCCCAGCACCCGAACGTTCCTGCGGGGCAGGAAGATCAAGCACACCATCCCAGAGAAGAGTGACCAGATCGCCCGCCGCAAGGCCAAGGGTTGCCAAAGGCGGCCGGCCGACCGGGTTCGACGGCGACATCTACAAGCAGCGCAACACCATCGAACGCTCATTCAGCCGGGTCAAGCAGTGGCGCGCACTGGCCACCCGCTACGACAAGTACGCCGTCACCTACCTCGGCGGCGTACTGCTCGGGATGGTGATCCTGACCCACCGCGCCAACCATTAACAGACACGCTCTAGGACGTCGAGATCCGGATCGACCTGCTCGGTGCCGTCGTCGATGAATCCGTTGTTCCCATAGAAGCCGTCGAGCCCGCGCGTTGTCCTTGGTCACCCACAGTTGCGCAGGTCGCCCACTGAGAGCCTGGTCAAGGAGAGCTTGCCCGAGACCACGTCCGTAGCAGCTGGACAGCACGTAGAGCGCATACAGCTGCTCATCGCGCACCGGCGGGTGCCCCTCGTGCTCGCCGGGCAATTCGATTTTCGCGCCGGGCGACGCAGACCCGTTCCCCGGCGTCCTCCTCTGAGGTCAGCCCTGACCACATCGCCCGCCGACTCTCGCGCGCGGCGTCGTCGTAGAAGTGCTCAGGGAGCAGCTGCCCGTAGGCTTCCCGCCACGCCTGAACGTGAACCGAGGCCAGTTCCTCCGCGTCATCCGGGCCCGGGCCCACCACCTCGAACTCCGCGGCTGCCACACCGCATGCTCCCACGCAGCGACGCAGCACTTCACTGCCCAAGCAATCCCGAAGGCATCGGCGCCCAACTTCAGCCTCCCCGGGCGAACTCGGGCCACCACCGCCATAACTACGGTCGGCTCCCGAAAGGACGCACCTTGAAGTTGCGTGACCACCGCATGCAGCGCCTGGTGGATCCCGGTGTCGCAGCTGGAGAATCCCTGGAGATCGAGCCCTCGCCCAGCTTGGGGATCGCCATGGTGCACATCGCCGGCTCTGGCAGTCAGCACCCTCGGCCGCGACTCGTTGCGTTCGCAGCACCCCCACCCCGGTGCGCTCATCTCGCCCAGCAGCGATCAGCTGAGCCGGTCCATTCTTGTCGAACAGTCATACAATGAAACCGGACACGGACACGGACTCCGCCGCAGAACGCAGCGAAGGCTCACGGGGCAGGAGTTGCTGGCACACGGCCGCGAGGGATTCGCTAAACCATCGAGACCGCCTCCGCACTGAACACGTCGGCCTTCCCCACCTCGACCGACGTAGCGGAGTGGGGAGCCGGGCGAGCGGGTTGAGGCACTCCCCCCACGCCTCCCCGCCGCCCGGTGCTGCCAGATCGAGGACCACCCCGGCAGCCACGGGGAGGGTGGGCGATACCCGGCTGCTTGTTCGCATATCGGCGCCGACCCTGCTGATCTCCGGCGAGGACGTGCTGATGCTGGTCGACGAGGCCGAGCGCGACCCCGTTCTGGCACAACACGTCATCCCAGACGCGCGGTTGCTCACCGTGCCCGCAGCCGGGCACATGGTCCTCATCGAACAGCCGCAGATCGGCTCCGCAGCGATCACCGACTTCATCGACGAGATCGAACGCCGCTGACCACACGACGCGGCGACTCCCAAGAGGACGACATTCGACAACCCATCCCGCTCCACGACGACAGAGACGGTCGAGTGCCGGCGGAAGGGCTCGCCCGGCCGGTGGGCGTTGCTCAGAAGCAGTCGCAGAAGGTAGCTGGTGTCGATGGATGGTCAGGTCATCGCACCTTCCCCGCTCAAGCACGGAGTGGACCCGCGGTCATACTCCGACGGTCAGAGCGTAATGACGATGCTGCCCACGTGCTCTTTGGCGGCGAAGGCCTCCTGGGCTTCGTGGATCCGTTGGAGCGGATAGGTCGCGGCGACATGAGGGTGCACCGCGCCACTGTCGATGATGTCGACGAGCGCGAGGAAGACCTCGCGTCGGTAGGCGGTGGCCCCGATCAGCTCAAGGTCGTTGAGGTAGAGCGTGCGCAGGTCCAGCTCCACCTGTGGGCCGGCGATGGCGCCGCAGCACACGTATCGCCCGCCTCGGCGGAGGGACCGCCACCAGCCGGGCACGTCCGAGCCACCGACGACGTCGGCGACGACGTCGAAGAGCCCGCCGTCGCGCACGGCAGCAGCGGGCACATCAGGGGTCTCCCGCGCGAGCACGACGTCGGCGCCGAGAGCGTGCACGCGGTTGGTCTTCGCCGAACCTGCGATGGCGGTGACGTGCGCCCCGCGCAGCTTGGCGAGCTGGACAAGGGCGCTGCCCACGCCACCGGAGGCGCCGGGAACGGCGATGCGCTCTCCGGCGGTGAGGTCCACCCGGGTAAGCATGTGCTCGGCGGTGGACCAGGCACAGGGGAACGTCGCCAGCTCGGCATCGGAGAGGGCCGACTCGACCGGAACGACGTTGGCGACCGGTACCGCGCAGTACTCGGCGAACCCCCCGTCGACTTCGCTGCCGAGGTAGGCGAGGTGGTCCCGCCAGTTCGCGCCTTGGGATCCACGGATCCACGGATCTACGAGCACCCGCCGCCCGACGAGGTTGACGTCCACCGCGTGTCCGACCTCCGCGACCCTGCCACAGATGCCCGCACCCTGGATTCGGGGAAAGGCCAGCCCGCCGGTCCATCCGGAAGGCCGGCCATACCAGCCGGTGCGGGTGTTCAGATCGGTGTTGTTCACTCCACAGGCGCTCACCCTGACCAGGGCTTCCCCGGCCGCCGGTTTCGGGACAGGAACATCAGTTCGGACCTGAAGCATCTCTGGACCGCCGGTGCCCATGAGAAGCGCTGCTCGCATCATTCGACACTAGTGCGGCGACGCCGAGGGCGCGGTGGTACGAGTCCTCGCCCTGGGAGTGGTGGGGTTCGGGGGTGGTAGCGGTGAGGTCGACGCAAGCGCATAGGCCGCTGCCGCAGTCAGCCACAGCTTGCGTCAGTGGCGCGGGATGCGACGGCGCCGGGCGCGCAGCACCAGGCCGGCGAGGAGCACACCCATGGCGGCGAGCGCGGTGGTGTCGATGGCCGGGATGAAGCGGACCTGCCCATTGCTGATGGTGTAGTCGCCGATGCCCCTGACCACGCCGCCGAAGCCACCGCCGCTGCCCTGCTCGTCAGGGCTCGTGCCAGCGTCGCCGCCGCCAATCGCGACGGCGACCGGGATCACCATGACCCCGTCGCGCTCCACCACGTCGCCGAACACTCGACGGATGCTGAGCTGGTCACCAACTCGGGTCAGGATGTCGTCCGTGGTCATTGCGCACCTTCAGCGGCTCGGTCGGGAGCAAAGGTCGGCTCCCAGCAAACCACAAATACCGCGGTGCGAGACGTCGGCCAGGAAGGGGGAGCTCGCCGCCTACTCTGCGACTGGATTCGAGGTCAGCTCGCGCTGCGTTGCGTTGCTTGCGCGATGTAGGCGCCAGCGTCGTCGACCTGCTCGGCTGTGGCCCAGCGGCCGAGCGAGACCCGGATCACGCTGAGGGCTGCGATGCTCGACCGGACGGGTGCACGCGCGAGCGGATCGGTCCGATCGAGGCTAAGACGATGAGCAGGCCAAGACGATGAGCAGGCTCCGTCACCCGAGCTGTTCACAGGTCCTGGGCGCCTACCTCGACTAAAGTGGGGAGCGACCCGGAGTTTCGGTTGTCGCTGTGGCAGGTGGCGGTCTAGCGCCGGACGACCACTGACCGCGAATGAAAGGGCGCAGTGTGGATGGCCTGCTCAGCTGGTTCGACTATGTAGCCAACAACCTCGACGATGTCTGGGAAGCCACCTTCGAGCACGCCAGGCTCGTGCTCATCGTCGTCCTCACCGCCACCGTGTTCTCGGTCGTCCTTGGCGTCGCGGTCCAGCGGCACAGCACCGCGCGCCAGGTCGTGCTCAGTACCGCCGGTATCTTTTTGACGATCCCCTCGCTGGCGCTCTTCGCCCTGTTCATCCCCATCGTCGGAATCGGCAACCCGCCGGCGACCATAGCGCTCTTCCTCTACGCGCTGCTGCCGATTCTGCGCAACACCGTCACCGGCCTGGACGAGGTGAGCCCTGCGGTGGTGGAGTCGGCGCGTGGCATGGGGATGAGCAGCCGGCAGCAGCTGGTCAGGGTGCGTCTGCCGCTGGCCTGGCCGGTCATCATGGCTGGGGTGCGGGTCTCGAGCCTGCTCGTGGTCGGCATCGCCGCCATCGCCGTGCTCGTCGGGGGTGATGGTCTGGGCTCGTTCATCCAGGGTGGGCTCACCAGACTGGGGCTGCCCGGAAGCGTGGAGTCCGTGTGGGTCGGGACTGTGTTCACCGTGCTGCTGGGGCTCACCCTCGACCTGGGGTTCGCCGCAATCCAACGACTCACGACCTCGCCCGGCCTGAGGATCTAGGAGACCACGATGACCGAACATTCCATGATTCACCTCGACCGAGTGACCAAGGTCTACCCGGGCACGACCGATCCGGCGGTTGAGGAGCTCACGATAGACGTCGAGGAGGGCGAGATCCTCGTCCTCGTCGGCCCCTCTGGTTGCGGCAAGTCCACGACGCTGCGGCTCATCAACCGGATGATCGAGCCGTCCGGTGGGCGCATCTACTTCGACGGCGAGGATGTCACAACTGTCGACCCCGACAAGCTGCGGCGTCGCATCGGCTACGTCATCCAGCAGATCGGGCTCTTCCCGCACCAGACCATCGGGCAGAACATCGCCACAGTGCCCAAGATGCTCGGCTGGGACAAGAAGCGCACGGCCGAACGGGTCGAGGAGCTTCTCGACACGGTGGGCCTTCCGGCTGCCGAGTTTCGTGACCGCTACCCCAAGGAGCTCTCCGGTGGGCAGGCACAACGGGTCGGGGTGGCCCGTGCGCTGGGCGCGGACCCGGTCGTCATGCTCATGGATGAGCCCTTCGGCGCCATCGACCCGATCACCCGTGACCGGCTACAGAACGAGTTTCTTCGTCTGCAGGGGGAGCTGAAGAAGACGATCGTGTTCGTCACCCACGACATCGACGAGGCGATCAAGATGGGCGACCGCATCGCGATCCTCGGTGAGCGCAGTGTGATCCGCCAGATCGACACACCCGAGCGCATCCTGGCCTACCCGGTCGACGACTTCGTGGATGACTTCATCGGCTCCGGCTCGACCCTGAAGGGGCTGAACTTCGAGCGGGTCTCCGGACTCGACCTGTCCTCCTATCCGACCACCAAAGCCGGTGACTCCCCGCAGAGCGGTCTGCGTGCGATGGACCAGGCGAAGCGCGACTGGATCCTGCTGCTCGATGGCCAGAGCAAGCCGCTGCGCTGGCTGCGGCGGGTCGACCTCGAGCGTGGGCCGGGCGACATGTCCACGCGTGGGCAGCAAGTGCGGGCGATGGTGGAGCCGAACGCGACGCTGCACGACACGCTGGAGCAGATGCTCAACTCATCCGCGGGCGTCTGCTGCGTGGTCGACAACCGCGGGCACTACCAGGGCATGGTCGAGATCAGTGACCTCACCAAGGTGATCCACCGCCTCCGGGCGGAGGCCAAGGAGCACTACGACGCGGTGGAGGCCGCCTCATGAGCCAGCGCATCGTCGGTGACGCCGACCGGGCCCGAAGCGTCGATCGGTCGATGAGCACGGACGATGACGAGACTGATCTCGCGGTTGCCGCTGCTGCGGTGAGCATGGAGCGCTCCCGGCCGATGGGGCTGCTGCTGGCACCGCTGGGCATCCTCGCCATTGCGGGCGCCCTGCTGATCTACTACAACAGCCTCGGGCTCGACCCTGCCGTGAACATCCAGCAGGCAAGCGCACTGGACTGGCAGACCAAGCTGTGGCCGCAGACCGTCGAGCACCTCACGATCGCGTTCTGGTCGACGGTCATCGTCGTGCTGATCGCCATCCCGTTCGGGGTGGTGCTCACGCGCCCCGCCCTGCGTCGGTTCGCTCCGGTGGTGCTCACGATCGCCAACTCCGGCCAGGCGCTGCCCGCCTATGGACTGTTGATCCTCTTCCTGGTCCTGCTCGGGCAGGGTCCCAGGACCGTGATCTGGGCGCTGGTTCTGTTCGCGCTGCTTCCCGTTCTGCGCAACACCATGGTGGGCCTGGACAACGTCGATCGCGCCACCATCGAGGCCGGCCGCGGCATGGGGATGACCAAGTGGCGGGCGTTGACGCGCATCGAGCTTCCGCTGGCGGTTCCCGTGATCATTGCTGGTGTGCGCACAGCCATGATCATCAACATCGGGATGGCGACTCTGGCGTTCCTCATCGGCGGTGGAGGACTGGGCATCACGATCAGCTCAGGGCTGAAGCTGCAGCAGAACGCCGTGCTCATCGTGGGTTCTGTCATGGTCGCACTGGTCGCGCTCACCTTCGACTGGATAGGCGCTGTCGCCGAGCGCTACCTCAAGCCGCGCGGACTGTAGCGCGAGAAGTCTGACTTCCACCTCACGCACGACGCGTCCCTGGTGCAGAGCACGACGCCCCGCCGGGACCGGGCGGGGCGTCGGCGTCTGCAGGGATGCCGGCTTGCGTTACAGCAGGCCGTTGTCGGTCAGGAACTGCTCAGCCACGTCCGCGGCGCTCTCGCCGTCCACGTCCACGGTAGCGTTGAGCTCGGCCATCTTCTCCTGGGTCAGCGGCTCCAGGATGCCCTCAGCGATCTCGGTGTAGGTCTCGGCGTGCTCCTGGAACAGCTCGTCACGGAAGGTGAACGAGACGTTGTAGAGGATCGAGACACCCGGGTCCTCGACCAGCTCGATGTCGAGTGCGGCGATGCGGCCGTCGGTGGTGAACACCTCGCCGAACTGGCACGCGCCGTTGGCGGTCTCGGTATAGATCAGGCCGGTGTCGAGAATCTGGATCTGCCCCTGCGGGATCGTCACGCCCGTGGCATCCTCGAACAGCACCAGACCGTCGGGCCGGTCGGGGAACTCCGACTCCATGCACACGATCGCGTCCGGGTTGGCCGCGACGTAGTCGAACATGCCCTGCACGTCGAAGGGGCCACCGTTGTCCTCAACGAGTGTCCCGTTGGCGGCGAAGCCATAGGTGTTGTTGAACGTCGAGCTGCCCACCCACTGGATCTGGTTGTCGGCCAGGTCCTGCTCAGCGGTCACCTCGTAGAGCTCGCCGGGGTCCTGGCTCGGGTCCTGGTTGCCCAGGTGGACGGTCCAACCGGTGCCGTTGTACTCGGGGTAGACATCAATCTGACCGGACAGCAGCGACTCACGGTTCACGTTGGTGCCGCCGAGGTTGACCTGGTTCGTCACGTCGGCTCCCTGAGCCTCCAGGGCCTGGGCAAGCATCTCACCGAGCAGGATGTTCTCGGTGAAGTCCTTGGAACCGACCGTGATGCTGACACCGTCGAGGGCAGCAGGCTCGGCGTCGCCAGTGGTGTCAGCCGTTTCGTCGCTGCCGCCGCAGGCTGACAGCACCAGGGCGGATGTCGCGAGCAGCGCCAGGGGGGCGAAGGCTCGGGTTCGTGCGAGAGTCACAGTTCTCTCCTCAGTCGGGTACGTGGACGTCCGCGCCGACCACTCACGCCGACCTCCAGCCGACTACCCAACGGGCCGAACTCGCGCCACGGCACTCAGGGCACCGGGCAAACCCGCCGGGGCAAGCCCACGGCACGGACCTTTCGACCATAGCCAGATCGGGCAGCAGGCTCCCATCTAGAGCCGCTCCCACACAGACCGCAACACAACTGTGACCCACGCAGCGGGGCTCCAGGGTCACGTCGACGAAGTCCAGCCATCGGATACGCTGCTTGAACAGCGCGTAACGGATCAGTCTCACTCCCAGATCAGCCTGTCGACAAGACGGGTGCCCACACATCGCCAGGCGCTCACGCCCGCCGTCGGCCACCAGGGGGGCGCACCCCCTCGGACCACTGAGAGGGTGACGACGTCCGCCCACGCAGTGACCACAGGATCATCGCCAAAGCCCGATGGCGGCACCAGTGACATCGGGATACTTGTTCCCACGTGCCCCACAGTCGGCGCTGAGACCCACCCGCCGGGTGCGCCCGACTGCCGGAGTGACGCGCGAGGACGCGGCTGGATGTATTCGCGACTTTCGTTGCCTTGCGCCCGAATGTCCCCGACTTGAGGATGCAACGCATCCAGTGGGCGAGGTCGTCTTCCATGCCTGCGGGGATTCAGTAGCCGCGCTCATGGCGGAGCCGTCGGGCGGCCTTGCTCCGCTCCTTCCAGATCTGCCGGTTCTCCCGAGCGGCGATCGGATCGTCACGCCGCAGGTCGAAGTCGAGCTATCGCCGGAGCTTTCGGAAGTTCCTGAGGCGAGGCCCGTCGAGCTTGCCGTCATGCTCGGCGGCGGGACGACACAGTCAGGCTCATGCTCGTGTCGGCAGTCCGCGAAGCGACAGTCGCTTGCGAGGGTCTCGATGTCCGGGAAGGCCGCGCTGACCCCGCCGCGGTCGATGGTCAGAGCGAGGCTTCGTAGCCCGGGGGTATCGATGATTACGCCACCGGTGGGTAGGGCGTAGCGGCCACGACTGCTGGTCACGTGCCGACCCCGATGGTCGCCGGGACGGACCTGGCCCGTGGGCGCTGCCCCACGCCCGAGCAGCAGGTTGGCCAGAGAGGACTTCGGCCCCGGAGGGTCCGAGCAGCACCGCTGTCAGAGCCGGACTCAGCATCTGCGCAACGTCCTGGACTCCCACACCGGTCACGGTGCTCACCGGCACAACCTCGACACCCACCAAGCGGCAACGAAACTCCTCGGCCAGTGCCGCAGGCAGGTCGAGTCAGCGGCGCTGTGCTTCCGAAGTCTTGTAAGCCGTTAGGACCAAGCGCCGTTGCGGTGAATGGACGGACTGCAGACCGGGAGCAGAGACGTCCTAGTACTACAGCCGTAGATCGGTTCGGGTGTGGTTTGCGCGTCTTCGGTGGTGGGCGGTTCGTGCTCTGGCTTGGTGTCTTCGTCGCCATTGGGACCAGGTGATCAGGGTGTGGGGTCGGCGTAGTGGGGCCAGGACGAGGTTTTCGAAGAGGTGCCGGAATTCGTTGACGCTCAGGGGGATCAGCCCTGTTCGGGTGTCGTGGCGGGCGCGTTCGGTGGCGGTGAGAACGGCCATGAACGCGTAGGCGAACATGGCCAGGGTGACCCACCGGTGCCAGGAGGTCCATCGGCGTACTTGGTGCTGGTCCAGGCCGGTGAGGCCTTTGGCGGCCTGGAAGGACTCCTCGACTTCCACCGCGCTCCGGCCACCTTCGCCAACGCTGCGACGCTGACCGGGGTTGGGCTGTAGCAGCGGTAGTAGGCCAGTTCGCCGGTGGCGTCGTTGCGGCGGATCATCACGTACGTGCGGCCCGGGACACCGTCCGGCAGGCTCTCCGCTGATGCGACCAGCGCCCAGGAGTACCAACGCTTTCCCTTGGTTCCGATCCCGGCCAGGTGCTGACGCCAGGCGCCCGTGGGCAGCTGCGCGGCCAGGTCAGCGACGCTGCGCTTGGCGGTGCTGGTGGTCACCGTGCGGTTGGACGCAATGCCCAGCACGTACCCGACACCGCGCTGGTGCAGCATCGAACGCAGCTCCGGGTCGGCGCCGTAAACCTCGTCGCCGGCGACCCACAACGCCTGCGTTCCGGCATCCAGGGCCGCGGCGATCATCGCCGACGCCAGCGCCGGTTTGGTCGCGAACTGCACATCTCCTCGGGCACCCCGGCCCGGGCGCACCGCCGCCGGTCCTGGGTCCAGGCCTGAGGCAGGTACAGCGAACGGTCGATCAGCGCGTGCCCCAGTGGGGAGGCATACCCCAGATACACCGCGACCTGAGCGTTCTCGATCCGTCCCGCGGTACCGGTGTACTGGCGTTGCACCCCGACCGTGGCAGTGCCCTTCTTCAGATCCCCGGTCTCATCGACCACCAGCACCGCGCCCGGGTGGGCGAGCCGGTCGCTGACGTATCGGCGCAGGTCATCACGCACATCATCGGCGCTCCAGGACGCCCGAGCCAACAGATGCTGCAACCGATCCGGGCTCGGGTGCCCCGCCAGCTCGGCCAGCGTCCAACAGTTCTTCGACCGGTCCGAGAGCAGGCCCAGCATCAACGCCCCAGCATGACGAGCCGGTTCATGACGAGCAAAACGCGACCCGATCAACCGCAACAAGTCATCAAACTCACCCTGCCACCGAGCAGGGTCTATCCTGACAGCCGCGGCTACCGCGGCACCTTTTGTTGTTCTCACAAAGTCCAAACCATGCCGCGGTAGCCGCTCCCATCAGCGCAAACACGCCCAAGAACGATCTACGGCTGTAGTACTAGAGCGTGTCTGCTAATGGTTGGCGCGGTGGGTCAGGATCACCATCCCGAGCAGTACGCCACCGAGGTAGGTGACGGCGTTCTTGTCGTAGCGGGTGGCCAGTGCGCGCCACTGCTTGACCCGGCTGAATGAGCGTT
>JBHEPF010000171.1:0-23452 GCA_046260445.1 Dermatophilaceae bacterium | reverse complement strand
GTCCGGTCCCGCTCGAGCACCCCGACCTGCCGCTCGACGCGGGCGATCGTCTCGCCGAGGGGAGCGAGGGCCGCAGCCGTCTGGGCATCCTCGGTCAGCGCCGCCTCGAGATCGACGACACGCTCACGCAGCAGGTCACGCTCGGTGGCGACCGCTGCGACATCCCTCTGGGCTCGCAGCCGCATGGCCCACGACGTCACGCCGGCGGCGAGGAGCCCGGCGATGAGGGCGGTCGTCGTCAGCAGCATCGAGGTGGTCATGGGCTCCACCCTCGCAGAGGCCACTGACAGCGCTCTGCGATGGCTCGTTCCATCGGCCGGCGACCGGCCCGCTACGAATCTGTGACCTCGCATCCGATGATCCCCAGCAGTTCCGCAAGTAGCGTGACCCCAGGACGCTTCCGACCCCGGAGAGGGACCCGACGGTGACGACGAGCACGCCCGCAGCGAGACCGCAGGCGAAGGACGAGAGCGCACAGGATCGTGACGGTGCCGTCGACCTGGTCTCCGTGACCAAGCGCTTCGGGGATGCCGTCGCTGTCGACGGGCTCGACCTGATGATCGAGCCCGGTGAGTTCATCGCCCTCCTGGGCCCCTCGGGGTGCGGCAAGACGACGACGCTGCGGATGATCGCCGGTTTCGAGCACCCGGACGAGGGGGAGATCCGGATCAGCGGCGAGAGTGTCCGGGGCGTCCCACCGCACAAGCGGCATGTCAACACCGTGTTCCAGAACTACGCGCTCTTCCCGCACATGAACGTCGCAGAGAACGTCGCCTACGGCCTGCAGCAGCGACGCACTCCGCGGTCCGAGGTCCGCGAGCGGGTCGCAGAGGCGCTGGACATGGTCCAGATGCGCACCTTCGCCGACCGCAAGCCGGGCCAGATGTCCGGTGGCCAGCAGCAGCGCGTCGCCCTGGCCCGCGCCCTCGTCAACCGACCGGCGGTCCTGCTCCTCGACGAGCCGCTCGGCGCTCTCGACCGTCAGCTCCGCGAGGAGATGCAGATCGAGCTCAAGCTCCTCCAGTCCCGGCTCGGGACCACCTTCGTCTTCGTCACCCACGACCAGCACGAAGCGCTGTCGATGGGGGACCGGATCGCGATCATGCGCGCCGGAAGCATCGAGCAGCTCGACACCGCCGACGAGGTGTATGCCCGCCCCGCCTCCGCTTTCGTGGCCGGCTTCGTGGGGCAACAGAACTTCCTCGAGGGGACGCTGCGCGAGGACGGTGTCATCGAGTCGGGGGCTGTGCGACTGCGCAGCACCCGCTCGGACCACGGTCGGGACTCGGTCTCTCCAGGACCGGTGCGAGCGGCGATCCGGCCGGAGAGCGTCTCCCTGGCCGGAAGCCACGCCACCGCCGGGGCGGGGGATGCCGAGAACTCGGTCCCCGGCCGGGTCGCAGGCATCGCACACCTCGGCGAGACGATGCAGTACGTCATCGACATCGCGACGGGCTCCGGGGGGCTGAGCCTGCTCAGCCGCATCCCCACCCCGGCAGCGCCTGCCATTCATGCCGGTGATGCCGTCCTTGCGTCCTGGTCCTCCGAGAGCGTCCACCTGTTCACCGATGAGCCGTACCCCGAAGACCCGTTGGCAGCCCTGCCTGCCCCCCACTAGCCACCCATCTTTTTCCCGCCCTACCCGAGGAGAGCCCCGTGTCCCCAGCCCGCAGCCAGCGCCCCATCCGCGTCCTCGCCCACACGAGCGTCGCGCCACGCATCCGCTCGGAGCTCACCCGGCGCGGCTTCCTCACGGCCGCCGCGGCAGTGGGAGGCGCCGGGCTGCTCGCCGCGTGCGGAGGTGACGACGGCTCGCCGGCCACCGGGGACGGGACCGCGACGGCTCGGGCCACCGGCGGCGAGCTGGAGTCCTCGGTCTCGATCTACACCTGGGGCGACTACGACAGCCCCGACGTCCTGGACCGGTTCACCTCCGACCTCGGCCCGACGATCTCGCTCGACTCGTTCAACTCCAACGAGGAGCTCATCGCCAAGCTCGTCGCCGCCCGCGGCACGAGCGGCTACGACATCGTCGTGCCGACCGGTCAGTTCATCCCGCAGATGATCGAGAACGACCTGCTCGAGCCGCTCAACAAGGACCTCATCCCCAACCTCGAGCACATGGACGACGCCTTCCTCGGCCGGGCCTGGGACACCGAGAACGAGTGGTCGATCTGCAAGGCCTGGGGCACCACGGGCTTCGTCTACGACAACACCGTCATCACCCGTGAGCTCGCGACGTGGAACGACTTCATCGACGCCGCTCAGAACGAGGCCAGTGGCCGCACCTCGCTGCTCGACGACCCGGCCGAGCTCACCGGGATCTACTTCTGGGCCAACGGCATCGAATGGACCACCGAGGACGGGGGCGACCTCGACGCGGCCGAGGACTTCCTCGTCAACGAGATGGCGCCACACATCTCGGCGTTCGACTCCTACCCGGGCGGCTCGGCCATCCCGCAGGGCACGCACGTGCTCATGCAGTCGTGGAACGGCGACGCGCGGATCGGGATCATGGAGAGCCCGAACCCGGACCGCTGGACCTGGGTCCTCGGAGCCCCGGCCACCGAGCTGTGGATGGACAACTGGTGCATCGCCAGGGGCGCCCCGAACATCGAGGCGGCCCACGCCTTCATCAACTTCGTCCTGCACCCCGACCAGGTGATCGACCAGGTCGACTACATCGGCTACCACACCGGCGCCAGGGACGTCGAGGACCTGGCCGAAGAGGCCGGACTCGAGATGCTCGACCTCGTCTTCTTCTCCGAGGAGCAGGTCGCCACCATGCAGGAGGGAGAGGTCAACTCGGCGCAGCAGCGGATCGTCGACATCTGGAACAACACGAAGGCAGCCGCGGGTGCCTAGACGAGGACCGACCGCACCCCGGTTCCTCCTCGCGGTCCCGGCGTGGGCGTGGCTCGTCGCGTTCTTCGTCGCCCCGGTCGCCACCGTCGTCTACTTCAGCTTCGGCTACAAGCCCGGCCTGTTCGGAACGCACGCCACCGACGTGCTGTCCCTCGACCGGTACCGTGAGGCCCTCTCGCCGACCTTCTTCACGACCTTCACCAACACGCTGCGCGTCGGGATCCTCGGCACCCTCATCTGCCTCGCGATCGCCATCCCCATGGCGTACTGGATGGCCGTCAAGGTCTCGCCCGGGAGGCGCGCCTTCCTGCTCGCCCTCGTCATCGTGCCGTTCTGGACGAACTTCCTCGTCCGCACGATCGGCTGGCAGGTCATCCTCGCCCCCGAGGGGTGGCTGTCGTCGCTCCTCCAGGGGACGGGGCTGAGGGACGGACCGCTGGCCATCCTCTACACCCGCTCCGCCGTCCTGCTCGGCGTGGTCTACAACTACCTGCCGCTGATGATCCTGCCCCTCTTCGTCGCCTTCGACCGGGTCGGTCCGGCGCTGCGGGAGGCGAGCAAGGACCTCGGCGCCGACCGGCTGCGGACCTTCACCCGGGTCACCCTGCCCATGGCCCGACCGGGCATCATCGCCGGCGTCCTGCTCGTCTTCATCCCCCTCATGGGCGACTACATCACCGCCACGGTCCTCGGAGGCGCTCGCGGCAACATGGTCGGCCAACTCGTCGCCAGCCAGTTCCAGACCGCGCAGAACTGGGCGCTCGGGTCGGCCATGGCCGTCATGCTCATCCTCATCATCGCGGCCACCGTCGTCATCGGCGCGGCCCTTGCGTTCCTCCTCACCTGGCCGCTGACCCGCCACCGTCGAGTGCGCCTGGCGGACCTGCCCCCAGCCGCTGATGAGGCACCGGCATGAGCCAGTCGACCGAGCACCGCACCGTCGTCGACTACCTGCTGTATGCGTGGGGCCTCCTCGTCTTCGCGTTCCTCTTCCTGCCCATCCTCGTCATCGTCCTGTACTCGTTCAACGAGGGACGCCTCCTCGTCGCGTTCACCGAGTTCGGGTTCAGCCCGTTCCGGGCGATCGTCGACCGGCCCGCCATCCGGTCCGCCGTATGGGTGTCCATCCAGACCGGCGCGATCGCCGCGGTCCTCGCAACGATCCTCGGAACGCTCGCCGGTGTCGCCATGGCGCGACGGCCGGGGAGGTGGGTCCCGTGGTTGGTGGTCCTGTTGCTCCTCGTCTCGGTGACCCCGGAGATCGTCGACGCGGTCGCCCTCCTGCCGTGGCTGGTGATGCTCGGCCAGGATGCGGGGATGCCGCTCTTCAACAACGGCGTCGTCCGTCTCGTCATCGGGCACTCGCTCTTCTCGACGGCCGTCGTGTCCTACATCGTCCGGGCCCGGCTCGTCGGTCTCGACGCGCAGCTCGAGGAGGCCTCCGCCGACCTCTACGCACCGGCGTTGACGACGTTCCGACGGATCACCCTGCCGCTGGCGATGCCGGCGGTGCTCGCCGGCGGGCTGCTGGCCTTCACCCTCAGCCTCGACAACACGATCATCTCGGCTTTCGTCCAGGTGTCCGGGACCACGCCGTGGCCGGTCTACGTCCTCAGTGCGCTGCGCAGCGGACTGCGTCCCGAGATCGCGGCCGTCTCCACGCTCATGCTGCTGCTCACTCTCGTCTCGCTCGTCCTCGTCTGGCTCGTTCTGCGCAAGGCCGGGGACAGCTCCACCCAGATCGCCCGCACCATGACAGGGAACTGACCCATGCCGTCCGACATCGCCGCCGACCTCATCTTCCGCAACGGCGCGGTCTTCACCGGCTCCGCCACGCGCGCGCGGGCGAGCGCGGTCGCCGTCCGCGGCGACCGGATCATCGCGGTCGGGCATGAGCGGGACTCCTGGGTGCGGGACCTCACCGGGCCGGGCACCGAGGTCGTCGACCTCGCGGGTGGGCTGCTCGTCCCCGGCTTCCAGGACGCGCACGTCCACCCCGTCTGGGGCGGGCTGGACCTCATGCGGTGCAACCTGGCGGAGGACGTGACGGCCGACGCATACCTCTCCCGCATCGGGGAGTATGCGCGGGAGCACCCGGACGCGGACTGGATCCTCGGCGGGGGCTGGGCGATGTCGGCCTTCCCCGGCGGGACGCCGACGGTTGCGACGCTCGACGCAGTGGTACCGGACCGTCCGGCGTTCCTGGCCAACCGCGACGGGCACGGGGCCTGGGTCAACAGCGCTGCTCTTCTCCTCGCCGGCATCGACCGGGACACGCCGGACCCCGCCGACGGGAGGATCGAGCGGGACGCGGACGGCCACCCGACCGGCACCCTGCACGAGGGCGCGATGACACTCGTCAACCGGCTGCTGCCTGAGACGTCGGCTGCGGAGATGCGTGAGGCGCTGCTTCTCGGCCAGGCCTATCTGCACTCGCTCGGCGTGACGGCCTGGCAGGACGCGATCGTCGGTGCCTACGGCGACGCGGGGGACCCCGCCCGCGCCTATCTCGACGCGGCTCGGGACGGGTCGCTGACCGGGCGCGTCGTCGGTGCCCTGTGGTGGGACCGTGGAGCGGGCCTCGAGCAGGTCGAGAGCCTGCGTGAGCGGCGAGCGGCGTTCTCGCACGGACGGTTCCAGGCGACGTCGGTCAAGATCATGCAGGACGGGGTGGCCGAGAACCACACGGCGGCGATGCTCGAGCCCTACTGCGATGGGCGCGGCCACCCGACCGACAACTCCGGCATCTCCTTCGTCGAGCCCGGCCTGCTCCGCGACGCGGTGACCGCGCTCGACGCCGAGGGGTTCCAGGTCCACTTCCACGCAATCGGGGACCGTGCGGTGCGCGAGTGTCTCGACGCGGTCGAGGCCGCCCGTCGGTCCCATGGGATGAACGACCTGCGCCACCACATCGCCCACCTGCAGGTCGTCCACCCCGAGGACGTTCCACGTTTCCGCACCCTCGGGGTCGCCGCGAACATGCAGATGCTCTGGGCGACCCTCGAGCCGCAGATGGTCGACCTGACCCTGCCGTTCCTCGGCGAGCCCCGTGCCTCCTGGCAGTACCCCTTCGGCGACCTGCTGCGCGCCGGCGCGGTCCTCGTCGCCGGCAGCGACTGGTCCGTCTCGACACCCGACCCGTGGGCCGCGATCCACGTCGCGGTCAACCGCTCCACGCCTCCCGGACACGACGAGCCGGGCGCCCCGGAGGAGCCCTACGAGGCGTTCCTGCCGGAGCAGGCGCTCGACCTCGGGACGGCGCTCACCGCATACACGGCGGGGTCGGCCTGGGTGAACCACCTCGAGGACACCGGCGCCGTCCGTGCGGGTGCGCTCGCCGACCTCGCCGTCCTCGACCGGGATCCGTATGCGGGGGCATCCGAGGAGATCGGCCTCACCCGGG
The DNA here is from genome assembly GCA_046260445.1 of Dermatophilaceae bacterium. Classification (GTDB taxonomy): domain Bacteria; phylum Actinomycetota; class Actinomycetes; order Actinomycetales; family Dermatophilaceae; genus F2B08. The sequence continues at coordinate 17,184 of JBHEPF010000171.1, read as the reverse complement.
TGGAGCGCACGTATGTGGGCGGCCGGATCGTCCACGAGGCGTCCGGCGGCTGAGGGCGCCACCCCCTGCACGCGTGTAGCGTCGCCGGTATGCCCGACTCGATCCCCCGACGCGGTCCGGTGGTGGGCCGTGAGTGACCTGCCGGAGGGCATGGTCCTCGACACCGAGGCCAAGCGTCTCGCCGGCATCCGCTTCCTCAACGCGCGGCTGCCGACGAAGCGCCTCATCGCCCAGGGCGTGCTGCGCTCGAGTGACGGGCGGGTGCTGCTCTGCGAGCTCACCTACAAGCGCGACTGGGACCTGCCCGGGGGAGTCGTCGACCCGGGGGAGAGCCCGGCCGTCTGCGTCGTGCGCGAGGTCGAGGAGGAGCTCGGGCTCGACGTGGTCGTCCACAGCCTGCTCGCGGTGAACTGGCTGCCGCCGTACCGAGGCTGGGACGACGCCCTGCTCTGCCTCTTCGACCTGGGTGTCGTGGAGTCGGCGATCCTCGACGACGCGACGCTGCTGCGCCGCGAGATCAAGGCGGCGCACTGGGTCGGGCTGGACGATCTTGCGGACCACGTCGCGCCCTACACGGCCGCGATGCTGACCGAGGTCCTGCCGGGGGTGACAGAGGGGGGGCCGGTGAGCACCGCATACATCGAGGACAGCCGGCGGGTCGAGTTCGGCGACGCCGGTGCAGGTGGCGAGTGACCGCCGTCGAGGACTCTCACCTCGGTGAGGCGGCGGCCGGGCTGCTCGGCCGGGTTCGCGACCTTCGGTGCGGCTCGGCGCTGCGTGGCTCACGGAGCCCCACGCCCAGAGAGAGGTCACCTGGCACAACGGGGGCACCGGCGGGTTCCGGAGCTTCGTCGGCGTGGATCACGCCGCCGGCCGTGGGGTAGCGATGGTGCTCGCCAGCACCCGGAAGGCGGACAAGGCGGGGTTCGACCTGCTGACCCAGCCTCCGCATACGGACCCGTCCGGAGCGGCGTCCGAGCCGCAGTAGACTCTTGCCCTCGTGGCCCTCACTATCGGAATCGTCGGACTGCCCAACGTCGGCAAGTCCACGATGTTCAACGCCCTGACCAAGAACACCGTGCTCGCGGCGAACTACCCGTTCGCGACGATCGAGCCCAACGTCGGGGTCGTCCCGCTCCCCGACGTACGCCTGAAGCGGCTCGCCGAGGTCTTCGGATCAGAGCGGATCATTCCCGCGACGGTCTCCTTCGTCGACATCGCCGGCATCGTCAAGGGCGCCTCGGAGGGGGAGGGGCTCGGCAACAAGTTCCTCGCCAACATCCGCGAGGCCGACGCGATCTGTCAGGTCGTGCGGGCCTTCGAGGACAGCGACGTCGTGCACGTCGACGGAAAGGTCTCGCCGAAGGACGACATCGAGATCATCGAGACCGAGCTGATCCTCGCCGACCTGCAGACCCTTGAGAAGGCACTGGTCCGACTCGAGAAGGAGGCGCGGATCAAGAAGGAGTCCATGCCCCTGTTGGAGAACGCCCGCGCGGCTCAGCAGGTGCTCGAGTCGGGCACGACGCTGTATGCGGGGGGCGCCTCCGCCGGAGTCGACCTCGACCGCGCTCGCGACCTGGGCCTGCTCACGACCAAGCCGTTCATCTACGTCTTCAACCTCGACGAGGACCAGCTGACGAACGTCGAGCTGAACGAGCAGCTCCGAGCCCTCGTCGCCCCCGCGGACTGCGTCTTCCTCAACGCCAAGCTCGAGATGGACCTCATGGACATGGAGGACGACGAGGCTCTCGAGCTGCTCCAGTCCTTCGGCACCGAGGAGTCCGGGCTCAACCAGCTCGCTCGAGTGGGTTTCCACACCCTCGGGCTGCAGACCTACCTCACCGCCGGGCCCAAGGAGTCGCGGGCCTGGACCATCCGTCAGGGCTGGACCGCACCCGAGGCCGCCGGAGTCATCCACACCGACTTCCAGCGCGGCTTCATCAAGGCCGAGGTCGTCAGCTTCGAGGACCTGGACGAGCTCGGCTCGATGGCCGCCGTCAAGTCCGCCGGCAAGGCCCGCATGGAGGGCAAGGACTACATCATGCGAGACGGTGACGTCGTCGAGTTCCGGTTTAACGTATAGCGTTATTGACGCATAGCGTTATATTCTTGCCTCGTGATCAGGTCGTTCGGCAGCAAGGACACCGAACGCATCTGGCATGAGCAGTACGTCAAGGGAGTCGATCGAACGGTGCAACGGGCGAGCCTGCGGAAGCTCGAACTGATCCACGCGGCACAAGTCGTGGAGGATCTCCGAGTTCCTCCGGGGAATCGGCTGGAGCGGCTGGTTGGTGACCGTAGAGGGCAGTACAGCATCCGCGTGAACGCGCAGTGGCGTATCTGCTTCGTCTGGAGAGATGGAGGTGCAGAAGATGTCGAACTCGTCGACTACCACTGAGAGTGACTTGATCGAGCCGATCCATCCGGGGGAGATCCTCATGGAGGACTTCATCGAGGGATTCGGGATCACGCAGAACAAGCTTGCGGTATCGATCGGTGTGCCGCCGCGGCGGATCAATGAGATCGTGCACGGCAAGCGGGGCATCACCGCTGACACTGCGATCCGTCTGGCGCGGTACTTCGGGACGTCCGAGGAGTTTTGGATGAACCTCCAGTCCAACTACGAGCTGCGGCTCGAACGCCGGGTGTTGCGTGACAAGGTAGGGGGGATCACGCCGCTGGTGGTTGCCTGAGCGACGCGCACGACCACGATCCGCGGATTGTCGACCAATAGCTGTTGACCATTCGGACGCTGGATGAGATCACTACCCCACTCTTGGCCGCCGGCTTCGAGGTCGCCGCGGTCTTGGGTGATTGGGCGCGAACTCCGTCCGACGGCAGCCAGCCACTCATGGTGTTCGAGGCGCGGCCGCTCTGACTTCGAGGCGCGTTGGCACCACGGTTTCGACCTGGCGGTGCACGCTGAGGTTGGTCCGTGTCGGAACCTGGTCGAGTTCCGCTTCAACGTGTAGTGGCGGACATTTCCGCCGCTCAGACGTCCGAAAAGCCCGAAGGCGGACAGGACGGTCTCCGGCGAGTCGGCACGAGCAGCAAGTGGCACACTTGGATCACCCGACGGAAGGCTCTCGACATGTCACAGGCTCTGGTTCGGCCCCGCAGCGGCAAGGTCATCGCAGGCGTCTGCGCGGCTCTCGCCGCGCGCTTCGGGGTGCCGAAGTTCCTCGTCCGGATCGGGTTCGTCATCTTCGGTCTGGTCGGCATCGGCGAGCTCGTCTACATCGCCCTGTGGATCATGATCCCCAAGGAAGGCTGACCGGCGCTGCGAGCGTCAGCCTCGACGGACGTCGGCGGTCGCGCCCGATAGGAAGTCAGCGCTTCCCGGGCCAGGCCAGACGCGCCATCCGGTTGGCCGGTTCGCGCAGCCAGCACCGCGGGGTAGTGCGGGGTGGCCGGCAGCTGGTTGAGCACGGGGTCGAAGCGGTCGGGAGCGTCCTGTGTCCCGTCCCAGGTCACCGTCAGCTCGCCGACGGGGTGCCGGCGACCCCGTCCGTTCGCCCAGGACACCCGGTAGGAGGCCGGCCACGGTTGTGACCGGGGTCGAGCGGATCGAGTCGGAGCTGGAGGGGCCGCCGTCAGACCGAACGGGCAGGAGGGTGGTCTGCGCGCGATGCTCACCAGGGGCTCGCACGGTGAGGATGTGCCGTCCCAGGGGCCTTCTCCGGTGCTGGCGAAGAGGACGTCGGTGATCCCTGTGAGCGGACCGGAGGGCAGGACGCGCAGGACAGCCTTCGATGTCCGGGAACTGCGTACCGCTGCCCATGGCGCAGGAGGCGCGAACCACGCACTCGTAGTCGCCTGGCTGGTCCAGCAGGGGGAGCCGGAGCGGGCGGTGGGTGGCGTCACCGTCAGTGCCGCTCTGGCCACGATGCCGACCGGGTGCAGCGGCTTGCTCCGCCGGGTCCTGGCCGTCACGGCGAAGGTCACGCCCAGCACGGTCCCTGCCGCACCGGCCGCGCCGATGGCCAGGGACGAGAGCGGTCCCATCACATGTTCGCGCATGGTCGTCCCTATCCCCGGCGACGACCTCGGCTGCCCTGCGACAGCACCCTACGAGGAGAACGCCGCCGCGAACGGACTGAGGAGGCGCCGCTCGGGCGACCAGTCGGTGATGGCGAAGGTGATGTGCTCGAAGGCTCCTGCGTCATGCTCGATGCGGCGACGGAAGGAGGCCGCGGTCCGGACGGGATCGTTGCCGAACGCGCCGCAGCCCCAGGCGCCCAGCACGAGGCTGGTGTAGCCGTACGCACGGGCGATCTGGAGCAGCCGACCGATGCGGGCGTCGAGCAGGTCCCCGGCCGCCGGTTGCCCGACGCCCGGCGCGTACGGTGCTGCGCAGGTGATGAAGGAGGTCGGCCAGGGCTGGTCGAGCGCTGCCCCCTCGTCGTCGCGGAAGACCGGCACGTCCGGGGAGAGGATGGCCCAGTCCGTCGAGTCCGGGAGCGGCCGTCGGGCGTGCGCTGCGTACATGGGGTCGCCGACGAGTGTGGCGTAGAGGGCGCTGGAGCGGCACAGCGACTCCTCCTGCGCACGTGCCCCGTGGAGGAACCCGCCGCCGGGGTGCACTCCGTTGGCCATGTTGAGGACCAGGGGACGCCGCCCCGCGGCGACGAGTCGGCGGGCGGACGTGAGCGCAGTCTCGTTGGCGACCTCGACGGCCAGAACCGGGTGGGACGTCGACGGTGCCGCGGAGAGGTCCGCGTCCGGCGGGATGCCGACCGTGCCCTCACGGGCGCGTTCCACCGCCTCCGACCAGTCCACGCGTCGGCCGCACTGCGCGGGGTACCACCCCTGCTCGATGTATCGGACGGCCTCCTCGCCGAGGCGGCGTGCTGTCTGGCGGTCGATGTGGAGCTCGCGGCGTCGGGCCTGGGCGTGCTCCGCGGAGTCGATGACTCGGATCTCGAGCTGCGGTGACTTCATGTCGTCCTCCCGGTCATGGCGCTGGGTGTGGGCTCATCTCTACCGCTTGGCACCGACAACGGTCCAGCAGGTGCTGATGGGAGGTCCCGGACCGCTACCCTCTGCTGAGGCAGCCGCTCACGAGGCGCTGCAGTGGCAGAAAGGGAGTCCCGTGAGCCAGCCCATCACGCAGGCGCCGTCGGCGGTCGTCATGATCCGCCCGCACCAGTTCGTCCCCAACCCGGCGACCGTCGTCGACAACGCCTTCCAGTCCCTGCCGTCGGGGACCCGCGAGGAGGTATCGCGAGCGGCGTACGAGGAGGTCAGCGTCATGGCGGAGCAGCTGCGCGCGGCGGGGGTGACGGTTCACGTCTTCGAGGACGAGACGCATACCGCGCCCGACTCGGTGTTCCCGAACAACTGGCTCTCCACGCACAACTCCGGCCAGGTGGCCGTGTTCCCGATGCACTCGCCCAGCCGGCGCTCCGAGCGCCGCCCGGACATCATCGACCGGCTCAAGGCGGGGTACCACGTGCCCGTCGTCTACGACTACAGCGGCCTCGAGCACGACGGGGTCTTCCTCGAGGGCACCGGGTCGATGGTGCTCGACCACCTCCAACGGGTCGCCTACGTCTGCCGGTCCAACCGGGTGAGCGAGCCGGCGCTGCAACGGTTCTGCACCGACTTCGACTACCACGCCTTCGTCTTCGACGCCTTCGACCCGTCCGGGACGCGGATCTACCACACCAACGTCCTCATGGCCATCGCGACGGAGTATGCGCTCATCGGCCTGTCCGCCATCGCCGACGCCGGGCAGCGGCGCCGGGTCCGCGGCCACATCGAGGCGACGGGTCGCCGGGTCATCGACCTGACGATGCAGCAGCTCACCGAGTTCGCCGGCAACGCGATCGAGCTGCAGGGGCGGGACGGCCGGATCCTCGTCATGTCGCGCCGAGCTGTCGCCACCCTCACCGAGGATCAGCGCGCGATCATCGAGTCGAGCTCACAGATCGTGCCGGTCGACATCGGCACCATCGAGCACGCCGGCGGCTCGGCACGCTGCATGCTCGCCGGTATCCACCTCGGTCCTCGCACGGGTGGCGACATCGACGAGGTCCAGGACGTGCCGAACCCGGGGCTGGTCCGGCCGAGCTGAGCCGCGTCCAGGCTGCGGGCGATGTACCTTCGGGCGGTGATGCTCGCCATAATGAAGCCTGCCGCCCCGACCCTCTGACTGGAGCCCACTCTCGTGCCTTCCCCCGACAGCGTGACGCCGTCGCCTGCCCTGCTCGACCTCGCCCGCGAACACGGCGTCGCGACCGATTACCACGGGTGGAAGGGCGCGCTCGTCCCCATCCCCGACGTGACCCTGCGTGCCGTGCTCACAGCGCTCGGGGCCGACGTGAGCGACGAAGAGGCGGTGGCGGACTCGCTCCGCGAGGTCCGAGAGGGGCCATGGCGGCGCGTCCTGCCGCCGACCGTGGTGTGCCGTCAGGGCGATGGGCCATGGGTGCCGGTCCACGTCCCGCACGGGAGCAGGGTGCGCTGCACGGTGGACCTCGAGTCGGGCGACACGTGGAACGCGTCGCTCGTCGAGCGATGGGTCGAACCGCGCGACATCGACGGCGCTCTCATCGGCGAGGCGACGATCGAGGTCCCCTCGGACATCCCGCTCGGGTGGCACACCCTCACGGCTCACCTCGAGGACGGCTCGAGCAGCACGGCGACCCTCATCGTCACCCCTCGCACGCTGCCCCTCCATCCCTCGATGGAGCACGGCCGGGTCTGGGGTCTGATGAGCCAGATCTACGCGGCCCGCTCCGAGAGCTCTTGGGGGATGGGCGATCTCGCTGACCTTGCTGAGACCGCGTCGTGGGCAGGAGAGGACCTCGGCGCCGACTTCGTCCTCGTCAACCCCCTCCACGCCGCCCAACCCGTCCCACCGCTCGAGGCCTCGCCCTATCTGCCCGCGACCCGCCGGTTCGCGAGCCCCTTGTACCTGCGGGTCGAGGACGTCGCGGAGATGGCGCTGCTCAGCACCGGTGAGCGTGCGCGCGTGGCCAGCCTGGAACACAGTGCACGGGCGTCCTCGGCCGAGCTGATCGACCGGGACCGGATCTGGGATGCCAAGGGGGAGGCGCTCACCATCCTCTTCGCCGCCCCTCGCTCGGCACGACGCCAGCGTCAGCTCCAGCGCTACATCCGCAGTGAGGGGCAGGGCCTGGTCGACTTCGCGACGTGGAGCGCGCTCGTCGAGGAGCACGGTATGCCGTGGCAGAGCTGGCCGGAGGAGCTGCACGATCCGAGCTCACCCGCGGTCGAGGCCTTCCGGGTAGAGCACGCCGAGTCGGTCGAGTTCCACATGTGGCTGCAGTGGCAGATCCGCCTCCAGCTCGAGCAGGCGCAGCGCGAGGCGCTCGCGGCGGGCATGTCGATCGGAGTCGTCCACGACCTCGCCGTCGGGGTCCATCCGGACGGCGCCGACGCGTGGGCTCTCGGGGACGCCCTCGTCCACGCCGTGTCCGTCGGGGCGCCCCCCGACCAGTTCAACCAGCTCGGCCAGGACTGGGCCCAGCCGCCGTGGCACCCGGGGCGCCTCTCCGAGCTCGGCTATGCGCCGTACCGCGACATGCTCCGCACCGTGCTGCGTGACAGTGGCGGCATCCGTATCGACCACATCCTCGGGCTGTTCCGCCTGTGGTGGGTGCCGAGCGGGAGGACACCAAAGGACGGCACCTATGTCTCGTACGACTCCGATGCGTTCATCGGGATCCTCGCACTCGAGGCGCACCGTGTCGGTGCCGTCGTCATCGGCGAGGACCTCGGCGTCGTCGCGCCCACGCTGCGCGAGACGATGCTCGAGCGTGGGATCCACGGCACCTCGATCCTCTGGTTCGAGTGGAAGGACGGCCGGTTCCTGCCCCCCGAGGCCTATCGCGAGCTGTGCATGGCGACGGTGACCACGCACGACCTGCCGCCGAGCGCGGGCTATCTCACGCTCACCCACGTGGACCTGCGCAACGAGCTCGGTGTCCTCGAAAGGTCGCTCGAGAAGGAGAAGGCCGCGGAGGGGGCCTCGATCAACACCGTGGTCGAGGCGGTCGCCGACCGGGGTCTCCTGCCGGCGGGCACCACCGTCACGCAAGACTCGCCCCAGTCGCTCATCGACGACGTCGTCGTGGCCCTGCACGGCTACCTCGCCCAGTCGCCGGCGCGCATCCTCGGGGTCGCGATGCCCGACCTCGTCGGTGACCGTCGGGCGGTCAACCAGCCGGGCACCAGTCTGGAGTACCCCAACTGGCGCGTCCCGGTCTCCGACAGCAGCGGCACGCCGGTCACGCTCGAGCAGATCGAGACCAGCCCGCTGGCGCGGCGGTTGGCCGAGGTGCTGGGCCGGCCGTGAGCCAGGACCGCCGTCGCGTGAGTCAGGGGTCGGCCTTCGAGGAGGCGATCGGATACTCCCGCGCCGTCGTCGACGGACCGTGGGCGTTCGTCTCCGGTACGACCGGCTACGACTACGCGACCATGACGATCGCGCCCGGCGTCGAGGCCCAGGCCGAGCAGGCACTCGCCAACATCAGGGAGGCGCTCGCGAAGGCCGGGATGACCCTCGACGATGTCGTGCAGGTGCGCTACTACCTCCCGCATCGCGAGGACTGGTCGGCGTGCTGGCCCATCGTCCGTGAGGCCTTCGCCGCCGCCCGCCCGGCCGCCACTATGCTCGTCTGCGGACTCCAGGACGATGCCATGCGCATCGAGATCGAGGTCACGGCATACGCGCCCTGAGGTCAGTGTCGGGCGGCCGCCCGGGTCAGGGCGTCTTGGTGTCGTCCAGTCCCGGGGGAGTGGCGAGCACCGTGCCGTGGTCGGGTCGGGCGAGGATCGAACGAGGGTCGGTGGCCATCGGATCGACCTCGTGTGCCTGGATCTGGCCGCCCTCGATCTGCTCGGCCCAGTGGCACGCAACGCGATGGTCGGGCGTCACCCCGTCGATCTGGACGACCCGAAGCACGGGGCGTTCGTCGTCGCATCGCGTCGGCTGACGCCATGGGCACCGGGTGTGGAAGCGACAACCGGACGGCGGGTTGGAGGGGGACGGAAGATCACCGGTGAGAAGGATCTGCTCCCGGGCGTCCTCGATGACGGGATCGGGGATCGGCACTGCGGAGAGAAGCGCTCGGGTGTAGGGATGCAGCGGCGTCGTGTAGAGGTCCGCGGCCACGGCCTCCTCGACGATGGCGCCGAGGTACATGACCCCGATCCGGTCAGAGATGTGGCGCACGACCGCGAGATCGTGGGCGATGACGATGTAGGTGAGCCCGAACTCCTCCTGCAGGTCGCCGAGGAGGTTGATGACCTGAGCCTGCACCGAGACGTCGAGTGCGGAGACAGGCTCGTCGGCGACGATGAGCTTGGGGTTGACCGACAGGGCCCGGGCGATGCCGATGCGCTGGCGCTGGCCCCCGGAGAACTCGTGGGGGTACTTGGAGAGCGCCTGAACGGGCAGGCCGACGGCCTCGAGCAGCTCGCGCAGGCGCGGTCGGGCGTCCTTGGCGTCCTTGGCGATCCCGTGTGCCTTCATGCCCTCGACGAGGAGCGACTCGACGGACTGACGTGGGTCGAGGGAGGACAGCGGGTCCTGGAAGATCATCTGGAGATGCTGGCGCATCCGACGCAGCTTCTCGCCCTTGAGCGAGGCGATGTCGACGTCGTCGAAGAGGACGTGTCCCTCGGTGAGGTGCTCGAGGTGGAGGATGGCGCGGCCGAGTGTCGACTTGCCACAGCCCGACTCACCGACGAGGCCGTAGGTCTCCCCGCGCCGGATCTCCAGGTCGACCCCGTCGACGGCGTAGACGTGCCCGATCGTCTTGTCGAAGATGACTCCCCGCTTGATGGGGAAGTGGACCTTGACGCCCTGCACCGACAACAGGACATCGGACTCGGCCTCGTGGGGGGAGTGGGTGGAGTGCTGGGTCGTCGTCATCGGGACTCCTCCACGGGGTTGTGGCACCGCAGGGCCCGGTCGCCCTCCTGGACGAGCTCCGGAGTGGTCTGGGTGCAGATCGCGATCGGCTGGCTGCACCGAGGGGCGAACGCGCACGCGTGGTCCCAGGGCAGGTTGTCCGCGACCGATCCCGGGATGGGGTTGAGCCGCTCCCCGACGGCGTCGAGCCGCGGGATCGAGTCGAGCAGGCCGTTGGTGTAAGGGTGCCTCGGTTGGCGGAAGATCGGGTGGCGCGCTCCTCGCTCGACGATCCGGCCGCCATAGAGGACATTGACCTCGTCGCACAGGCCGGCGACCACTCCGAGATCGTGCGTGATCATGATGAGGGCTGTGCCGGTGTCCACGACGAGCTCTTTGAGCAGGGCCAGGATCTGGGCCTGGATGGTCACGTCGAGTGCCGTCGTGGGCTCATCGGCGATGAGCAGCCGCGGCGCACAGGCAAGAGCGATGGCGATGAGAGCGCGCTGACGCATCCCGCCGGACATCTGGTGCGGGAAGTCCTTGACGCGCTGGTTGGGGTCGGGGATCCCAACGCGGGTGAGCAGGTCGGCCGCAACCGGCATCGCTGCCTTGCGGGTCATGCCACGGTGCCGCTCGAGCACCTCGGTGACCTGCCGGCCGACCGAGATCACCGGGTTGAGCGAGGACAGCGGGTCCTGGAACACCATGGCGATGTCCTTGCCGCGCCGATCCCGCATCTCGCCGTCGTTGAGGGCGAGCAGGTCGGTGCCCTCGAAGTCGACCCGCCCGGTCACGCTGTTGCCACGCTTGGGCAGCAGCCCCATGATCGCCAGCGAGGTCACGGACTTGCCACAGCCGGACTCGCCGACCAGGCCGACGGTCTGGCCGGGGCGCACGGTGAAGCTCACCCGGTCGACGGCCTTGAAGGACTCCTCCCCGCGCCGGCCGAACGTCACGCTGAGGTCCTCGACGGTGAGGAGGGGGCGTCCCGGGTCCACGTGGGCGGAGCGGTCGGTCGCGGAGCTCATGGCGGTCATCTCCGGCTCTTCGGGTCGAGGGCCTCACGGATCGACTCGCCCATGAGGGTGAACCCGAGGGCGACGATGATGATGCAGATCGCCGGGTAGAAGGCGAGCTGCGGGTGGCTGTAGAAGAACTGCCGGGACTGGCCGAGCATCTGTCCCCACTCCGGTATGCGCTGGTCGGGGTTGCCGAGACCGAGGAACGACAGGGCGGCCGCGTCGATGATCGCGACGGCGAGCATGAGGGTGGCCTGGACGATGACGGGTCCGAGCGCGTTGGGCAGCATGTGGCGGAAGATGATGGCGCCACGCTTGATGCCCAACGCCCGGGCCGCCAGCACATGGTCGCTCGAGCGTTGCGCAAGCAGCGAGCCTCGCAGGAGGCGCGCGAAGATGGGAATCTGCACCGTGCCGATGGCGATGATGAGGGTCCACTGGCTGGGCTGGCGCGCCAGCGCCGAGATCGACAGGGCCAGGACGAGGGAGGGAATCGACAGCATCACGTCGACGAGCCGCATGACGAGCGAGTCGGCCCAACCCCCGAAGGCGCCGGCGATGGTGCCGAGGATGAGACCTCCGACGAACCCGCCGAGCGTCGCCAGCACGCCCACGATGAGGGTCTGACGGCTGCCGACGATGAGCCGGGAGAGCAGGTCGCGGCCGCGGTCGTCCGCCCCGAGTGGGAACCCGGGTTGCGGCCCGGGGACCGGGTTGGTCTGCGGTCGGACCTCGTTGATGAGGTAGCCGATCGTCGGGTCCTTGGGTGCGAGCCAGGGGGCGAAGATCGCCACGAGGACGAAGACGGCGGTGATCGCCGCGCCGAGAAGGAAGACGGGGTTGCGGCGCAGTCGTTGCCAGGCACTGGCCCAGAGGGAGACGCCCGGCGCCTCCTCGATCGTGCCGGACTCCCTCACCGTGAGACGGCCATGACTCCCGCCCGGCCCTGTGCCCGTGTCAGCGCCCACGGTGGCCGGGACATCGACCCCTGAGGCGACGCGGTCCCGGGCACTCAGCTCGGCGAGCGCGTCGATCTTCTCCTTGCGGGAGTCGCGGTAGCGAGCCAGCGGGTTCTGCTTCTTGGAGGAGTCGCTCATCGGTGCCTCACCTGGTCCGGACGCGTGGGTCGACGACCGCATACAGGATGTCGACGATCAGATTGACGACGACGAAGACGACGGCCGCCATGAGGATGAGGATCTGGAGCACGGCGTAGTCGCGGGCGGAGAAGCTCCTCGCGAGTGCCTCTCCGATTCCTGGGAAGTTGAAGACGGTCTCGGTGAGGATGGCGCCGGCGAGGAGAGCCCCGACCTGCAGACCGATGATGGTGAGCACTGGGAGCATCGCGTTACGCAGGACGTGCCGACCGCGGATGGTGCCCGCGGTGAGCCCCTTGGCCTCGGCGGTGCGGACGTAGTCCTCGTCGAGGACGTCGAGGACGCTCGCGCGGGTGATCCGGAAGATCACGGCGAAGGGGATCGAGGCGAGCGCGATGGAGGGCAGGATGACGTGCTTCAGGGCGCTCACCGAGCAGTCGAACTCTCTGGTCAGCAGCCCGTCGAGGATGAAGAAGTTGGTCACCCTGGTGCAGCCGAGGTTGGCCTGCCGTCCGGAGACCGGGAGCCAGCCCAGCTTGACCGAGAAGTAGTACTTGAGGAGGAAGGCGAGGAAGAAGACCGGGACCGCGATGCCGACGAGGGAGAAGACGATCGAGGTGTTGTCGATCGCGGACCCACGACGGCGGGCCGCCAGGTACCCGAGCGGGATCGCCGTCATGACGGCGAGGATGACCGCGAAGAAGCTCAGCTCGATGGTCGCGGGGAAGCGGGTCAGGAAGATCGTGAACGCGTCGGTGCCGGGCAGGACGGAGGAGGAGTTGCCGAACTCACCCCGCACGACCCGGCCCATGTAGCGGAGGTACTGGATGTACAGGGGCTGGTCCAGGCCGAGGAGTGCCTCGAGCCGGTCCCGCTGCTCCGGCGTCGCCCGGTCGCCGAGCATCGCGTTGACGGGGCCGCCCGGGAGCGACCTCAGCCAGAAGAAGAGAAGCAGGGACAGGATCAGCACGACGCCGATGAGCTGTCCGATCCGACGGACGATGTATCTGAGCACGCGTGAGGTCCTTTGCCTTCAGAGGCCGGGACCGAAGCGGTGGCCGCCCCAGACGAGTACTGGGGCGGCCACCGTGCCGCGGTCCGGCCGAGCCGCTCAGGCTCAGTTGCCGCCGGCCACTTCGATCTCGTCGAAGCGCTCAGCGGTCAGCGGGCTGGGGACCAGACCGGTGACGTCGCCGCTGACGACGATCGCCGGCGGGCTGTGGCTGATCGGCAGGCCGGGCAGCCAGTCCTCCATGATCCGCTGGTTGAGCTCCTCGTAGGCCGCGGTGCGCTCATCCTCATCGAGGATGCCGTCCGTGGTGACGAGCTCCTCGCCGAGCTCCTGGCCGAAGTCCTGCAGGTTCGTCGCGAAGCGGTTGTTCTCGACGTTGCCGAAGAAGGAGGCCAGGAAGTTGTCGGCGGAGTTGATGTCACCCGTCCAGCCGAGGAAATAGGCGTCGTACTCGGTGTACGCCTTGTCGAGGTAGGTCGCCCATGGGTCGGTGCGGGTCTCGACGGTGATGCCCACGGCCTCGAGGTCGACCTTCATCGCGTCGTACAGCTTGGACGGGTCCGGCATGTAGGGCCGGGTGACCTCGGTCGGGTAGGCGAACACGAGGGTCAGGTCCTCCGCGCCGGCCTCGGCCAGGAGCTCCTGGGCCCGCTCCGGGTCATAGGCGTAGGGCTCGAGCTCGCTGTTGTAGCCGTCCACGGTGTCAGGCATGAACTGGCTGGCCACGGATGCGCCCTCGGGCAGCTGGCTCTGGACGATCTGCTCGCGGTTGAGTGCGTGGTAGATCGCCTGCCGGACGCGCACGTCCTTGAGGGCCTCGTTGTTCGTCGGGTTCAGACCCACGTAGAGCACGTTGAACGCGGGCCGGACCTCGACCTGGTGGCCCTCGTCCTGCAGACCCTGCCAGTCGACCGGGTTGGGGAAGTCGTAGCCGTCGATGCCGCCGGCCTGGAGCTCCTGACGACGGGTGCTCTCGTCCGGGATGGCGCGGATGACGATCTGCTGCGTCTTCGCCGGCTCGCCCCAGTAGTCGTCATTGCGCTCGAGAGTCACGGTCAGGGTGCCGGCGTCGTAGCCCTCGAAGGCGTACGGGCCGGTGCCGACCGGGTTGTTGGCGTTGTCCGGGTAGGCGAAGGCCTCACCCGCCTGGCTGATGCCGTTGGCGTCACCTTCCTCCAGCGCGGTGGGGGACTGGATGCCCAACGACGTCAGGGAGAGGATGGCCGGGAACTTCGAGGTCACTCGGCTGATCGTCATGACGATCTCGTGCTCACCGGTGACCTCGCAGCCCTGGTAGAGGCTGTTGTCGGCGTCGTTGCTGAAGCCTCCGAACGTCGAGCCCCAGTAGTATGCGGCGCTCTGACCGACCTCGTTCTGGTCGAACATGCGCTCGAAGTTGGCGCAGACGGCCTCGCCGTTGAACTCGGTGCCGTCGTGGAACGTCACTCCCTGGCGGAGGGTGAAGGTCCAGTTGAGGCCGGAGTCGTCCGGCTCCCAGGACTCGGCCAGCTCCGGCTGGAGGTCGGCCGTCCCCGGCGCGGTGCCGATGAGGTTCTCGAAGACCTGCCGGCTGACCCGGAAGGTCTCACCGTCACTGGCGTAGAAGGGGTCGAACGTGACCGGTGCGCCGGCCCCGCCGAAGGTGAAGACGGCACTGGTGCTGCCGGTGTCCGTGTCGCTCGTGTCCGTGCCCGTGTCGGTGTCCGTGCCGGTGTCGCGGTCGGAGGCGGCACAGGCCGTCAGGACCAGCGCGGCGGCTGTGAGGCCGACCACCGGGGCTACCTTGCGCTTGAAGGTCAATTCAGGTACCTCGCTTGGTGTGCGATCCCGTCTCCTGATGGAGGCGGGTGACGATCCCGAGATCTCCCCCGGGCCTGCCCCAAGGTACTGACTTTTGTCCAGCAGAGGGCTCCTGAAGAGCGAGTATTTATCGGTCTGAGACCTAGTCGAGGCGCAGCCGGACCCAGGGCACAATCTGTCCTGTGTCGGCGAACCAGTCCCCGAACCACCCCACGAGTGCCTCACCCGCATCGTTCGTCGATGTCGTCGGAGCGGCCATCGTCGACGACGCAAGGCTCCCGACCCGGGTCCTGGCCGCCCGTCGCGCGCCAGGAGAGCGGCACGCCGGCCGGTGGGAGCTGCCCGGCGGCAAGGTCGACCCGGGCGAGAGCCTCGCCGCGGCACTTCGCCGGGAGATCCTCGAGGAGCTCGGGACGGACATCCGGCTCGTCGAGCGCCTCGACGGGCCCCTGCCCGAGGGCTGGTGGCTGCTCTCCGCGCCCGGGGCGAGCACCGCATACCGGATGGCGGTGTGGGTGGTGACCGTCGAGGACGATCCGCGGCCTGTGGAGGGGCACGACCTGCTGCGATGGCTCGGGCCGGGAGAGCTGGACAACGTCGACTGGCTCGACGGCGACCTTCCCGTCATCGCCGCACTGGCCCGTCGGCTGTGGGGCTGAGCGCTTCGCGGATTTCGTCGCCTCGCTCCCCGGCTGCGACAATCGGAGGATGCCCCTGCCTTCTGCGTCCGTTGACGCTGCCCTGAAGACGCGTGACGACATCCGTAACGTCGCCATCGTCGCCCACGTCGACCACGGCAAGACGACCCTCGTCGACAAGATGCTGTGGCAGTCGGGCGCCTTCACCGAGCGGCAGACCGTCGAGAGCACGGGGGAGCGGGTCATGGACTCCGGCGACCTCGAGCGCGAGAAGGGCATCACGATCCTCGCGAAGAACACCGCGGTCCGCTACGCCGGACCCGCCGCTCTCGCAGCCGGGCAGGAGGACGGGGTGACGATCAATATCATCGACGCCCCGGGCCACTCGGACTTCGGGGGTGAGGTGGAGCGCGGCCTTTCGATGGTCGACGGCGTCGTCCTCCTCGTCGACGCCAGTGAAGGACCGCTCCCGCAGACCCGGTTCGTCCTGCGCAAGGCGCTCACGGCCAAGATGCCGGTCGTCCTCTGCATCAACAAGGTCGACCGTCCGGACAGCCGGATCGCCGAGGTCGTCGACGAGGTCTACGAGCTGTTCATGGATCTCGACGCCACCGAGGAGCAGATCGAGTTCCCCATCGTGTATGCGTCGGCCAAGGCCGGCCGGGCCAGTCTCGAACGGCCGGGCGACGGCGAGCTGCCCGTCGGTGAGGACCTCGAGGCCCTCTTCGCGACCATCCTCTCGACGATCCCCGCCCCGGTGTACGACCCCGAGGCTCCGCTCCAGGCCCACGTGACGAACCTCGACGCCTCCAACTTCCTCGGCCGCCTCGCGCTCCTCCGGGTGCACGCGGGTCGTATCCAGAAGGGCCAGCAGGTCGCCTGGTGCCGGCACGACGGGACCATCGACAAGGTCAAGGTCACCGAGCTGCTCATGACCCGGGGCCTCGAGCGCGAGCCCCTGGAGCCCGGGCAGTCGGCCGGGCCCGGCGACATCATCGCGGTGGCGGGCATCCCCGAGATCATGATCGGCGAGACGCTCGCCGATCCCGACGACCCCCGGCCGCTGCCCGTCATCTCCATCGACGAGCCGGCCATCTCGATGACGATCGGGACCAACACCTCCCCGATGGCCGGGCGCATCAAGGGTGCCAAGGTCACGGCGCGTCTGGTCAAGGACCGCCTCGACCGTGAGCTCGTCGGCAACGTCTCGATGCGGGTGCTGCCGACGGAGCGACCGGAGGCCTGGGAGGTGCAGGGCCGCGGCGAGCTCGCCCTCGCGATCCTCGTCGAGCAGATGCGCCGGGAGGGCTACGAGCTCACCGTCGGCAAGCCCCAGGTCGTCACAAAGACGATCGACGGCAAGCTGCACGAGCCGGTGGAGCGCCTGACGATCGACACGCCGGAGGAGTACCTCGGGTCGATCACCCAGCTGCTCGCGAGCCGCAAGGGCCGCATGGAGCAGATGACGAACCACGGCACGGGCTGGGTCCGGATGGAGTTCCTCGTGCCCTCCCGCGGTCTCATCGGGTTCCGCACGCAGTTCCTCACCGACACCCGCGGCACCGGCATCGCACACCACGTCTTCGAGGGGTACGAGCCGTGGGCGGGCGAGATCTCCACCCGCGTGAGCGGCTCGCTCGTCGCCGACCGTGCCGGCGCGGCGACGTCATATGCCATGTTCAACATCCAGGAGCGCGGCGTCCTCTTCATTCCCCCGACCACCGAGGTC
>JBHEPF010000118.1:0-5569 GCA_046260445.1 Dermatophilaceae bacterium | reverse complement strand
ACCCTTGCTCGGGTGAGCACCCCGGCCGGTTCGAAGACCGCCTTCGTCCTCGGCGGCGGCGGCGTGCTCGGGGCGTCCCAGGTCGGCATGCTCCGGGCGCTGCTCGACGAGGGCATCCGGCCCGACCTCGTGCTGGGCACGAGCATCGGGTCGGTCAACGGGGCGTTCGTCGCGGCGGACCCGACCCCCGCGAGCGCCGACCGTCTCGCCAAGGTGTGGCGCAAGGTGAGCGAGGAGGGCGACTTCCTCGAGAACCCGTTCCGCCAGGCTGCGCGCGCCGCGAAGTACCGCACCCACTTCATGTCGACCCGGCCGTTGCAGCGTCTCATCGACGAGAACCTCGGCGTCGAGCGCATCGAGGACCTGGTGGTTCCGTTCCAGTGCGTCGCCGCCCACATCGAGTCGAGCAAGGCCCGATGGTTCTCCACCGGGCCGATCACCCCCGCGATCCTCGCCTCCTGCGCTGTGCCCGGGATGTTCCCGCCGGTCGAGATCGAGGGCCAGCACTTCCTCGACGGCGGGCTCGTCCACTCCATCCCGGTGGGCAGGGCGCTCGCCATGGGCGCGACCGAGATCTTCGTGCTCCAGGTCGGCCGGGTCGAGCAGCCGCTGCAGGTGCCGACCAAGCCCTGGGAGGTGGCCTCGGTCGCCTTCGAGATCGCGCGGCGGCACCGCTACCACGAAGAGCTCGACACCGTCCCGGACGACGTCACCCTGCACGTGCTGCCGAGCGGAGCGGCCACGACACCCGCCATCTCGCTCTCGCAGGGAACCTCAGGGCGCCTCGAGGTGAGGGCGGACCAGGCGTATGCGGCGACCACTGCATACCTCGAAAAGCACCTGGGTGCAGGCTGACTCACGATGGTCATCCCACCTCCCCCACTCTGGGCTCGCCGTGTCGTCCAGATCCTCTGGCTGCCGTTGGTCGCGCTGCTCACGACGCTCTTCGTGCCGTTGTTCGTCATCGCGGTGCTGCTGTGGCCGATCGACCACCGGCTGCGACTGGCGAGGGTGCTCGCGCTCGTCCTCGTCTTCCTGTGGCTCGACGCCGGTCTGGTCACCGGGTGCTTCTACATCTGGGTGCGGCACCTGCGGCAGGGCGACTACGACAAGCGGGGTGAGTCGTGGCGCCGTGAGCACGAGAAGCTGCTGCTCGACGCGCTCGACGGCGCCATGGAGCACGCGCAGAAGTGGGTGGGGCTGCACGTCGACTTCGAGGAGCCACTGGACTTCGGGAGCGAGCGAGCACCGCTCCTCGTGTTCGCCCGGCACGCGGGCCCGGGCGACTCGGTCGTCCTCGCCTGGCTGCTCGCCGCATACGCCGGGCGGCTGCCGCGGATCGTTCTCAACGACTTCCTGCGGTGGGACCCGGGCATCGGCGCGGTGCTCTATCGGGTGCGGTCGTACTTCGTGCCGTCGCGCTCGGGTGCGGGCGATGACCGGGCCCGTCCGGTGCGGGAGCTGTCGCAGTCGCTGGAGCGGATGGATGCGCTCCTGCTCTTCCCCGAGGGTCGCAACTGGACCCCCAGCCGGTGGGCGGCGACGATCGCAGGGCTGCGGGAGTCCGGCGACGAGGAGCGCGCGAAGAGGGCCGAGTCGTGGAAGCACGTGCTGCCGCCGAGGTCGCGGGGGGTCGTCACGGCCATGACGACCCGCCCGGACGCCGACGTGATGATCGTCGCCCACACCGGCCTGGAGTGGCTCGTCACGCCGTGGCGGATCTTCAAGGCCATCCCGCTGCACGACCACCCCTTCCTCATCCGCGCCTGGACGTTCGGGGCCGACGAGCGTCCGAGCGACCCGGCCGAGGTCGAGGAGTGGCTCGACGCGCAGTGGGCCGTGGTCAACGAGTGGGTCGCCACCCACCGCGAGTTCCGCCCCAAGGTCCTGCGCGGGTGATCCGAGGCCTCCCGCGCGGCTCGAGGCGAGGTGTTCCTGTCGACTCGTGGCGCCCCAGCGGTGGGGTGGCGCTATAGCGCCTCAGTCGCCGGACACACCTCTGCTCGACAAGACCGCCTCTGCTCGGGGCGGCGCGACTCAGCTGCCGGAGCGGACGGTGTCCAGCCAGGCGCGCGCCTCCTGGAAGGCGTCGTCGCTGATGTCCGGGGCGACCCGCACCTCGACCTCGTCGGCGCGCGGATAGGACCCGAGGAAGCGCACGCCGAGGCAGACCCGCTTGAGACCGACGAGGGCCTCACCGACCCGCTCGTCGAGGACGTGGCCCTCGAAGTCGACCGAGAAGCAGTACGAGCCCATCGAGTCCCCGGTCGGCCGGGACTCGAGACGGGTCATGTTGATCCCCCGCACGGCGAACTGCTCGAGCAGCTCGAGCAGTGCACCGGGGCGGTCATGGTGCTGGAAGAGCACGACCGTCGTCTTGTCGGCGCCGGTGCGCTCCGGCAGGGTCCCGGGCGCCGACACGAGGACGAACCGGGTCACCGCGTGCTTCATGTCGCCGATGTCGTCGGCGAGCACGGCCAGGTCGTTGTTCGCCGCGGCGACCGGTGCGCACACCGCTGCCTCGAAGGTCACCTCGGGGTCGGTGGCCAGCGACTCGGCAGCCGCCGCGGTCGAGAGGGCGGGCACGTAGACGCCGTGCGGCAGGTGCTCGGCGACGAAGCCCCGCACCTGCGCCCAGGCGTGCGAGTGGGTGCCGACCCGGCGGACGTCGGCGATCGACACCCCGGGTCGGGCGGCGAGGACGAAGGTGATGGGCACGAGCACCTCGCCGACGACGACGAGCGGCTTGCCGTGCGCGAGCGCGTCGAGGGTGGCGCTCACCCCACCCTCGACGGAGTTCTCGATCGGCACCATGGCGGCGGCGATCTCCCCGCGGCGCAGCGCCTCGAGCGCACCGTCGACCGAGCCGAACGGCCGCTGCTCGGCGCCGTCCGGCAGGCCCCACTGCTCAAGTGCCATCTGGGTGAAGGTCCCGGCGGGGCCGAGATAGCCGTAGGTCAGTGGCTCGCTCATGCGCCGGCCTTTCCCGTGCGGGCCGCCGCGAGGGCCCGCTGCTCCTCGGGCGTAAGGGTGGTGTCGCTCTTGCCCGCGAGGAGGCCTTTGGCGTACGTGCGGGACTCACCGCGAGCATGGATCGAGGAGATGACCAGCCCGTCGCCCGAGTCGTCCACGAGGGCAGCGCTGAAGGACAATCGCCCGCCCATGTCGCCGAAGGCGTCGTAGCGGACGACGGCCACGTGCCGCAGCGAGCTCGCGATCTCCTGACGCAGGGCCGCCACGTCGGACTCGCCGGCCGGCCGGTGCGCCTCGAGCCGCCGCACCCGGGCCCGCAGCCGCACCGCCCAGGCCGCCACACCCACCACCAACAGGAACGGCAGCACGACGAGCAGGATCAGCAGTACCGCCTCGACGCCGTTCAGTCCGAACATGGCCCCAGCCTAGGCACCAGGCCGCCGCTCCTGTACGCGGTGCTCATGGATGCGGTGCTCATGGATGCGGTGCTCACCGGCCGGGCGCACGCGGCCTCGTCGGGGGACGGGACCAGGCGCCGACAGAAGGCGTTCTTGCCGAGGGGAGGCGACCCCGGTCAACGAGGCGCTATAGCGCGTCCTCGCGACGGTGACGCCTCGACTGGGCAGCGGCGCCTGGGCTCGCGTCCGCCGGACCCCGCGCGATGAGGAGCAGCACCCCCACGATGGCGAGGCCCCCGATCACATCGGCGTTCTGCAGGAACCGTCCGAACAGCGGCACCGGGTGGTCCGCGGCGAGCCACGAGATGCCCCACCACGGCATCCGCGCGAGGAACCAGGCGGTGATGGCGAGCGCCGCATACAGCCGCCAGCGCGGACGTGGTGGCCAGGCACCGAGGACGGCGAGGATGACGACGACGACCCAGTGGAAGTGATGGATCCACGCGACGGGCGAGAGCAGCACGGCCATCATCCCGACGGCGGCGACCTCGCCCACCGAGTCGCCGCGCCGCCACAGCTCGCGGGCCACCCAGAACCCGACCGCGCCGACGGCGATCACGAGGAGCGCCCACCAGACCGTCCCCGCCGCTCCGTCCGGCCCGTGCCGCAGGAGCAAGCCGCGTAGCGACTGGTTCGAGGTGCCCATGTTCGGCCCCAGCCGCGCCGGGTCACGCAGCGCCCCGGTCCAGAACGCCCATGACGCGTTCGGCAGCAGGACCGCCGACAGCACCGTGACGAACCCCGCCGTCACCACAGCGGTCCCCGCCTCCCGCCAGCGCCGGCAGACGAGGTAGTGGATGAGGAAGACCCCGGGCGTCAGCTTGATCGCCATGGCCAGCCCGACGAGCAGTCCCGGCGGCACGCCCCGCAGCACGCGTGGCCGCGGCCGGCGCAGGTCGGCCAGCACGGCGAGCACAAGGAACGCGTTCACCTGCCCGAAGCGGATCCCGTCGGCGACAGGGTGCAGCCACAGCATCGGCACGGTGAGCGCGGCGACGATGAGCGGCTGCCAGGTGTGCGCCCGTTCGGAGGCGTCCCACGGCAGCAGGCGGTATGCGGCAAGCCAGACGATCCCGAAGGTCGCCACGACCTGGGCGACGGCCCACAGCCAGCCCGCAGCCTCCAGCGGGACCAGTCCCAGGGGGATCGCGAGGATGGCCGCGAAGGGCGGGTACGTGAACGGCAGGAGCTGCGGCGGGTCGGTGAGGACCGCATACAGATCGGCGCCGGCGAGGATCGAGACACCGGCGCGGCGATAGACCTCGACGTCGACCTGCCACTGGTCCTGCGGCCAGAACACGAGGTAGCGCAGGACCGGCGGGAGCGCTCCGAGCGCCAGGACGAGAAGCCCGAGGACCCAGGCGAGCAGCCGAGCGGGTCGGCGAGTGCGGCCGGGGGTCACAGCGCCATTGTCCCGCAGGCCCACCCGTAGGCTGGTGACGTGACTTGCGCCCGCCCCCGCCGCCTGCTCGCCCTCCTCGGGGCGCTCGCGGCGGCGCTGGTCGTCGTCGGCCTCGCGCCGGTGTCCGCGCTGGCCCAGCCGCAGCCGAATCCCGTTCCCACAAGGGCAGCGGCACCGGCCCAGGACGGTCCCACCGGCGCGACCGTCCTGGTCGGGACCGGCGGGATCATCTGGTCCGACGTCGACCGTGACACCACCCCTCGGCTCTGGGAGCTGCTTCGCGACGGGTCCGGAGCGGCCCTGACGGTGCGTTCGGTCAACACCTCGACGTGCCCCGTGGACGCCTGGCTGGGCGTCTCCGCGGGTGAGCGCGCCGCCGCACCGGCCGCCACGGGCAACCCACGACGGGCGTCATGGGAGCCGTGCCCGGACCCCGCCCCCGTCGTCGACGGTGTGGTGAGCGAGTGGGACGAGTACCTCGAGGCCGCCGCCCAGCTGCGCTTCAACTCCACCCTCGGCACCCTCGGCGACGCTGCAGCCGACCAGGGCGTCTGCATCTCCGCCGTCGGACCGGGTGCGGCCCTCGGTGCGGCGCGCGGCGACGGGACGAGCGAGCGGGTCGCCGCCTACGACCCGGCCACCCTTCCCCAGGCCCTGACGAGCTGCCCGATCACCCTCGTCGATGTCGGCTCCCTGTCGCAGTCGCTCACGGACCAGGCGCGCGCGGATGCCCTCA
>JBHEPF010000105.1:0-6760 GCA_046260445.1 Dermatophilaceae bacterium | reverse complement strand
GTCCCATCGCGTGCCGGTAGAGCAGGTGCCTGTTGGGAACAAGCTGCTCGCGCGTCGATCTGCCGCGCATCTGAGCGCGCAGGGGGCCGATCGCGGTCCCAGCAGTCCACGCGTAGGAGGTGGTGGCCCCGTCATCACTAGCCTCCGTCTTTCATGAGCCTGTGATGTCGGCGGGGTGAGCCGGCCGAGCTGCTGGGAGGACGGGATCGGATATTCAGGCACGGCGGAGTGCCGCGTGGCGCTGCGGTGCGGGTCTCCGAGGGGCTCCGGGTCGAGGGTGGACGGGACGGGTCAGGCTTGGCGGGGGATGGCGGTGATGCGCGCGAAGACGGCGACGATGTCCTGCACCCATGGCCAGGTTTTCGGGAACCGGAGCCGTCGGCGTCGGCCGCCGCGGGTGATGCGGGCGGGTACGTGCAGCAGCCGGTAGCGCAGCGCTTTCGGTTCACAGGCGGCGAGCCGCTCGGGCAGGGCGAGCAGTCGCAGCCAGGCGACCAGGTCGGCCGCGATCGCCACCGTCGCCAACCAGGCGGTGTTGATGTCGTACTCCCTGGATGGGAGCCGCCGCAGGCCGGTGTCCTTGGCGTGCCGGATCCAGTCCTCGACCCGGGCGTGGGCGCGATGGCGGGCCTCGAGGAACTGCAGCGTCCCGGTGGTGGTGTTGGTCGCGAACGCTTGGTGGCGCCACCCGTCGGCCTCCTCGAACAGCGAGAGCTGCGCGCCGGGGTGGGGGCGTTCGCGGCGCACGATCACCCGCATCCCGACCGGCCACTGCGACAGCAGCGACTCGGGCAGCAGGCCGGTGATCTCGGCGACGTCGGCCTTCTCACGTGCCTCGCCGCCGGCGTTCAGCGCCGGGGACCACACCCCCTCCTCGGGGATGGCGGCGATGGCGGTACGCACGGTCTCGGTGACCGCGAACCCGACCGAATACTGCACGGACCGGCCACGTTTGGCATCCTGCCCGGTCAGCCACTTCAGCAGCGCATGCGAGGCACCCGCCCCGTCCACCCGAACAAGGAGCTTCTTGCGGTGCGCGCGAGGGACCTGGGCGACCGCCCTGGTCAGGACCTCGATGTGGTCGGCGGCGGTGTTCGAGCCGGCGTTACCGGGCCGCAGCTGGGCGGTGAGCAGCTCGGAGGTGTTATCGCACCAGACACCCAGCGGGTGAAACCCGAACGTCCTCTTGAACGTCGCCGCAGCCTTCTCCTTCTCGCTGTGCGCGACCACGATCGTGGCATCGACATCCAGCACCACCAGATCAGGGTCGAGGCTGCGGCCCGCGGCCCGCGCCGCCGGCACCCCACCGGCCAGCTCCCACACCCGCGCCCTCGTGCGAGCCCGCGCCTTCTCGATCCGCTTCAACCTCGCTGGGGTGAGCTCGTCCAGGGCGCGCCACACCGTCGGCGGTGATGCCACCGCACCCAACACCTCCTCTTGGTGGCGCAGGGTGTCGATGTCGGCGATCGCCTCCCCACCACACGCGAGCATGGTGGCCACATCGACCAGGACCTGGCCGCGGTCATGCCCCGGGATGAAACCACGACGGGTCAACGCGCTGGAGAGCTCGCTGGTCAGGCCGACTTGGTCGGCCAGCAGACGCACCGCCGTACCGCCGGCGTGAGCGACCACGCCGACACCATCACCGGAGACGGACAGGCCCGCAGCCCACGATGTACTCTTCACTTACCAAGTGCCTTCCCGTGCAGGAATCTGTGATGTCGCAATCATCAGTATCCCGTTACAGGACAGGCACTTTGGTACATCCAGGGGGCGTGTCAGACACTCACCCGTGAAGGGCCGAGGCTAGAGAGTCACGACGCGGTCATGGGGCACTGCGTAGGGCTGCGCCCCTGCGTGCGGGCTGTTGATGCCGGGTGCCTCTACAGTTCTGCTCACTATGGATAGGGCTCCGGCGATTGACCCGACCGTGCTGCGGGTGGCGCGTGAACGCGCAGTGTTGACGCAGTTGCAGCTTGCGACGCGGGTGGGGGTGGTTGGGGGAGAGCGGATCTCGAGCTGGGAACGTGGGTTGTCGAGGCCGCGCACGCCTGCTGTGCTGCATGCTCTGGCGGGAGTCTTGGGTGTGGAGCCGGCTGCGCTGCTGGCGGATCCGGCTGACGGTCCGGATCTGCGGTGGCTGCGGTTCGCTGCCGGGTTGAGCACGGCCGAGCTGGCGAAGCGGGTCGGGGTCTCGGCGGCGACGGTCCAGCGGTGGGAGAGCGGGCAGCGGAGCCGGACGTTGCCGACGGACGTGCTGGAGGCGATTGCGGGGGCGCTTGGCGTCTCCTCGGCGGTGGCGCACGTGGCGGTGGACCGCTCGTAGCGAGTTATCCACAGTGCTGTGGATTCACCGCGCGGATCCGCGGAAGTTGTGGCAAGAATGGTCCCCTAGACCCGACGCACCACCCTCATCTGGTCGGGGCTACTGGCAGAGGAACGGGGACCAGTCGTGGCAGGCCGGCGTACCCGCAGGACGGACATCTTCGTGTCGCTGCCAGTCGAATGGATGTTCAACGCCTAGAGTTCGAGATAGCAGTTTGATCATCGGGACCGCCTTCCGTGCATTTGGAGGTACACCCCCGGATTGGAGTCAATGAGATGAACCGCCCGTATCGCTCCCGCGATCGCCGTCACCGCTGTGCTGCTGGCTGCGCTCCTTGGTGGCTGCTCCGACCCGGACCCCACGCCGGCGCCGACGACTGCGCCCATCTCGAGCGAGCCGACGACCAGCACGGCAACGCCAACGCCGACACCGTTGACGCCGGAGGAGGAGGCCACTGCTGCCGCGGAACAGGTTGTCGACGGACCCCTCACCGGCTCGATGCGTTCGACCTGCCAAACTCCCACCTGACCTCCGGCGAAAACGTTCAGCGGCATGCACCCGAGGTTACTGCCCCCTGTGGTGGAGGGTCCTCGCGGACAGGCCAGATCCCTTGTAGGACACCAGCCGGGACCGGGACAGTCCTGGGTGAGCACGACGTCAGCAGCCCGAGCGCGAGAAACAGCGCTGTGAGGGGCGCGTCGCGGCGGCGCAGTCCGACAGCCGACGTGACGAAGATGCCGTCCCGGCCGCTCAGACAATGGGGTTGAGTAAGGCAACCGTACCGGCGTGCCACGCGATGCCGGGTGGCCTCCGCCGCGTCACTCATCAGGTCCATCGGGTCCAGGCTGCCGCCGGATATCACTGGTGATAGCAGGGCCGGCGCAGAGCAGGCAAGATCGCAGCAGGGCAGCAACTACCCATGGCCGGTGCGTGCTGCTTTGTTCGCCGGGCGTGGTCATGAGGGTATGGCCTGTGAGGGTCGCGGCCGGGCGGCACGCCTGAACGGTGTCCAATCCGGGGCACGACGACGCAGCAGGGGATCGGGCCTGCTCGAGCGGTGGCGTGAAGGCTCGGCCGGAGCGGAGGCCGGAGCCTGTCGGCTCTCAGCGGCTGGTGCACACGCTGCGGTACGGGTTAGCTGCGGGGAAGGCGTCGGGTGAGCCGTCGGAGCAGTTGCGCCGGCTCCTGCAGTCCTAGCGCATTGGCGAGCGCCAGGTAGCCTGCCGCCAGGAGCATCACGGCGACGATGCCGCCCAGTCCCCAGGGTGTCGCCTCCGCGACCGGGCGCACGGCGAAGGCGAGCGCGGCGGCGCCTAGGGCGGCCAGGAGTATGGTTCGCATCTTGCCGCCGCCGAGTTGCACGGTGACCCCGCGCCGCCTGATCGCTCTGGCCAGCAGCCAGTTCTCTGCCCATGCGCCCACCGATGCTCCGAGCGCTAGTCCGGCCGCCCCCAGCCGTGGGCCTTCCGCTACCTCGGGCTCGCCGAGCCGGAAGGCGGGCAGCTCTCCGGCGAGCCGCACTCCTTCGCCCACGACGACGAACTGATCGCCCTGGACCATCAGTGCGGCGCCAGCTACCAGGGTTATCGCCACCCTGGCTGCGGCGAGGCGGGCGGGGGTGCGTGTGTCGCCGCGCGCATACAGATCGACCTGAAGGAGCCTGGAGGATGCGCTCGGTAGCAGCCCAACGGTGTATGCGACGAGAACGATCCAAACTGCCGTCACCGCGGACGGACCGAAGGCCCCTGACCCGAAGAGGGTGGCGACGACCAGGTCACCGATCACGAGGTAGCCGATGGCAGTGGGGACGACGAAGAAGGCGATCCGACGAAGACCGGTCTCGAGTCGATCCGCCGCAGGCTCCTCTGCCGAGACCCGGGACATCCGCGGGAGCTCGGCGGCGGCCACAGAGATGCCGAACAGCGAGACCGGCAACAGGTACAGCACTTGGGCATAGCGCATAGATGCGAGAGCGCCGGTCGCGAGGAGGGTGGCGAGGGCGAGGGAAACATAGGTCGAGAGATGGATAACTCCCCGTGCTGCGGCCACTGGGGCGAGAGCTTTGAGGACCTGTCGCACCGATCTGTCCATCGTCGACAACGTGAGTCGGACCGGCCCCACGGCGCGCCAGACGAAAGGAAGCTGCACGATGACCTGCAGCACGCCACCGATGACCGTGCCGATGCCCAACCACACCACCAGGCCACCGGCGTCGATCCCTCTTGTCGGCGGCCACGCACTGCCGATGATCCCGACTCCGGCCGTGACGAGCGCCGCGATCTGCACCGTGCTCACAAGTGCGGGGGTCACATAGGCTGTGAAGAACCGGCCGTGGGAGTTGAGGACCGCCAGGCACCAGCCCGAGAGGACTGAGAACGAAGCCACCGGAAACATGATGGCGACCAGGTCGACGGTGAGCTCGTAGAGGCCGCTGGTCCGGTCGAGTCCGGGGCCGAGGATGGCGGTGAGGGGTTCGGCCGCGATGATGCCCAGCAGGGCGAATGCAGTGGACAGGGCCAGGAGCAGTCCGGCGGTCGCGCCAAGGAGTCGCCCCGCCTCCTCGTCCCTGCCCTCCGAGCGCAACCGGCTGTAAGCGGGGATCAGCGCCGCACTCAGGGCGCCGTCACCGAGCAGGCGCTGGAACAGTCCAGGAACCCTGGTCGCGAATGTGAAGGCGTCGGCCGCCGGCCCGAGACCAAGGAAGTGGCTGATGGCCCGCTCCCGGACCAGTCCCACCACGCGGGACGTCGCGATCCCCGCAGCGACCGCGAGCGTGTGGATCCCCGTTGCCCGGGACCGACTCATCGGGCGTCGGACAGCTGAGGCGCCGTCTGCGGTGCCCCTTCCCGGCCACGCAGACGCCCAGAGGCGAGTCTCAGGGCCGGCCCCGGATCCCGCGCGGACCACACACCCGTGCGGGCGCCCCGCGACCACGACCACGTGTCCCACACATCCGCCACGACCCCACCACGGCGCTCCACGAGCGCACGCCTGACGTCCCCGGCGCCCCAGGCGAACCTGACGCCTGCAGGTGCATCCTCCAGGTCAGGCGCCGGGCGCCCCAGCGCCATCGAGAGCCACCCGTCGATAAGCCCGGGTCGCGCGGCCGTCGACAGGCCCATCGAGCCGAAGAACCGTCCGTTGAAGTCGATCAAGAGGGGATCCTCCTCCGCAGCGACTCTGAGGAACTGCAGCTCGACCAGCCCGGTCCAGCCGACATCTTTCAGCAGCCCCTCACACCTCGCCGCCAGATCCTCGTCCACCGTCTCGGTGACCGCTCGCGCCGAGACGCCACAGGGCGTGGGCCACAGGCGAGGTGACCGTTGCTGGACCCGACCAGTGAGGCGGCCGTCTGTGACGACTCCGATGAGCGCACACAGCTCACCCGCCACCGGTTCCTGGATCACAGCATCGAGACCCGCCTTCTCGATGAGCGCGATCTGCTGCTCGATCACCTCGCGGCTCTCGCAGAAGCGTGCCTCGATCCGCAACTCCTGCTCCTGCCCGGGGCGCCAGTGGCTGCGGCACTTGACGATCGCCGGGCCCTCCCACCGCTGGGCCTCTCCCCACGTCGCCGGCACCGTGCGAGGCGCGCGAAGGCCGTTCCGGTGGGCGTAGCCGGCCAGGCTGCCCTTGTCCAGCACGCGCTCCACCACCTCGGCCGAGGGGTGGGGGACCACGCAGGGGATGTCGTCGCGATAGTGCGCTAGGGCGGCCATCCAGTCGTCCGCCCCGCCGACGACGAGGTCATAGCGGCCCTCGGTCACCGCCTGGCGGACGGACGTCAGGAACTCCGTTCCGTCCCCGCGCGGGCGGGCGACGGGGTGGATCCGACCGACATGCCGTGAAGCGCCGACCATGAGCGGGTCGCCGGGTGTCCCGAAGCCGACCCGCCACCCAGTCTCGCCCAGCTCCCGGACGGCCGCAAGGGTCCCCCGCGACCTCCCGGTCGCTAGCACGAGAACCCCACCAGTCATGGAGTTGAGGGTACGTGGGAGCGGGCATCAGACTCAGAAGACACGCGGTTGCGTGTCCGACGGCATTGCCGGCTACGATCGGCGCGCACCGCGATTCGCTCGAGAGTGCGAGAGCTCCGCCCATTGCATGGGGACCACCTCCGCACGAGCCCCGGACCAGGACTGGACGCGAGGCGTCCCCAATGGCCCGCAACGGGCCGTAACGCCGACGTACACGCAGCGCGTCGGCCACCCCGCGCGGCTGACGCCTGGCGGGAGATCGCTCCTCGACAATCAACATCACATGCGACGGTAACTCTCGCATGGGAACAGCAGAGCAGTTCTACGTGAGTCGTTCAGGAGGCTGGCGTGAGAAGCCGTCACTCATCCACGCCTCGATCCATGCGGGCGCGTGGGAACGAGCCGCCAGCCTGCTGCACACCACCTCAGGCTGCGCACCTGCGGTGCGTCCTTCTGG
>JBHEPF010000089.1:0-27343 GCA_046260445.1 Dermatophilaceae bacterium | reverse complement strand
GCGCCGACGCCGAGACCAAACGCAAAGCGATCGAGAACGCCTACGAACCCCTCACCCCGCACACCCTGCCGGACTGGACCACCGACCCATCCCTGATCCACTGGCTCGACACGTTAGGACGATGAAGTCGACCAGCAACATTATGTGGACAACCCAGGCCCTCCCAGCGCCCTGAACAAGCAAGACCCCACGACAGGACACATAACCCAGCCGTCCGCCTAATGACGGTTATGTGGAATTCCACATAAGCGGCACACTTGCGCCAGCATGCTGATCCAGGCTGGAGCCACGCCGGTGGAGGTTCAGCGCATCCTCGGCCACAGCACACCGGCCACAACGCTCAACCTCTACACGCACCTCCTGCCGGACCCCCTCGACGGCGCCGCCGCCAAGCTCGATGGCTACCTCAATAGCCGGCCATGACGGCCTAACTGACGGCCTAGCGAGTCCCAGTGGTCCCGTTAGACAAGGAGGTGGAGAAAGTCGGTAAGGCGCTGACCTGGGGTTATGTTCAGTAATCGCACAGTGGGGCGTGTCGGGCTTGAACCGACGACCGACGGATTATGAGTCCGCTGCTCTGACCGACTGAGCTAACGCCCCTCGGCGGACAGGGTACACAGCCAGGCCAGGGATGGCTCTCACGGTCCGGGCTTCGGCGGCGACCGCATACCGAAAGGAGTCGGTTCCGCCCGCGGGAGCCCGCCCCGCAAGGCGAGGCGATATGTCGCCAGCGGGCCGCGAGAGCGCCTCATCTCGGGACGAGCCACTCGTTCGGCGCTTTCTCTGATCCGGGGTGGTGGTGCAGATGGGGATTCTGGTGCAGAATGGGGCAAGCGGTGACCCTGTGCACGAGCGTGACCAGAGTGACCGCAGTGACAACAGCACGGATAACCGCATACCGAGCACGACCAGGATCCAGGCTCATCACAAGTGCAGTGGCGTTGGGGAAGACGTCCATCGCATGTGAGGAGACCCGGATGTCCGTGCTACCCCGCCAGGCCGACGCGTCACGCGCCGGCTGGACCCGCGGCGTCGTGTTCGTCCACGCGACGCCGAAAGCGCTGTGCGCCCACATCCAGTGGGCGCTGGAGAGCGTGCTTCTGTCCCGCGTCAGCCTCGACTGGCGTGACCAGCCCGCCGGCCCTGGCATGATGCGGGCAGATCTGTCGTGGACCGGTGCTCCCGGCACCGGCGCTGCCATCGCCTCGGCCCTGACGGCCTTCACCGGCGTGCGCTACGAGATCACCGAGGACGCCAGCCCCGGGGTCGATGGCTCGCGGTGGTCGTACACCCCGAGCCTGGGCATCCTGCACACCCGCACCTCGGCCAACGGCGACATCATGCTGTCAGAGGACCGCCTCCGCGAGATCATGGCCCTGGCTCAGGGCAGCGCTGACGCGATGACCGAGATGATCGAGGAGTGCCTCGGGGCCGACCATGACGCCGAGCTCGACATCTTCCGCCACGCCGGTGAAGGCGCACCGGTGCGCTGGCTGCACAAGGTGGGCTGAGCGGACACACCTGCCAGACGTTCCTGATGAGGCCCCCGGAGACCCGCAGTCCCGGGGGCCTCGTGGCGGGTGGCGCGTTGGCTCACCCGGGGTGGTTGGGCGGGGCCGCAGGGATAGGCAGCGTGCGTTCTGGCGCGCGCCGGCTCACCAGCGAGGAGCAGAGGGCGAGGTGCGGACCTACAGCGGGATGTTGCCGTGGTCGCCGCGGCGCTGTGGTGCCTCGGCAAGAGCGCGGGCCAGTGCGGACCGGGTCGCCGTGGGCTCGACGATCTCGTCGACCACTCCGATCTCGACCGCCCGGGCGAGGCCGCCGGAAAGGGTGTCGTGCTCGTCGGCGAGCTGCTGTTCCACGGCCGGGCGTTCGGCGTCGTCGACCTCGGCGAGCCGCCGGCGGTGGAGGACCCGGATCGCGGCGACCGACCCCATGACCGCGACGTGGGCGTCGGGCCAGGCGAAGACACGTGTCGCACCGAGGGATCGGGCATTCATCGCGATGTAGGCACCGCCGTAGGTCTTGCGGGTCACGAGCGTCACCCGCGGGACCGTGGCCTCGGCGAACGCGTGGAGGAGCTTCGCGCCGCGTCGGACGACCCCGTCCCATTCCTGACCGACACCGGGAAGATAGCCCGGGACGTCGACAAGGACGATGAGCGGCACCCCGAAGGCGTCGCACATCCGCACGAACCGGGCGGCCTTCTCAGCCGACGGCGAGTCCAGGCAGCCGCCCAGGCGCATCGGGTTGTTCGCGACGACGCCCACGGTCCGTCCACCGAAACGGCCGAGCTGGGTGACCATGTTCGGCGCCCACTTCTGGTGCAGCTCCTGCGTCGGGGCGCCCTCGTCGAGCAGGGCGTCGACCACCGGGTGGACGTCGTAGGCCCGCTTGCTCGACTCGGGGAAGTGGGCAGACAGGTCACGGTCCACGACTGAGGGGGCATCGAAGCCGCCCTGGGTGGCGAGGAGGTCACAGAGAACCCGGCCTCGCGCATAAGCATCGTCGGTGGAGTCGGCGAGGACGTGGACCACTCCGGAGCGACGCCCGTGCGGCTCGGGCCCGCCGAGGCGCAGCGCGTCCACCGACTCCCCGGTGACCGAGCGGACGACGTCCGGTCCGGTGACGAAGATCCGCCCGTCGGGGGCGAGGATGACGATGTCGGTGAGGGCCGGACCGTAGGCGGCGCCACCGGCAGCGGCGCCGATGACGATCGAGATCTGCGGGACCTTGCCCGAGGCGCGGGTCATGATGGCGAACACCTCGCCGACCGCGTGCAACGAGCCGACGCCCTCGGCGAGGCGGGCCCCGCCGGAGTGCCAGATCCCGACCACGGGGATCTTCTGGGCCAGGGCATGCTCGTAGGCACGCATGATGACTTTGCACCCGTCGATGCCCATGGCGCCGCCCTGGATCGTGGCGTCGGAGCAGAACGCGACGACGCGGGCGCCGTCAGCGGTGCCGGTCGCGGCGAGGAAGCCGGAGTCGTCCTCCTCGCTGAGCAGCTCCAAGGAGCCGGCGTCGAAGAAGGCCTCGAGCCGGGTCCGGGGGTTGCGCGGGTCGGTCGCCTTGTCGACCTTGGGCTTGGTCGCGGCCGAGGCGGCGGCCGAGGCCTCGTTCGGCTGCCGCGCCATCAGGCGCTCGTGACGACGAGAGCGACGTTGTGCCCACCGAAGCCGAAGCTGTTGTTGAGCGCCGCGATGTCCCCGTCGGGGAGTGTGCGGTGCTCACCGTGGACGACGTCGAGGGCGATCTCGGGGTCGCGGTCCTCGACGTTGATCGTCGCCGGAGCCGTGCGGTCCTTGAGCGCCATCACGGAGAGGATGGTCTCCAGAGCACCCGCCGCTCCGAGGAGGTGGCCGGTCATCGACTTCGTCGCGCTCACGCACATCCCGTCCGCGGCGTCACCGAAGGCGCGGCGGATCGCGTTGGACTCCGCGATGTCCCCGACCGGGGTCGACGTCGCGTGGGCGTTGACGTGGACGATGTCGGACGGGGTGAGCCCGGCCCGCTGGACCGCCTCGAGCATCGCCCGTGAGGCGCCGGCCCCCTCCGGTTCCGGTGCGGCGATGTGGTGCGAGTCGGAGGTCATCCCCACCGCGGCGATGACGGCGTAGATCTGCGCGCCGCGTGCCTTGGCGTGCTCCTCGGACTCGAGCACGACGATGCCCGCGCCCTCACCGAGGACGAAGCCGTCGCGGCCGGTGTCGTAGGGGCGCGAGGCGCGCTCGGGCTCGTCGTTGCGGGTCGAGAGAGCCTGCATCTGGGTGAACCCGGCGAAGCAGATGGGATGGACCGCTGCCTCGGTCCCGCCGGCGACGACGACGTCGGCGCGGCCGGACTTGATCATCTCCATCGCCAGACCGATCGACTCGGCTCCGGAGGCACACGCCGAGACCGCGGTATGCGCGCCCGCCCTGGCCCCGAGATCGAGCGAGACCGCTGCGGCGGCGCTGTTGGGCATGAGCATGGGCACCGAGAGGGGAAAGACCTTGCGGGTGGTCTTGCTCTCCCGGAGGTTGTCCCACTGGGTGAGGAGCGTCCACACTCCACCGATGCCCGTTCCGATGACGACGCCGAGACGCTCGGCCTCCACCTCCGGGGCCCCCGCGTCGGCCCACGCCTCACGGGCGGCGATGAGCGCATACTGACCGTTCGGGTCCTGGCGGCGGACCTCGACCTTGGTGAGGACCTCGCTGGGATGGGTGTGGATGATGGCGCCGAAGGTCACCGGCAGGTTGTACTCGGCGACCCAGTCATAGGTCATCGTGCGGGCGCCGGAACGGCCGGCAAGGATCGCCTGCCAGGTCTCCGGGGCGGTGCCACCGACCGGCGTGGTGGCGCCGAGACCGGTGACGACGACGCGCTTCGAGGTACTCACGTTGTTGCTCCTCGCGAGGTGATGGGGTCGTTCGAGGGGGATGAGGGTGGAGATGAGGACACAGGACCTGACGGGCCGGCGGGCGGTCGCGCAGGCAACGGCCCACCGGCCAGGGGCGTCAGCTCTGGTTGCTGGAGATGTAGTTGACCGCGTCGCCGACGGTCGCGAGGTTCTTGACCTCCTCGTCGGGGATACGGACCCCGAACTTGTCCTCGGCGTTGACGACGATCGTCATCATCGACAGCGAGTCGATGTCGAGGTCGTCGGTGAAGGACTTGTCCATCTGGACGGACTCGGCCTCGAGACCGGTCTCCTCGTTGACGATCTCTGCGAGTCCGGCGAGGATCTCCTGCTCGGTCATAGCCATGGGTGGCACTCCTTCTGGTGTCGAAGGTCCGCGTGGGACCCCGGTCGTGGACTTCTGGCCCGTGAACCCGCGGACCGTCGGGAATCGTGGTCCGGCTAGGGAAGCCGGATGACCTGGGCTGCGTACGAGAGGCCGGCGCCGAAACCGAGCTGGAGGGCCAGCCCACCGCGCGGCGCCCTGCCCTCGCGGAGCAGCCGCTCGGTTGCGAGCGGCACTGAGGCGGCCGAGGTGTTGCCGGTGGTCTCGACGTCTCGGGCGATGACGACGTCATCGGGGATCTTCAGCTGCTTGGCCATCGCGTCGATGATGCGCATGTTGGCCTGATGGGGGATGAAGGCGTCGAGATCGGCCACGGTGACTCCCGCGGCGTCGAGGGCGCGCTGGGCGACCGGAGCCATGCCCCACACGGCCCAGCGGAACACGGTCTGGCCCTGCATGACGATGGCCGGCCAGCCCAGGTCCTGCTCGCGCACGTCGATCCAGCTGTCGCGCTGGGCGATCGCGTCCCAATGCTTGCCGTCCGAGCCCCAGATGGTGGGGCCGATGCCCTCGGTCTCGGCCGGTCCTACGATCGCCGCACCGGCACCGTCGGCGAAGATGAACGCGGTCCCACGGTCGGTCGGGTCGGTGAAGTCGGAGAGCCGTTCGACACCGACGACCAGCGCATACTCGGCGGTCCCGGCACGGACCATGTCGCTGGCGAGCGTGATGCCGTGGCAGTAGCCGGCGCAGGCGGCCGAGATGTCGAAGGCCGCAGCAGTGTCGGCTCCGATCCGGATCGCGAGGAGCGGGGCGGCTGCAGGGGTCTGGTACGGATGGGAGACCGTGGCGATGATGATGCACCCGATCTGCTCCGGATCGATGCCGGCCATCTCGATCGCGTCGCGGGCGGCCGCCTCGGACATGTCGATGACACTCTCGCCCTCCGGTCCCGCGAAGTGTCGCGTGACGATGCCGGAGCGCTCACGGATCCACTCGTCGGTGCTGTCGAGGACCTTGCAGATCTCATGGTTGTCGACGACGCGCTTGGGTCGGTAGCCGCCGATGCCGAGAACCGCGGCGTGCCGCACACCCGACGGGGTGGCGATGGTGCCGGTGCCCTTGGGGCGTGGGCCGGTGGTCTCCCTGGCATCCTTGCCGGCCTTGCCAGAGGCGGGGGTCTTCTTGCGGAGGAGTGCTGCCATGTCGGTGATCAGTTCCCTTCGGGGTGGAGCCGCAGGACGGGCTGCCCGGGCGCGACGGGGTCGCCGTCATCGGCGAGCCACTCGACGATGGTGCCGCCGTGGGGTGCGGTGACGTCGTAGGTGTCGCGCAGTGAGGAGACCGTGGCAATGACGTCTCCGGCCGCCACGGGAGAGCCCATCGCGGCGGTGTTGTGCGTGAGCAGTCCCTTGGCGGGGGAGATGACGAGCCGCCACGTCGGCTCGACGGCGTTCTGCCGGGCCTCGGCGTGCTCGGCGACCAACCGGTGGGCCTTCTCGAGGTCGGCCGGGGTGCGCAGCGCAAGGGTCTCCACCCCCGGCAGGGCGCGTTTGACGAGGTTTGTGAGCGTGCCGGCCGGCGGTACCTCGATGACGGCGGTGACTCCGAGCTCGGCGAAGGTCTCCATGCAGAGGTCCCAACGGACCGGGTTGCTCACCTGGGAGACCAGCCGGGAGAGCACCTCTCGCCCGCCGTGGACGACGGCACCGTCGGCGTTGGAGACCAGCGGAACGCGCGCGTCGTGGGTCGACATGGCCTGGGCAAAGCCGCGGAGGACGTCGACAGCGGGGGCCATGTGCTCGGTGTGGAAGGCGCCGGCGACGGAGAGGGGGATGACCCGCGCCTTCTCGGGAGGTGTGTCGCTCAGGGCGGCCAGCTGGTCCATCGTGCCGGCGGCGACGACCTGCCCCGCCCCGTTGCGGTTCGCGGCGCTCAGCCCGTGGGCGGCGAGGACCTCGGCGACCTGCCCGGGGTCACCTCCGACGACCGCGCTCATCCCGGTGGGACGCACGGCGCTCGCCGCGGCCATGGCCTTGCCGCGCTCACGCACGAAGACCATCGCCTGCTCGGCCGAGATGACCCCCGCGGCGCTCGCCGCGGTGATCTCACCGACGGAGTGCCCGGCTCCCGCGGCGACCCGCCGGAACCCCTCAACGGGGTGGTCGAAGAGGGAGAGCATCGAGACCAGACCGGCCATGACGAGCAGCGGCTGGGCGATCGCGGTGTCCTTGATCGTCGCCTCGTCCGAGGTCGTCCCGTGGGTGACAAGGTCGAGACCGGCGACGGCCGACAGCCACTCGGCACGCTCACGGACTCCAGGAATCTCCAACCATGGAGTGAGGAAGCCGGGCTTCTGCGAGCCCTGACCAGGGCAGACGATGACAAGCACCCCCCTAGACTCTCGGCTCCTTCGTGATCGTGCCGTGACCGAACGTCACGAACTATCGGGTCCTCGTTTGGAGGGTTCCTACAATTGACGAGAGAGCGCCGCTAGAGACCCGCTGGCGCCCGAGCCCCTCGCGGGAGCCGGGACAGGGCCAGGGCGATACGGACCGTGAAGGCGTCGTGCGAGTCGCCGAGGTCATATCCCGTGACGTCGACGAGTCGGCCGAGCCGGTAGCGGACGGTGTTCGCGTGGACGAAGAGACCTCGGGCCGCCGCCTCCAGGTTGCCTCCGGCATCGAGGTATGCGGTGGCCGTCTCGAACAGGTGGCCTCCGCTGGTCTCGAGGAGAGGTCGAACGATCCGGTCGCCCAGCGCGGCCCGAGCGGGCAGGTCGCCGATGAGCGCCCGCTCTGCGAGGAGGTCGTCGGCGCGAGTCGGCCGCGGTGCGTCGGGCCATGCCGGTGCGGCGGTGTGACCGGAGATCGCAGCGCGAGCCGACCGCCCCGCAGCGAAGAGGTGCGGCACGATCGGACCGACGACGATCGGGCCCTGCCCGAAGACGCCGAGCAGTGATCGCGCTGTCGCGAGGTCGTCCTCGACGTGCGCGACGATGACGACGAGGCGTGGCCCCTGCACGGCGACGAGCGTGGTCAGTCCGAGTCGATTCGTCTGTCTGTGAACGGTATCCACGAGACCGAGGCCAGCGCCACCCGGTGGGGGAGTGCTGCCGACGAGGACGCCTACGTCGGTGGCCGAGCCCCAGCCGAGTGCTGCTGCCCGGCTGCGGATCGCGTCGTCGGCCTCGCCCCGCAGGACCGAGTCGACAACGAGGCTCTCGAGCCGGGCGTCCCACGCACCACGCACCTCGGCGGCCGACGCATACACCCCGGCGGCGGAGAAGGCGATCTCGCGGGAGTAGATGAGCACGGCTTCGCGGATGGCGCGCTGGTCGCCGCGCGCGACGAGGGCGTCGACCTCGCGCTCGACGACGGCGACGACCGTGCGGACCAGGTCGAGGGTCTGACCGAGGCTGATCGAGCGGGTCAACTCCTGAGGGGCGGTGCCGAAGACGTTGGCGGTGACCGGAGGCTCCAGTCCGTCGCCGCCGAGCCAGGCGAGGAATGCTGAGATGCCGGACTGCGCGACCAGCCCGACCCAGGATCGGTCTTCGGCAGAGAGGCGTCGATACCAGTCATGCGTCGCCTCGACCTCACGGGTGGCCGTCGTTGCGAGGTCCCCGGCACTGCGGGCGATCCGCTCGCGGGTGCGCGCGGAGACACGCAAACGCTGGGGCGACATGGGTCAAGGGTAGTTGTATGCCTTCCACAACAAGGCCTCCGCGGCCGACGTCGCTACCCGTCGACCTAGGCCTTGTTCCAGGCGTGTACGGCCGCGGGGACGAGGAAGACGATCCAGGCGACATACCACATCCCGGTGCTGAAGCCGATGACGAAGAACGCGATGAGCGAGAGAGGGCCACTCGCGGCCGCGAGCCGGTCGAGGGTGGTCGGCTGGGTCCTGTGCGGATCGAGTCCCGCCCCCGCATCCTCGGGCTCGTAGCGTCGTGGCGGGACGACCGCCGACTCGTCGCGGCGGTCGAGCTCCCGGCGCGGGTCGTTCTCAGAACCCTCGTGCGGGTCCTCCGGCGTCGGCTGTGTCGAAGGATGGATCGACATGCATCCACTGTATGCGGCCGTCGCCGCATCCGGCCAACACACATCGAGAGTGCACGACTTGCCGTGTCCGAACGACCGGACACGGCAAGTCATGCACTCTCGACTACGTGGGAGAGGAAGGTGAAGGGGAGAGGAGCGGCTCTCAGTCGGTGCCGAACTCCATCGCTGCCCGGTCGAGGGCGTCGTCGATCTCGTCGACGTCGACCGCCGCAGGGTTCGCGGCGATCTGCTCGCGACCACCGGACGGCAGGGCACCGAGCAGGATGCCGTTCTCGACCAGCACCTGTCCCTCGTCGAGCGGCTGCTTGGCATAGAGCTCGAGCTTGTCGCGGGTGTCGGCGATGTCGAGGTTGCGCATCGTCAGCTGACCGATCCGGTCGGAAGGGCCGAAGGCGGCGCCCTCGGTGCGCTCCATGGACAACTTCTCCGGGTGGTAGGAGAAGGCGGGACCGGAGGTGTCGACGATGGAGTAGTCCTCGCCGCGACGGAGCCGGATCGTCACCTCGCCGGTGACGACGGAGGCGATCCACCGCTGGATGGACTCGCGCATCATCAGGGCCTGTGGGTCGAGCCAGCGTCCCTCGTAGAGAAGCCGACCCAGCCGTCGGCCCTCGGCGTGGTAGTTGGCGATGGTGTCCTCGTTGTGGATGGCGTTGAGCAACCGCTCGTAGCCGATCCACAGCAGGGCCATGCCGGGCGCCTCGTAGATGCCTCGGGACTTGGCCTCGATGATGCGGTTCTCGATCTGGTCGGACATGCCCAGGCCGTGGCGGCCGCCGATCGCGTTGGCCTCGTCCACCAGGGCGATGGGGTCCTCGAACGTGGACCCGTTGATCGCGACGGGACGGCCGCGCTCGAAGCGCAGCGTCACGTCCTCGGTGGCGATCTCCACGGCGGGGTCCCAGAACTTCACGCCCATGATCGGGTCGACCGTCTCGAGGCTGACGTCGAGGTGCTCGAGGGTCTTGGCCTCGTGGGTGGCGCCCCAGATGTTGGCGTCGGTCGAGTAGGCCTTCTCCTGGCTGTCGCGGTAGGGCAGGTCGCGTGCCGTGAGCCATGCGCTCATCTCGTGCCGTCCACCGAGCTCGGCGACGAAGTCGACGTCAAGCCACGGCTTGTAGATGCGCAGCGCCGGGTTGGCGATGAGGCCGTAGCGGTAGAACCGCTCGATGTCGTTGCCCTTGAACGTCGACCCGTCCCCCCAGATGTCGACGCCGTCCTCATGCATGGCGCGCACGAGAAGGGTCCCGGTGACCGCGCGGCCGAGTGGAGTCGTGTTGAAGTAGGTCCGGCCTCCGGAGCGGATGTGAAATGCGGCGCTGCTCAGCGCGACGAGCCCCTCCTCGACGAGCGCGGCGCGGCAGTCGACGATGCGGCCCGCCTCGGCGCCGTACTGCATCGCGCGACCGGGCACACCGCTGATGTCGGGCTCGTCGTACTGCCCGAGGTCGGCGGTATAGGCATACGGAACGGCGCCCTTCTCGCGCATCCACGCGACAGCGACCGAGGTGTCGAGGCCACCGGAGAAGGCGATGCCGACGCGTTCGCCGGTGGGCAGGGAGGTGAGGACTTTGGACACGGCTGCAAGTATATGCAGCGTACTGCATATTCGTGCAAGCCATTCGCGCAGTAGAGTGCGGTCCGTGCTCGCTGCGTCCTCGCCCAGACCGACACCCCACGTCTACGGCCATCGCGGTGCTCCGGGCTACGTGCCGGAGAACACCCTCGGATCGTATGCGCTAGCCGCCTCGATGGGTGTCGAGGCGATCGAGCTCGACCTGGTCTGCACCAAGGACGGCCGGCTCGTCGCCCGGCACGAGCCGAACCTTGCGGTGTCGACCGATGTCGCGACGCGACCGGAGTTCGCCGACCGGTGGAGGGAGATCGCCATCGGCGAGCGCGTCGAACGGGGCTGGTTCACCGTCGACTTCACCCTGGAGGAGCTGCGGACACTGCACGCCGGTGAGCCCTGGCCGGATCTGCGAGGGCACACGCTCGAGGCCGAGGGCGAGTGGCGCATACCGAGCTTCGACGACATCCTCGCGTGTCGGGCCGCAGCCGGCGCTGCCCGAGGGCGGGACCTCGGCGTCATCGTGGAGATCAAGCGCAGCAGCCTGTTCCATCTCCTCGGCTTCGACCCGGAGGCCGAGCTCCTCGCATCGCTCGGACGCCATGGGGTGTCGACAGCAGACCCGCTCCTGCGACTGGAGTCCTTCGAGACGAGCAACCTGCGCCGGCTTCGGGAGGAGCTCGGGTTCGACGGCTCGCTCGTGTTCCTCGCCGAGGACACCGGCGGACCCCTCGACCACCTCCTCGCCGGTGACCCGCGGACCTACGCTGACCTGCTCACCCCGTCCTCCCTCGAGGAGCTGGCCGGGCTCGTCGACGTCATCGCCCCGAAAAAGCACCTCGTCATCGGGCGCACGGCCGACGACCGGCTCGCCGACCCGACCCCCCTCGTCGCCGACGCCCACGCTGTCGGGCTCGAGGTCACGCCGTGGAGTTTCCGGGCCGAGAACCACTTCCTTCCGGCCGAGCTCCGCGGCAGCGACGACCCGGCAGAGCACGGTGACCTGGCGGCCGAGCTGACGGCCTTCTTCGACGCCGGAGTGGACGGGGTGTTCTGCGACCAGCCGGACCTCGCGATCGCCGCGCGCGACGACTATCTCCGCGGGAGTGAGCCCAGATAGCGAGGAAGCCCTTCGAGCAGCCCGGAGGTCGGTGGGCAGCCGCGCGGCCGTTCTGCACTCCGAGGTGACACAACGCCTCGCTGTGCAGGACGACCTCGGGCGATGCGAGGCATGGAGGCGCTGCGTCGTTCACGAGACGGCGAGGGGGGGCTGCTCTCGCCGCCCGCCCCTCGCTCGTGATGCCCGGACCGTCAGGCGTCGCCACCCGCGGTGCCCGAGGTGCCGGCCGTGACGTCGTCAAGGCGGTAGCGCTGGGCCGCCTCGCGCGGCACGGACGGGTCCACCTCGCCGCGGTCGGCGAGGACCTGCAGCGCCCGCACGGCGACCGAGGGGCCGTCGATGTGGAAGAACCGGCGCGCGGCCGGGCGTGTGTCGGAGAAGCCAAAGCCGTCCGCGCCGAGGGACGCGTAGTCACCCGGGACCCACTGGGCGATCTGGTCCTGGACCTGGCGCATGTAGTCAGAGACCGCCACGACCGGGCCGCGCGTGTCCTGGAGCCGTTGCGTCACGTACGGAACGCGCGGGCTGTCGCTCGGCTCGAGGAAGTTCTGCCGGTCGCAGTCCATCGCCTCACGTCGCAGCTCGCTCCACGACGTGACCGACCAGACGTCGGCGACGACGTGCCAGTCCTTGAAGAGCAGTTCCTGGGCCTCGAGGGCCCACGGCAGGCCGACGCCGGAGGCGAGCAGCTGTGCGCGCGGGGCATCGTCATCGACGCCCTTGGTCGTCCCCGGAGCGTAGAGGTGCATGCCCTTGAGGATGCCCTCGCGGTCGACGTCCTCGGGCTCCGCCGGCTGGAGCATCGGCTCGTTGTAGACGGTGAGGTAGTAGATGACGTTGCGCTCGTGGTCGGTGAGCGAGTCGTCCTCCCCGAACATCCGGTGCAGGCCGTCCTGGACGATGTGCGCGATCTCGAAGCCGAAAGCGGGGTCGTAGGCGACTACGGCCGGGTTGGTCGACGCCAGGAGCGGGGAGTGCCCGTCGGCGTGCTGCAGCCCCTCGCCGGTCAGCGTGGTCCGACCCGCGGTGGCACCGATGAGGAAGCCGCGCGTCATCTGGTCGGCGGCGGCCCAGATCGAGTCACCGGTGCGCTGGAACCCGAACATCGAGTAGAAGATGTAGATCGGGATCATCGGCTCGCGGTGCGTCGCGTAGGACGAGCCGGCCGCGGTGAAGGCCGCGACCGAGCCGGCCTCGTTGATGCCGAGGTGGAGGATCTGCCCCTGCGCCGACTCCTTGTAGGCGAGCATGAGCTCGGCGTCGACGGACGTGTAGCGCTGCCCGTGTGGGTTGTAGATCTTGATCGTCGGGAAGAAGCTGTCCATCCCGAACGTGCGCGCCTCATCGGGGATGATCGGCACGATCCGCTTGCCGAACTCCTTGTCCCGCATGAGGTCCTTGAGGAGCCGGACGAAGGCCATCGTCGTGGCGATGTTCTGCTTGCCCGAGCCCTTCTTGAGTTGGGCGAAGGCGGAGTCGTCGGGGATGGTGAGCGGGATGTGCGTTCCGTTGCGCTTCGGGATCGGTCCACCGAGCTGGCGGCGGCGCTCCTTGGCGTATTGGATGACCTCGTCCCGCTCGCCCGGGTGGTAGTAGGGCGGGAGGTAGGGGTCCTTCTCGAGCTGACCGTCGTCGATCGGGATGTTGAGGCTGTCGCGCAGCCCCTTGAGGTCGTCGAGGGTGAACTTCTTCATCTGGTGGGTCGCGTTGCGGCCCGCGAACGAGGTGCCCAGGCCGTAGCCCTTGATGGTCTTGACGAGGATGACGGTCGGCTGGCCGGTGTGCGCCATCGCGGAGCGGTAGGCGGCATACACCTTGTGGTAGTCGTGGCCTCCTCGCTTGAGCTTCCACCAGATGTCCTCGTCGGACCAGTCCTTGACGAGCTTGATCGTGCGGGGGTCGCGGGCGAAGAAGTTGTCTCGGACGATCTTGCCGTCGTTGGCGCGGAAGGTCTGGTAGTCACCGTCGTTCGTCGTGTTCATGAGGTGGACGAGGGCGCCGTCCTTGTCGGCTGCGAGAAGCGGGTCCCAGCCGCGGCCCCAGACGACCTTGATGACGTTCCAGCCGGCGCCGCGGAAGTACGCCTCGAGCTCCTGGATGATCTTGCCGTTGCCGCGGACCGGGCCGTCGAGGCGCTGCAGGTTGCAGTTGACGACGAAGGTGAGGTTGTCGAGCTCCTCCCCGGCGGCGATCTGCAGGCACCCGCGCGACTCCGGCTCGTCCATCTCGCCGTCGCCGAGGAAGGCCCACACCCGCTGCTCGGAGGTGTCCTTGATGCCGCGGTTGTGGAGGTACTTGTTGAACTGCGCCTGGTAGATCGCGTTCATCGGGCCGAGGCCCATCGAGACGGTCGGGAACTCCCAGAAGTCCGGCATCAGGCGCGGGTGCGGATAGGACGGCAGCGCGAGCGGCGCACCGTCGACGATGTGCGACTTCTCCTGACGGAACCCGTCGA
Organism: Dermatophilaceae bacterium; assembly: GCA_046260445.1. Taxonomy (GTDB): domain Bacteria; phylum Actinomycetota; class Actinomycetes; order Actinomycetales; family Dermatophilaceae; genus F2B08. Next base: position 13,404 of record JBHEPF010000089.1, on the reverse strand, counting down.
GACGCTCCTCGGAGAGGCGACCCTCGAGGAACGCGCGGGCATACATGCCGGGGGAGGCGTGACCCTGGAAGAAGATCTGGTCTCCGCCGCCGCGGTGGTCCTTGCCGCGGAAGAAGTGGTTGAAGCCGACCTCGTAGAGCGTGGCGGCCGACGCATACGTCGAGATGTGGCCACCGACGGAGATGTCCGGCCGCTGAGCCCGGTGGACGATCATCGCGGCGTTCCAGCGCAGGAAGGCGCGGAAGCGGCGCTCGACGTCCTCGTCGCCGGGGAACCAGGGCTCCTGCTCCGGGCTGATCGTGTTGATGTAGTCGGTCGTCGTCAGGGACGGGACGCCGACCTGGAGCTCACGGGCTCGTTCGAGGAGGCGGAGCATGACGTAGCGGGCCCGTGGCCGGCCCACGTTGGAGATGACTCCGTCGAGGGAGTCCAGCCACTCCTGGGTCTCCTGCGGGTCGATGTCTGGCAAGTGGGTCGGGATGCCGTTGAGGATCGGACCTTGGTCGTCGGCTCGCATCGCGTCGTGTTCCTTCCGTCGGGGCTGGCCTGGCCGGGCGCCGGTCTCGCGTGGGTCCGCGCGGAGCAGCTTCTCTCAGGGACGTGGCCGGGCTCACAATCGAGTCCAACCTATCGCGTCACCACGCCTCCGGCTCATTCACCCAGCACGCGGTCGGCCCGTGAGTAGACCGTGCAGCGCGGGGCTCGGGTGAAGGCGACGAGGGTGAGCCCCCGCTCGCGGGCGAGGTCGACCGCCAGGGACGTGGGGGCCGAGACGGCGACGAGCATCGGGAGCCCGGCCATGACCGCCTTCTGGACCAGCTCGAAGCTGGCCCGTGCGGAGACGACGAGGACGAGGCCGGTGAGGGGGAGACGCTGCTCGCGCGCCGCCCAGCCGATGACCTTGTCGGCCGCGTTGTGCCGGCCGACATCCTCGCGGACGGCAAGGACCTCGCCGTCCGGCGTCGCGATGGCTGCGGCGTGCATGCCGCCGGTGCGGTCGAAACCCTTCTGCAGGGCGCGAACGGCCTCGGGGAGGGAGGTGAGGACCTCGGCGGTGACGGTGAGGGGGTCGACGGCGACCGCGTACCGGCTCGCGGCGGCGATGGCCGCGATCTCGTCGGTACCGCAGATGCCGCAGGCGCTCGTGATGATCTCGGGGCGATGCCGGGGGCGTGCGGCGAGGCTCTCGCCCACGCGCAGGCTGACGTCGACGACGTTGAACGTGGGCGCGCCATCGGGGCCGAGGTCGGTGCAGTGCATCATGCCGGCCACAGCGGTCGGGTCGAAGAGAACACCCTCGGTCATGAGGTGACCCAGGGCGAGGTCGAAGTCGTCGCCCGGGGTGCGCATCGTCACCGCGACATCGTCACGGTGACGCGCTCCCGCCGGTCCGTGTTCGACGCGGATCTGGAGCGGCTCCTCGACGGCGACGCTCTCGATCCGGTCGAGGCGGCCCACCGGAGCGGACGCGTCGAACCGCGTCGCCCGCACCCGTGCCGTCACCCGACCCATGTCAGGCACTGTATGCGAGTCGCACCCGCCCCTGGTCGTCACGCATAGTGGTACCCGTGACCGACATCTCGCCGCACCTGCCCGAGACGCCCGAGCATCCCGAGGTCGTCCCCGCAGGGGGCCGCGTCGAGCTGTTCGAAGGTGGCGGGCTGGACTGGCGGCCGGTCTCACCCAAGCTCGTCACGGCACGTACGATCACGTTGCTCGCCTGGCTGGTGCCGATCGCCGTCGCGCTCACCGTCGCAGCACTCACGGTCACGTCCTGGGTCTGGTTCCCCGCCGGGGTGGTGCTGTTCCTCCTCGTCTGGGGGCTCTGGCTGATCCGCCGCCAGGTCTCGGCGATGAGCTACATCGAGCTCGCCGAGGACCTCGTCATCCGCAAGGGCCGGGTCTTCCGGCAGGTCTCGAGCATCCCGTTCGGCCGGCTGCAGTACGTCGACCTGCAGTCCGGGCCACTCGAGCGCAAGCTGGGGATGGCGACCCTTCAGATCTTCACCGCTTCGCCGTCGACGAGCGCCACCATCCCTGGGCTGCCGATCGAGACGGCGGAGCAGATGCGCGAGCGCCTCATGCAGCGCGGCGAGGCGCAGCGGGCGGGGCTGTGACCGAGCAGCCGTACGCCGATCGGCCCGGAGCCGACCCGTCGATGAGCGACCAGCCGGCACCGGATCCGCGCACGCCGTTCGGGCACGGCTCGCCGCTGCGCGAGCACCCGGAGGTGGAGTGGCAGCGCCTCCACCCCATCTCTCCGTTCCTGCGCGGCGGGGTCATGATCCTCGCCGTCGGGGGGTACTTCATCTCCCAGCGTTTCGAGGGCCTCATCGGCTACACCTATGGTCCGCAGGGACCGGAGGACCCGACCTTCGGAAACTTCTGGCTGGCGCTCCTCGCCTTCCTCGGCCTCGTCGCGATCGTCGTCCTCTACGGCTGGCTGTCGTGGCGGGTCGCGAAGTTCCGCATCGGGGGCAGGACGCTCGAGTACCGTTGGGGCCTGCTCTTCAAGCAGCACCGCCAGGTCCGCTACGACCGGATCCAGTCCGTCGACATCAGCCGACCTCTGCTCGCCAGGCTGTTCGGCCTGTCCCAGGTCGTGGTCCAGTCCGCCGGGGGCGCCGACTCCCACGTCGAGCTCGCCTACCTGGCTCACGGCAGGTCGCTGCAGGTGCGGGACTCGGTCCTCTCGCTCGTCGACGCCGAGGAGGCGCTGGCCCTCGGCGCCTCGGCTGACCCGGGCGATCCCCGCGGACCGGGCCCGACGTCGCCGGGCGCAGACCCCGCGGAGGCGGGCACCGCATACGACTATCCAGGGATCGACGCGATCGTGCGGGGAGGGGCGCGACCCACCCGGAGCCGGCAGGTGCTGGGCACGATCCCGGTCCCGACCAGCCGCCTCATCGCCTCACTGGTCTACCACCCGACGACGGTCTTCGTGGCCATCGTCGTGCCGGCCACGCTCATCGGTGCCGTGTTCGGTTCGATGGCCGTCCTGCCGGTCCTCTTCCCCGTCTTCTTCGGTGCGGTCCTCCCGCACGCCCGGCGCTTCCTCACCGAGGCCAACTTCTCCGTCGACATCGAGAACGACCGGGTGCGCATCACCCACGGGCTCACCGACCAGCGCTCCAACACGGTCCCGCTCGCGAGGATCCAGGCCGTGGAGATCTCGCAGGGCCTGTTCTGGCGCTGGCCGGACTGGTGGCGGATGCGCGTGACGATCGCCGGCGTCGTAGGGGAGAACACCGAGTCCCAGACGACCGCGTTCCCGGTCGGCACCGAGGACGAGGTCCTCGACCTCGCCGTCATCATGCTCCCGGGCATCGACCGGGCGGCCCTCCTGGCCGGTATGCGGGGCTCGGGCGGGGAGCCGGACTTCACCACCTCGAGCCGTCGGTCGGCGGTGTTCCAGCCGTGGACCTGGCGCCGGAACGGGTATGCGGTGACCGACACCGCGCTCGTCGTCCGCCGCGGGCGGCTGGCCCGGGTGGTCAGCCTCGTGCCCCACGCGCGCGTGCAGTCGCTGCGGGTCGAGCAGGGTCCCCTCGACCGTCGGCGCCGGATCGCCTCCGTCCATACCGACATCACCGCGGGCCCGGTGTCGGGCGCCATCCCGCACCTCGACCTGCACGAGGCGCACCGGCTGCTCGCCGAGCAGAGCTCGCGGTCCGCCCTCGCGCGCACGGACCTGCGCAGCCGCGTACGGTTGACCCCGGAGCCTGCTGGCCTCGACGAGTCGGCCGGGACTGCGACGGACAGCAGGACCGACACCATGACCGAACCTACGACGACCACCATGACGGAAGGATCTGCGCAGCTGTGAACACGCCTCCCCACATGGGATCCGGCACGGGTGGCGAGAAGCTGGGCTTCGCCGCCGGCCTGGTCGTCCAGGAGTTCGGCTACGACGCCGACGTCGACGACGACCTGAGATTCAGCATCGAGGACACGACCGGGACCGTGCTCGAGGACGAGGACTACGGCGACGTCGCCGACGCCGTGATGATCTGGTGGCGCGATGGTGACGGTGACCTCGTCGACGCCTTCGTCGACGCCCTGACCAACCTCGACGACGGTGGCTTCATCGTGCTGCTCACCCCGAAGGCAGGACGCTTCGGTGAGATCGACATGGCCGAGGTCGAGGAGGCCGCCGGCACGGCCGGACTGCACACCTCCGGCACGGTCAACACCTCCCCGGAGTGGTCGGCCACCCGGATCGTGGCACCGAAGAAGGGTCGCTGACCCGTCTTGCCGCAGGGCGCACAAGTGTCGTGTGATCACCTCGTAGGGTTGAGTCCATGACCGACTCTCCCCTCGATGTCGGCGCCACCGCGCCGGACTTCACGCTCAAGGACCAGAACGGCGTCGATGTCACCCTCTCGACGTTCCGCGGGACCAAGAACGTCCTCCTGGTCTTCTACCCGTTCGCCTTCTCGGGGATCTGCACCGGTGAGCTGCACCAGATCCGCGACGACCTGGGCTCCTTCGTCGGCGACGACGTGCACGTACTGGCCATCTCCTGCGACTCGATCTTCTCGCTGCGGGGGTGGGCCGACCTCGAGGGCTACTTCTTCCCGCTGCTCTCCGACTTCTGGCCGCACGGCGAGGTGGCCCGCGCATACGGCGTCTTCCACGAAGCGGGCGGGATGGCGACGCGCGGCACCTTCCTCGTCGACACCGAGGGCGTCATCCGCTGGACCCTGATCAACCCGCCGGGTGAGAACCGCGACTTCGTCGACTACCGCGCCGCGCTCGAGGAGCTGCGCAGCGCCGCCTGAGGGCAGTGGCACAATGGCCGGGCACGAAGGGCCTGTAGCTCAGCTGGTAGAGCACCGCGTTTACACCGCGTAGGTCGTCGGTTCGATCCCGGCCGGGCCCACCGAAGTCCGCCATGTCGGGCAGCGCCGGCCGCCGCCCGACATTTGCATCCGCGGGCCGAGTGCGTGAGGGTGGAGGAGTCCGAGGCGCGTGCGGACCTGCCCCGTGAGGTGGTCGTAGGCGTCGCCCCGGCAGCATCGCCGGGGGAACCGCACCGAAGACAGGAGACGCATCATGCTGACCGTCACCGACAATGCCCAGAGCCTCGTCAAGGGACTCACCGAGAACGCCGACCTCCCCGAGACCGGCGGCGTTCGGCTGGCCATGGCACCCGACCAGGCCCAGCTCACCGTCAGTCTGGTCACCGAGCCGGAGGACACCGACCAGGTCGTCGACAGCGGCGAGGCCCGCATCTACGTCGCCGAGGATGCAGCGGAGGCGCTCGACGGCCACGCCCTCGATGCCACGCAGACCCCCGACGGGGTCGGCTTCACGCTGCAGACCCCCCAGGGCTGACACCTCCCACCACGACGCCAGTGCCCACCCGGTCCGACGACCGGGTGGGCGCCGGCGCGTCCGGGACGGCGCATGCGTCTCGCCGACTGGAGTAGCGTCGCCGGTGGGGTCGCGAGGGTCGCGAAGCCCACGAAGGAGCACCACATGACCGGTGAGCGACCACTCTGGCTCGATGTCTACGGCCCCGGAGTACCCGAGCACCTGGACTACGGCTCGACCACGCTGGTCGAGCAGTTCGATGCGGCGGTGACCGCGTACGGATCGCGTCCGGCCATGGACTTCCTCGGGCGGAGCACGACGTACGCCGCTCTCGCCGACGCGGTCTCCCGCGCCGCCGAGGGGTTGCGCCGGATGGGGGTGGGCGCGGGAGACCGGGTGGCCCTCATCATGCCGAACTGCCCCCAGCACGTCACCGCCTTCGAGGCCGTCGTGCGGTTGGGGGCCGTCGTGGTGGAGCACAACCCGCTCTACACCGCCGCGGAGCTGCGCGGACCCTTCCTCGACCACGGTGCGCGGGTGGCCATCGTCTGGGACGCCGTCGTCCCGATGGTGGAGGAGCTCCGGGCGGAGAGCGCGCTGGAGCACGTCATCGCCATCGACCTCACCCGAGAGCTGCCGTTGCGCTCGCGGCTCATGCTGCGACTGCCTGTCGCCAAGGCCCGCGCGGCCCGGGCGCAGCTGACTCGTCCCGCCCCCGGCGCCCTGGCCTGGCACACTCTGCTCCGTGCACCGCGGCTGGAGGCCTCCCATCCCCGGCCGGTCCAGAGCGACGTCGCGCTGATGCTCTACACCTCGGGCACCACCGGCGTCCCCAAGGGGGTGCCGCTCACCCACCGCAACCTTGTCGCGAACACCGTTCAGGGCCGAGCCTGGGTGCCTGGTCTGGTCGCGGGGGAGGAGACCTTCCTCCTCGCGCTGCCGCTGTTCCACGCCTACGGCGCCACCATCGGGGTCCTCTTCGGCCTCAGCCTGGCTGCCAAGCTCGTCCTGCTCCCCAAGCCGGACACCGAGCTCATCATGGCCGCGCTACGACGGGAGGTCCCGGGCTTCGTCCCGGCGGTCCCGCCGCTGTACGAGCGCATCGTCACCGAGTCCGAGCGGCGGGGCGTCTCCATCCGAGGCATTCGCTACTCCCTCTCGGGGGCGATGCCGCTGCCTGCCGAGCTGGTGGCGCGGTGGGAGGCGGCGACCGGTGGTCTGCTCGTCGAGGGGTACGGACTGACCGAGACCAGCCCCGTCATCGTCGGCAACCCGATGACCACGAGCCGCCGCCCGGGGTCGATCGGCGTGCCTTTCCCGGATGTGGAGGTGCGGATCGCCGACCCGGAGGAGCTCGACCTCGACATGCCGCTGGGGGAGCGTGGCGAGCTGCTCGTGCGGGGCCCGCAGGTGTTCGGTGGCTACCGGGACATGCCCGGGGAGACGGCGCTGGCCTTTCACAACGGGTGGTTCCGCACCGGCGACATCGTGGTCATGTCCGAGGACGGCTTCCTCACCCTGGTCGACCGGATCAAGGAGATCATCATCACGGGTGGGTTCAACGTCTACCCGAGCGAGGTCGAGTCGGTGCTCCGAACGCACCCCTCGGTCGCCGATGCGGCGGTGGTGGGCGACAAGGAGTCGAGCGGCAGCGAGAGCGTCGTGGCCGCGGTCGTCCTCCACGAGGGCGAGGAGCTCGACGTCGAGTCGCTGCAGGAGTACGTCAGGGCAGTCCTCACCGCATACAAGGTGCCGCGGCGGTTCGTCGCGGTCGACGAGCTGCCGCGCAACCCGCTCGGCAAGGTGCTCCGCCGCGAGGTGGCCGCACACCTGACCCGAGCGGAGCGGTAGCGGGTAGCCGCACCGAACGCCTCGGCGCCCCGGGTGGCGATGCCTCACATGGCGCGAGCGATGCTGCGCCGCAGCGTCCAGGCGCCGAGGAGCACGAGGAAGACGGCCATCCCCGCCAGCACGCCCAGCTCGGGCAGCACGTCGGTGAAGCCCGCCCCCCGACGCTGGATGTCGGCGAGCGCCTCGTAGGCCCACGCGTGCGGGGTGAGGTTGGCAACGGTCCGCATGGTGTCGGGGAAGAACTCGAGCGGGGTCATCGAGCCGCCGAGCGCCGCCAGCACCAGGCCCAGTCCGATGCCGACCCCGGAGGCCGCGCCCTCGTTGTCCAGGAGGGAACCGACGACCATCGCGGCACCGGCCGAGACGAGCGCGAAGAGCATCAGCACAAGCAGCGACACGGCGAGGTTGCCCCAGTCGACTCCGAAGATCAGGGAGGAGGCGGCCATGATGTAGCCGCCCTGGAAGAACGCGATCGTGAATCGGCCGAGCACCTGCCCGCCGATGAGCTGGAGTGAGGAGACGGGAGCGGCCAGGGTGCGAGAGACCACGCCGAGCCGGCGGGCCTGGATGAGGGTGGCCGCGCCGGTGAGCGAGGACAGGAAGGTGAACAGCAGCAGCTGCCCAGAGGCGCCGAAGTCGAACTGCCCCAGGCCGGTGGCGAACCGCTGGGTGCGCTCGTCGATGTTGGTCACGACGAGCGTGGGCGGCTCCAGGGCAGCGGAGGCCTCGGCGAGCGCCGCGTCGGCGTCCGCCCGCTCCAGTCCGCGCGCGGTGAGGGCGGCGACCTGGGACTGTTCGGCGCGCAGCGACTCGATGACGGCGTTGACCTGCTGCTGGACCAGGGGTGAGGTGGCCTGTGGGCCGAGGACGGCGCGGATCCGCACGTCACCGGTGCCGTATGCGGCGATCGCCTCCTCGTCGAGCAGCAGCCCGATGTCGGAGCGTCCGCGGGCCAGCTGCTCCAGGGCGCTGTCCCGATCCGAGAGCCTGACGACGACGCCTGCGTCCTCCAGGCCCGAGACGAGGTCGTCACGCAGCGCCGACTGGGCCCCGACGACGATCGCCTTCCGGGACGAGGCGTCATCGCCGAACTGCAGCCCGATGAGCAGCACGAGCATCAGTGGGAAGACGAGGGCGAAGAAGATGTTGGAGCGGTCCCGCAGGAAGCGGCGCAGCTCGGTCCCGGCGATGGCGAGGGGCGCTCTCATGCGGTCACCCCTCGGTCAGGCACCAGCCTCGACACCGCCACCATGGCGACCGCGAAGCCGAGCATGATCGCGACGGGCACACCGAGGTCGGTGACGCCACCGCCACCCGCGGTGATGCCCAGCCCACGGAGGAAGGCCGCCACCGGGTTGAGGTCGAGGAGCACAGCGGCCGCCCCGGAGGCCGAGATGGGCATGAACGCGCCGCCGGCGATGCCGAGGACGAGAGCGACGATCGACGCGGCCACACCGGCCTGCTCGGCCGTTCGGGCCACCCGCACGACGAGGAACATCACCGATGTGGCGGCGAGGACGACACTGACGACGAGGACGGCGACGGCAACCGGGGAGCCGAAGCCCACATCGAACATCCAGCCGCCGGCGAGAAGCAGGACGGTCGTCGCGACGAGGCCGAGGACGACGCTCACGAGCGCCTTCGCGGCCACGACGAGCCAGGTCGGCATGGGCATGGACCGCAACCGGGCCAGCGTCCCGTTCTGCCGCTCCTCGATCAGGCCGAGCACGCCGAAGCTCACCGTGAAGAGCAGGAACAGGCCGGTCTGGCCGGCGACCAGCGCGGCAGGAGGGCTGAGCTGCTCGACCGCAGCCTCGCCCGGGACGAGCTCGAAGGCCGGGCCGCCGGTCGATGCCTCTCTGACGATCTCCTGGAGCTGCTCGGGCGGAAGACCGCCCGCGACGGCGGCCTGCGCCACCACTGCGTCGGACTGGAGCCGGGTCAACAGGCCGTCGAGGACGGAGACCACGACTGCGCTCTCGAGCGTGCTCGCGCCCTCGGTGACATCGACGACGGCCCCCTGCCCGCTCTGCACCGCGGCCGCGAAGCCCTCCGGGACCACGACGCCGAGTTCAGCCCGCCCGTCGCCGATGGCGGAGGCGACGTCGCCTGCCGGGAGGTCGAGCACGGTCACCGCGAATCCGGCGCTGTCCTCGTCCACCCCGGCGAGCACCTGGGCGACGGCCGCGGCGAGCGGGTCGTCGGCCGGGGTGGCGACGGCCACGGTGATGGGTTTCAGCTCCAGCTCCTGCGCGGTGCCGAAGACGAGGTTGAACACGCCCATGAGCGCCAGTGGCACCACGAGAGCGAAGAGAATGACCGACCTGTCGCGGATCCGCTGGCGCAGATCGCTGAGGGTGAGCGTGAGCAGACGCCGCACGTCAGTCTCGCAGGGCCTTGCCGGTGAGGTGCAGGAACACCGACTCCAGGTCGGGCCGGGAGATCTCGACCCCGTTGAGGGCCATCCCCGCTCCGGTCGCGGTTCGCACGACGTCCGCCACCCGGGCGGGCGCGTCCCGGACCAGCAGAACGAGCTCGCGAGGCGTGGCGTCGACCTGTTGGACGTGCGGCAGGGCGCGCAGAGCGGTCTCGACGGGCTGTCCGATGCCGGTCCCGGTGATGCGGATGGTGTCGGCCTCCCCGGTGAGCCGCACCAGCTCGTCGCGGGTACCTTCCGCCTGCAGCCGGCCGGAGTCGATGATGCCGACCCGGTCGCAGAGCCGTTCGGCCTCCTCCATGTAGTGGGTGGTGTACAGCACCGCCATGCCCTCGACCGACAGCGCCTCGACCGACTCGAGGATGGCGTTGCGGGACTGCGGGTCCACCCCGACGGTGGGCTCATCGAGGATGAGCAGCGTGGGATGGTGCAGCAGGCCCACCCCGATGTTGAGCCGACGCTTCATCCCGCCGGAGAACTCCTTGGTCGGGTCCTTGGCGCGGTCGGCGAGACCGAGCAGGTCCAGGACCTCGGCGACCCTCGTCGTGAGAGCCGTTCCGCGCATACCCTGCAGCCGACCGAAGAAGGTGAGGTTCTCGCGGGCGCTGAGCTCGGGATAGATCGCGAGGTCCTGAGGGACCAGCCCGAGGTGCCGCTTGGGCGCCACCGCCCGCGGTCCCATCGACTCACCGGCCACCGTGACGGTGCCCTCGTGGGCGGCCAGCAGTCCGGCGACCATGGAGATCGTGGTGGTCTTGCCCGCCCCGTTGGGTCCGAGCAGTCCGTAGGTCTCGCCGGGGGCGATGCGGAACGACACACCGTCCACCGCCGTGAGGTCGCCGAACCGATGCACCACCGAGTCGACGACGAGCACGTCCGGCGACTGCTGAGTCACAGTCCTCATCCCTTCCGCGGGGTGTGCGAGCAGGCCCGCGTTTCCACCCTATGCCAAGCGCCCGGGCAGCGGCAGGAGGCCCCCCGAACGGTAGGGTCGGGTCGAATGAGCAGCATCGTCACCAGGACACGTTCCATACCCATGTCGGAGACCAGGAGCACGAGCACCCCCGTGAAGGCAGCCCCTCAAGAGCAGCAGCGCCTGCTCGACCTGCAGGCCATCGACACCCGGCTGGACCAGATCCAGCACGCACGGACGCACCTTCCGCAGCTGGCCGAGCTCACCGAGCTGCAGCGCAAGGCCGATGTCATCGGTGCCGAGCATGTGCGCATGCAGACCGCCCACGACGACGTCCAGCGTGAGCTGCGCAAGTCCGAGGCGGATGTCCAGCAGGTGCGTGACCGGGCCGCTCGCGATGAGGCCCGACTCGGCTCCGGGACCGGCACCGCCAAGGACCTGCAGGCGCTCCAGCACGAGCTCGAGTCCCTGGCCCGGCGTCAACGAGAGCTGGAGGACGTCGAGCTCGAGGTGATGGAGCGGGCCGAAGCGATCGAGTCGGACCTCGCGGAGCTGGAGTCCGGACGGGAGCGGGTCGCCACCCAGCTCGCCGAGCTCGAGGCCGCGCGGGACGCGGCGCTCGCCCGCCTCGAAGAGGAGGCTGCTCAGATCTCGGCGCCCCGCGTGCGCGTCTCGGCGGAGCTGGGCCCGGACCTCCTGGCGCTCTACGAGAAGATCCGCGCCTCGAGCGGCGGACTGGCAGCCGCTGCCCTGCGCCAGCGCCGTTGTGGGGGGTGCCAGCTCGAGCTCAATGCTGTCGAGATCGGGCGGATCAGGTCAGCGGCCGAGGACGAGATCCTTCGCTGTGAGGAGTGCCGGCGCATCCTCGTCCGCACCCCTGAGTCCGGCGTCTGAGGCCCAGGAGGGCCTGGATGTCACGCGCACTCGTCGTCTATGCCGACGGCGGCTCCCGAGGCAACCCGGGGGTGGCCGGATACGGCGCGGTCGTCCTCGACGCCGAAACCGATGCCGTGCTCGCGGAGCGGGCCGAGCCGCTGGGCAAGGCCTCGAACAACGTCGCCGAGTACTCCGGCCTCATCGCCGGACTACGAGCGGCGGCCGCAATCGACCCGGGTGCCGACGTCGAGGCCCGGCTGGACTCCAAGCTCGTCGTCGAGCAGCTCTCGGGGCGGTGGAAGATCAAGCACGAGGACATGCGTCGCCTCGCCCTCGAAGCCCGAGACCTCGCCCAGTCGATCGTCGCCGCAGGTGGGTCGGTGCGGTACACGTGGGTCCCGCGAGAGGACAACACCGCCGCCGACCGGCTCTCGAACGTGGCCATGGACGGTGAGTCCGTCACGCGGGACCAGTGGCGCGCGGGGGACGCACGAGAGGACTCCAGCGTTGAAGAGGATCCCTCGGCGCAGGACGCACCGGGCGACCAGCCCCTGCTGGCGGCCGAGGCGTCGACCGTGGCGCAGGCCATGGGGACGGGTGCTCGTGGCCGGTTGGACCGTGGCAGCGTGACCCGGCTCGTGCTCGTCCGCCACGGCGTCACCACCTTCACCGAAGAGGGTCGCCTCGACGGACGCGGCGGCCACGACCCGTCGTTGTCCGAGCGCGGCCGGGCCCAGGCGGAGCGGGCGGCTCACTCCGTCGCCGCCCTCCTCGACGGAGGCCGGGCCCGGGTCATCACCTCCTCCCTCACACGGGCCATCGAGACCGGCGCGGCTGTCGCCGCGACGTTGGGGGTCGCCTCCGAGGTGGACCCGGACTTCGACGAGCAGTCCTTCGGAGACTGGGACGGCGCACTCATCTCCGACCTCATCGAGTCGGCGCCCGAGGACCTGCTGCGGTTCCGGGCGGATCCCGCCTACGCCCGGCCCGGGGGCGAGACCCACGACCAGCTCATGGCCAGGGTGCGGGACGCATACGAGCGGGTGATCGGCGACGGTGGCACGGCCGTCGTCGTCTCGCACCGCAAACCGATCATGTGCGTCCTGGCGCACGTCCTCGGCCTGACCCCGGACGCCTCGTGGCGCCTGGCCGCGGCGCCTGGCTCGCTGCAGGCGATCGAGGTCTGGCAGGACGGGACGACGTCCGTCGCGTTCACGAACCGGACGTAGCAGGCGCAGCCACCGGCCGGCTCCTACGCTGACCGGATGGAGACGACCCCGGGCGACGCGTTCTCGGCAGAGCGACCCCTGGCACCGGACACCCTCGCCGTACGAGGCGGTCTGCTGCGCAGCCAGTTCGACGAGACGGCGGAGGCGCTCTACCTCACCTCCGGGTTCGTGTACGCGTCGGCCGAGGAGGCCGAGGCGGCCTTCAAGGACGAGATCGAGAAGTTCATCTACTCGCGCTACGGCAACCCCACGGTCGCGATGTTCGAGGAGCGGATGCGCGGACTCGAGGGTGCCGAGGCCTGTTTCGCCACTGCCTCGGGCATGTCGGCCGTGTTTGTCGCGCTCGCGGCACTGTGCGGGGCCGGCTCCCGCCTCGTCGCCTCACGCGCTCTCTTCGGCTCCTGCTTCGTCATCGTCGACGAGATCCTGCCGCGGTGGGGGGTCGAGACCGTCCTCGTCGACGGCGCCGACCTCGCGCAGTGGGAGGCCGCCCTCGACCGAGAGACGGCGGCGGTGTTCTTCGAGACCCCGAGCAACCCGATGCAGGAGCTCGTCGACATCGAGGCGGTCTCGCGTCTGGCCCACGCGGTCGGCGCCCAGGTCGTGGTGGACAACGTCTTCGGCACGCCGGTCTTCTCCAAGCCGCTGCAGCACGGGGCCGACGTCGTCGTGTACTCGACGACGAAGCACATCGACGGCGGTGGACGGGTACTCGGCGGGGCGGTGCTCGGACCGAAGGAGTTCATCGACGGCCCGGTGAAGAACCTCATGCGGCACACCGG
>JBHEPF010000084.1:0-6275 GCA_046260445.1 Dermatophilaceae bacterium | reverse complement strand
CCGACCTCGTCCGAAGGCTTCGGGCCGGGGACGAGAGCGCCTTCTCCCAGCTGTACTCCCTCTACGGTCGGCTCGTCCACAGCATCGCCGTGCGCCTCGTCGGGAACCACCACGACGCGGAGGACATCACCCAGCAGGTGTTCGTCTCCGCCTGGCGCAGTCGCGACTCCCTCAAGGAGGATGCCGGATCGCTTCCCGGCTGGCTGGCCACGATCACCCGGCGCCGCTGCGCCGATCTCGCGGCGAGCCGAGCACGCACCTCGCAGACGGAGCACGCTGCAGTCGCGGTCGCGACCCTCCCGGTGCCGGCCGACCCCGCCCGCGCCGTCGAGGAGGTCACGCTCGCTTACACGCTCGCCTCGCTCGGCGAGCCGCGCACGACCATCGTACGAATGGCCGTCATCGACGACCACCGCCACGAGGACATCGCCGACGCACTCGGAATGCCGCTCGGCACCGTGAAAAGCCATATCCGAAGAGGACTACTCCATCTACGGTCTCAGCTCGAGGAGGTGACCGCATGATCCACCTGGATGACGAACGCCTCGTCGACCTGGCGCTCGGCACCACCGCCGAGTCTGCCGAGGACGCCCACATCAGCGGCTGCGCCACCTGCGCGGCCTGCCTCACCTCGCTCGCCGAAACCATCGCTCTCACCCGCGGCAGCGGCGAGACCGTGCTCGTCGACCCACCGCCGCGCGTGTGGGACTCGATCCAGGCCGAGCTGCGGTCGGACTCGAGCAGTGCCACCGTCACCTCCCTGGAGAGTCGACGGGAGAGGCGCGCCCGGCGCCCTCGGTCCGGGCTGCCCACCGCGTGGCTCGTGGCCGCCGCCAGTGTCCTGGGCGTCGTGCTCGGCGTGGGCGGCACCACCCTCGCCAACCGGGTCGGCGGCGAACCTCAGCCTGCCGATTTCACCGTCGCCTCAGCCTCACTGGCACCGTTGGACTCACCGCAGGCACAGGGAGTCGCCAGCCTCGTCGACCGTGACGGGGGCTTGCACCTCACCCTTCCGGCGCTGGAGCTCGACCCCGGCGACGGCTACCTCGAGGTGTGGCTCATCAACCGCGACCTCGCCCGGATGATCTCCGTCGGCGTCATCCCCAACGACGCGACGGACGTCGTCCTGCCGATCTCGCAGCAGCTCATCGACGAGGGCTACGTCATCGTCGACATCTCCCGCGAGCCGTTCGACGACCAGCCGGCCCACTCGGGCCACACCCTCGTGCGAGGCGAGCTCGACGGGCTGGACGCCTGAGGGCCTCCTGCAGTCAGCACGAGCCGTCAGCGCGGGCCGTCAGCGAAGTTCGCTACTGCTCAGCTGCAGGAGCCGCCGGGCGATGATGAGCAGCTGGATCTGCTGGGTCCCCTCGAAGATGTCGAGGATCTTGCTGTCGCGGGCCCACTTCTCGAGTAGCTCCCGCTCCGCATAGCCGGTCGCGCCGCACAGCTCGACGCAGCCGAGGGAGACGTCGACGCAGGTGCGCCCAGCCTTGGCCTTGGCCATCGAGGCCTGCATCGAGTTGGGCCGGCCGTTGTCGGCCATCCACGCTGCACGCAGGGTGAGCAGGTGGGCGGCCTCGTACTCCGCCTCCATCGCGAGCAGGCGAGCGGCCGCCGCGGACTGGGTATGCGCGGGGGCGTCCCAGTCGACCGCCACACCCTCAGCGGCAAGCAGGTCGGTCGTGAGGTCGAGGCTCGCCCTGGTGAGCCCGAGGGCCATCGCCGCGACGAGCGGGCGGGTGTTGTCGAAGGTCTGCATCGCTCCACCGAAGCCACCGGCGGTCCTGTTCTCATCCGGGGCGAGCCCCGGGTCACCCAGCAGATCGGCGGCGGGCACCCGACAGTCGTCGAGGACGAACGCTGCTGTGTCGGAGGCGCGGATGCCGAGCTTGTACTCGAGCCGCACGAGCTTCAGGCCCGGGTTGGAGCGCTCGACGACGAAGGACTTGATCGCCTGCTTGCCGAGCGAGCGGTCGAGCGTCGCCCACACGACGACGAGCTCGGCCCGCTCCCCGGCGGTGACATAGATCTTCTCGCCGTTGAGCACATACTCGTCGCCGTCCCTGACCGCCGTCGTGCGGATCGCGCCCGAGTCCGAACCGACCTCGGGCTCGGTGATGGCCATCGCGGCCCAGCGCTTCCCGTAGCGCGCCTTCTGCTCGTCGTTCGCCACCGCAGCGATGGCGGCGTTGCCGAGACCCTGCCGCGGGATCGACAGCGTGAGACCGACATCGCCCCGGCAGGTCTCGAGGATCGAGAGGACGGAGGAGAGGTTGGTCCCGTTGCGGTTGCCCTTGCCCGTGTCAGTGCCCTTGCCCTTGCCTGTGTCCTTGCCAATGCCAATGCCAATGCCATTGCTATCGCCATTGCTATCGCCATCGCCCGGCGACCGGGAGGACCGGCCGGAGCCGACGGTGCCCAGCTCGGTGTCCGCCGCCTGCGTCGATCCTCGGGCTCCGGCCCCCTGTCCGGCGCCGGAGTCGCTCATCCCGTCGATGACGGCTGAGACGAGGTCGAGCTCCACCGGATAGGCATGCTCGGCGCGGTCGTACTTGCGTGAGATCGGCCTGAACACCTCCTCGGCCATGCTGCGCGCCTGCGCGATGAGTGGACGGAACTTCCGCGGGACCTCGAGATCGATCATGTCTGCTCCTTCACTCTGCTGGGATGGGCCGTGCTGCTGCAGGGCGTGCCGCTCGCTCTAGACGAGGAGCGCTCCCTCCATGAGACCGGCTCCGCGCAGGTCGCGGTACCACCGCTCGTTGTCCCACTCCTTGACGAACCCGTGCCCGCCGAGCAGCTGCACGGCGCTGCTGCCGATCCAGGACCCGTGGGTCGCCGCCAGCATGCGAGCCTCGGCGATGAGCTGGGCCGCATCATGGCCCGAGTCGAGTCGCGCCGCCGCCTTCCAGACGACGAGGCGCAGCGCCTCGAGCTCGATGGCGATGTCGGAGATCGTGAAGGCCACGGCCTGCCGGTGCGCGATGGGCTCGCCGAAGGCGGTGCGCTCCTTGACGTAGGGGATCAGCTGGTCGAGGGCGGCCTGAGCGGTCCCGACAGCACAGGCGGCCCAGGCGAGGCGGGCCCGCCGGACCGTGTCGCGGTAGTCGTCGGTCGTGCCGAGGAGCTGACCGGCCGGGACCTCCGCTGCGGTGAGGACGAGCCGTCCGGTCGCCGCGGCCCGGATCCCCATCGCCGGGTCGTCCTCGACGCTCATCCCAGGAGTCGAGGCGGGGACGAGGACGAGGCGCGGCTCCTCCTCCACCATGACTCCGACGATGTAGAGCTCTGCCGAGGCAGCGAGCGGGACGAGTGCTTTGGTCCCTGCGAGCAGCAGCGTGCCGCCCTGCCGAGTGGCCGTGGTGCGCAGCCGGAAGGGGTCGAAGAGCGGCTGCGGCTCCTGGAGCGCGAGCGCCGCAACGACGGGGTCGGACGCAGTGAGGTGCGGGAGGTAGGTCGCCTGCTGCTCGTCCGTGCCGTAGCGCGCGATGGCGGTGGCCACCGACCCTCCTGCCATGAGCGCGGCGGCGATGCCCATGTCCCCCCGCGCGAGCTCCTCGAGCACCAGTGCGGTCGTCACCGCCGGGTGCTCCTCGGCGATGCCGTCGAGCTCGCTGGGAACTCCGACCAGACCCAGACCCATCTCGATGGCCGCCATGCGGACCGCCTCTGGGACCCGCCGGTCCGCGTCCGCCTGCTTGCCCGCCGGTCGGATGACCTCGTCGGCCAGCTCACGGGCAGCCGCCTGCAGCATCGCCTGGTCCTCGGTCGGGGTGAGGTCGAACAGGCCCGTCCGGACCCGCGGAGTCGTCCGAGCCGGCGCCCCTCGACCGGCTCGCCTCGCGAAGCTCCGACCGACGGCAGCCTGGGCGCCGAAGCCACCCGCGGCGGTCCGATAGAGGAGTCGTTCGACCCGCACGCGCACGTCGTCGTTCTTCAACAGCGGGAGCGAGCCCGCCTTGGTGAGAAGCCTGAGCCCGGCCCGCTGGCCGCGGTCGAGGATTGACGTGCCGGCCATGAGGGATCCCTCTCGTCGATCATCCGAGGATGAGCGTTGGTATGCGGTACTCGCTGTGCCTGATACCGAGAGTACCGCATACTATCGGTCGTCGAGCCGCGGTCAGCCGAGGAGGGCCGCCGCCCCTGGCAGGGCGGGGGCGTTGGCGACCCGGAGCATCCGGGCGGTCATCGCCTGCAGCGAGCCCAGGCCGCGGCGGTCGAGTCGGTCGCAGACCCAGTCCCAGTGCAGCGAGACCCAGTCCCCGGGGGCGACCCCGGAGGCCCCGGGCTCGCTCCCGTGGTGGGAGACGACCTCCTCACGCTCCTCGCCCAGGGCAAGCAGGTGTCCCTCGTACGTGAGCGGGCGGCACCGGATCCGGGCCTCGTGCTCGCCGACGGAGACCACCTGCCCCCAGCGCACCCGGCACCGGTCGAGGACCCGCAGCGGCTCGTCGACCAGCCGCCCGCCACGCAGCAGTCCCACCCAGGGATAGACGGCGAAGACGTGGAAGTTGTGGTGCGGCACGGCATCCGAGGAGACGGTGTCGCTCAGCCGCCCCCACGACGACCCGGACCGCCCACGGAAGCGATCCTCCATCGAGCGATACAGCAGCGCCGGTGTCACCGCGTCGAGCAGCCGGTTGCCGACCCAGTACGCCGCGACGACATCGGCCGCCAACGGGTCGCTGCGGCCGTTCGCCGAGGCGATGAGCTGCAGATAGGGCCACGCCCCCTCGAACCCCGCCGCGAGCTGCCGCAGTCCTCGGTCATCGCCCCCCGTCGCGTCGACGTAGGCCATCTGCTCACGCAGCTCTCCCGGTTGCCCGGGCCCGCAGTAGCCCAGCGCGTTCGGCGGGTAGGCGTAGCGCGCGAAGAGGACGGGTCCGGCCGTCACCGGGCTTCGACGGACTGCAGCTCGACAGTCTGCACCGCGGGTCGACGCAGCATGGACCACGCCACGAGGGCGGCCCCCACCGTGATCGTGATGAGCCACGGCGCCTGCGGAGCCAGGGCGGCCCCGTCGAAGACGCCGGCGAGGACGGCGGTTCCGACGGCGCCGACCACGAGGATCGCGGTGACGTCGATCGCCTGGGCGCGCGCCAGGGCGGCGAACCAGGATCCGACATAGCCGGCGAGCAGCAGGCCGGTGATGGCCAACCACTGCAGCTGCACAGCGGTCAACGATGCCAGGGCGCCCAGCTGTCCCTGGGCTGCGACCCAGCCGACCAGCAAGACCGAACCCAGTCCCATCCGGGCCACACCGAGGGCCCAGCTCGGCACGGTGGCCAGCAGACGCTTGGCCAGGACGACCTCGACCGACCACAGCAGGGTGGCCCCCAGGATCATCAACGCCCCGGTGTCGAGAGGGAAGAGCCCTGCCCGGGACAGCCCGATCTGGCCGATGAGAAGCAGACCCACGGCTGCCAGGTGCGGCCACCCCATGCGTTCCCGCAGCACGACGACCGCGAGGATCGCCACCCAGACGACCAGCGTCTTGTGCAGGAACGCAGCCTGGGGCGAGGACGCCCGGGCCAGTCCCTCGAAGAAGAGGACGAAGGGCACGCTGCCGCCGACGACACCGACTGCCAGGAGGCCGAGCCACTGCCGAATGCCCCATGGCTGTTGGCGCTCGGTCGTGCGGGACCGTCCGCGAGCCCCCGCGGCCGCCACCGCGACGAGGCCCAGCAGCAGCGCAGCGACGAGGTTCTTCCCCGTCGTATAGACCGTCGCGCTGTCGAAGGCCCGCACCCCGAAGCCGTTCACGTACACCGAGAACGCGCTGATCGAGGCGGTGACGAGGGCCAGGCCGAGACCGGCCCGCCGGGTGTGGTTCATGGCTGCTCCTGGGTAGGGGTCCTCGGATGGTCGGGCGGCGTGGTCAGCGCTGGCCCGGCTGGCTGGCTGCGGAGCCAGAGCGCGTCGGCGGCCTCGTGGTGGTCGAGCCGCTGGAGGGCGAACCCGGAGTGGACGACGACCCAGTCCCCGGCGGCGACCGGCTCGTCGAGAGTCAGCAGCGAGATCGTCAGCGCACGCTCGCCGACGCGCGCGGTGCCGGCGCCCCCACTCACCGCCTCGAGGCGGACCACCTCACCGAGGCACACAGTCGCCTCCGACGTCGGCCGTCTCGAGCAGCTCCCTCACGCGGGCGATCGCCTCGGGGACCCCGCGAGCCACCTCGGGGCTGAGGTCGGCGCCATGGGTGACGTCGGCGACCTCGACACCCACGAGCGTCACCCTGGCCGGCAGCCGACCGAGCCTGCGGGACAGCTCCA
>JBHEPF010000054.1:0-2971 GCA_046260445.1 Dermatophilaceae bacterium | reverse complement strand
ACGGTCGTGCGCATCGAGCTCCCCCTTCATGACGACGCGCCCGGTGCGCCCGAGAGCGCAGTGCCCCCGGGCGTCGCCTGAGCTCACGCGGCCCGGGCCAACGACTCGGTATGCGCGGCCGCCTGGGCGAGAGCGACATACCGACCGCTTCGGGCCAGCAGCTCGGCATGGCGACCGAGCTCGACGACCCGGCCCTGCTCGAGGCGGCGATCTGGTCGGCGTGCTCGATGGTGGAGAGCCGGTGGGCGATGGTGATCGTCGTCCGACCGCGCGACAGGGTGTCGAGCGCCTGCTGCAGCGCGCGCTCGGTGCGGTTGTCCAGCGCGCTCGTGGCCTCGTCGAGGACGAGGATGCGCGGGTCCTGCAGGATGGTGCGAGCCACGGCGATGCGCTGCTTCTCGCCCCCGGAGAACCGTTGTCCGCGTGAGCCGGCGACCGTGTCGAGTCCTGCGGGCAGTGAGGCGACGAGGTCGGCGACCTGGGCAGCGCCGAGTGCCGACCACAGCTCGTCGTCCGATGTATCCGGACGCGCCAGCAGCAGGTTCTCCCGGATCGAGGCGTGCACGAGATTGGTCTCCTGGGTGACGACCCCCCACGATCGAGGTGATCGTCGCCTCGTCGAGGTCGCGCAGGTCGTGGCCGTCGATCCGGACCACACCCTCACTCGGGTCGCGCAGCCGCGAGAAAAGCCGACTTCGCGAGGGAACTGTTGTCGTGTCAGGTCCGACGCTTCCCGGCCTGCCGGCCCGGAATAAAGAGAGGTTGCCTTATTACCGGGTTAACTCAAAACGAGGTATGCTCGACACATGTCCGCCCACCACGCCCACCACGCCCACCCAGGCGGCCAGCAGCACGCACCCCCCGCCACCGAGCACACGGAGCACACCGAGCACACGCTCGAGTCAGCGCTCATGGCGGTGGCCCGAGGGCTGCGGCACGGGTGGGCGGAGTCCATCGCGCATACCAGCCTTGCCCCGCACCAGGCGCGAGCGCTGCGCATGATCTCCGCTGAGGGTCCGCTCCGGCCCGGCACTCTGGCAGACCGGCTTCGGATCGCCCCCCGCTCGGTCACCGAGGTCGTCGATGCCCTCGTCGAGCGTGATCTCGTGCGCCGGGAGCCCGACCCGACCGACCGGCGCGCCATGACGCTCACCATCACCGATGCCGGCCGCGAGCTCGTCGGTGAGATCACCGCGATCCGGCGCGCGCATACCGAGCAGGTCTTCGATGCCGTGCTCAGTGGTGAGGAGCAGGACGCCCTCGGCGTGCTGCTCGGTCGGCTCGCGGAGCGCTTGGCTCCCTAGCCGAGAGCACGGAGCGTTCCTCGCTCGGGAAAGGGTCTGGTCGGGGGACACCGACCGGGAGAGTCTGGGACAAGACCGACCGAGCCCGCGGCAGCGCCGACCTGGACGCGAGGATCGAGTCCGAGGAGGCCGTCCGGTTCGCCATCGTCAGACGTCCCGGGTAGCGGCGTGCGGGAGCCCCGGCCTTTGGAACTGCTCCACCCTTGCACTCGAGTGTGGCTGGGTGGGGCCGGCGTCGTCGTCTCGAATCGGTGTCGGCGACTCTCCGCCCTAGGATGACGCCCATGCATACACTTCCCCGCAGCCAGCGCAAGCCGACGCTGGAGCAGGTGGCCAGGTATGCGGGGGTCTCGCGAGCGACCGTCTCTCGCGTGGTCAACGGATCGACAACGGTCGACCCCGCGATCCGCGAGGTCGTCCAGCAGGCGGTCGAGGACCTCAACTACGTCCCCAACCAGGCCGCCCGCGCGCTCATGACGAAGCGCACCGACACCCTGACCCTCGTGGCGGCCGAGACGGACACCCGCGTGTTCGGTGACCCGTTCTTCGCGCAGATCGTGCGCGGGGTGAGCCACGAGCTCACCGGTTCGCCGGTGCGCCTGACCCTCTCGATGACGCAGACCGATGAGGAGATCGCGGCGCTGGCTCGCTACCTCGCGGCCGGGCACAGCGACGGGGTCCTTCTCATCTCCGAGCACGGTGGACACCGTCTCGCCGAGCAGCTCGTCGACGCAGGGATCCCCGTCGTCATCGGCGGGCGCCCGCTCGATCCACGACTCGAGGTGCCCTACGTCGACAACGACAACAGGGGCGCTGCACGACGGGCAGCGCAGTACCTCAAGGAGCGTGGCCGCACGAAGGTTGCGACGATCACCGGTCCGCAGGACATGTCCGCCGGCCTCGACCGCCTCGAAGGGTTCGCCGAGGGGCTCGGGCGCGACTTCCGCAGGGGGCGGGTCGAGCACGGCGACTTCACCATGGGCTCGGGGGAGGCCGCGGCGCAGCGGCTGCTCGAGCGGCACCCGGACATCGATGGCATCTTCATCGCCTCGGATCTCATGGCCCTCGGCGCGGTGAGCACGCTGCGCAAGGCGGGGCGCCGGGTGCCGGACGACATCGCCATCGTCGGCTTCGACGACATCGATCTGGCGAGGATGGCCGAGCCGAGCCTGACGACGATGCGCCAGGAGACCGAGACCCAAGGGCGGGTCATGGCGAGGCTGCTGCTGCAGACCCTCGGGCTTCCCCCGACCGGCCCGATCCCGGAGCCGAACACCCCGGATGGTCGTGGGATCGTCCAGGACGTCACGCTCGTCGAGCGCGACTCCGTCTGAGTCGGCATCAGGGGGCTGAGAGAGCGCTCTCTCAGCCCCTGTCGCATCCCTTACCATGTGAGGGGCGGCCAACTCGTGGCTCAGGCGCGCTGAACCACGACTTGGCCGCCCTCAGGCGACAGGACACCCCGGAGGGCGGCGCGCCGTCCCAGAGGTCAGCCGGTCGTCACGGCGATGCGGCGCACCCGGCCCTCGCGCGCGAAGACGGAGGCCGAGAGCTCCGGCGACAGGCCCCCGTCGCCGCGCTCCTCGATCAACCCACCGTCACCGTCGAACGCCCGCACGCACGCATCCCCTCCCGGGACCCGACTCACCACGATCGGCACCTGGCAG
>JBHEPF010000053.1:0-12115 GCA_046260445.1 Dermatophilaceae bacterium | reverse complement strand
GCCTTGGGCGGCAGGACGGTGATCGGTCAAGCCACCGGCATCCTGATGGAACGCTTCGGCCTGACATCGGATCGCGCCTTCGGGCTCCTCAGCAAGATCTCGCAGGACAAGAACCTCAAACTCCGCCAACTCGCCGAACAGGTCGTGCAGACCGGTGCGGTCCCGAAGGCATAGAAACGACGAGTCGCGTCAGTAAGACCCACCGCGCGTTCGCGCCACGACCGCCGCCGGAGTGCAAGGCCGGCGCGGCCGTCCCGCGCCTCGTTAGGCAACACTGCACCATTCCAGCAGCGCTGGGAATGTGTGACATCCTTGTCTAGCCTCCAGTGCCCGGCTTGTCTGTGGTCAGGGACGGAGCGGCGCGGCAGCAACGTCGACGTGCCTGCAAAGCCCCGCTCGTTCACCTTTGTGGCAACCTACTGGGGTGAGACTCCCCCGAAGTGACGTCGATCCCGATGGACTGCTCGAGTACTCGGTGGTGTTCACGGACCGGTCCCTGAACCACATGTCGAAACGCTTCGTCGGAGTGATGCGGGACATCATCGATGTCTTGCGCACGACCTACGCTGCCGAGACGGTCGCGGTCGTCCCCGGTGGCGGCACGTATGCCATGGAAGCTGTTGCCCGGCAACTGGCGACGGGACGACGGTGCCTCGTTGTCCGCAATGGCCTGTTCTCCTACCGCTGGTCGCAGATCCTCGACGCAGGGTCCGTGGCAAGTGAGACGACCGTATGCCGCGCCCGCCCAGCATCGGACGAGCGGCAGGCTCCGTGGGCGCCGGCTCCAGTGGCGGAGGTAATCGCTGCCATCGATCGGGATCGTCCCGAGGTCGTCTTCGCAGCGCACGTGGAGACAGCGGCAGGCTTGCTGCTGCCCGACGAGTACGTCCGCAGCGTCGCGGCAGCGACGCACAGGGTCGGTGGGCTCTTCGTGCTGGACTGCATCGCGTCGGGGGCGCTCTGGGTGGACATGACCGAGCTCGGTGTCGACGTCCTACTGAGCGCTCCGCAAAAGGGGTGGAGCGGCTCACCGTGCGCGGGGTTCGTGATGCTCGGTGAGGCCGGTCGGTCCCACGTCATGTCGACGACGTCGACGAGCTTCGCGGTCGACCTCCGGAAGTGGCTGACGATCACCGAGGCGTACTCCCAGGGGCAGACGCCATACCACGCCACGATGCCGACAGACGCGCTCGCGCACAACGCCGCGCTCATGCTCGAGACCCGGGCCGCCGGGCTCGAGGAGCTGCGTGGTGCCCAGGTCTCCCTCGGCATGCGGGTCCGCGATCTGCTCGCGGAGCATGGGTTCCCCTCTGTCGCTTCAGAGGGGTTCGCCGCGCCCAGTGTCGTGGTGGCCTTTACGGATGATCCCGACATCCGCAGCGGCGCGACGTTCAAGCAGCGTGGCCTCCAGGTGGCTGCCGGTGTGCCGCTGATGTGCGGCGAGCGAGACGACTTCTCCACCTTCCGGTTGGGGCTCTTCGGCCTCGATAAGCTCACTGATGTCGACGGCACCGTAGAGCGGCTCGAGGCACACCTTCTGCAGTGACCTGGTCCTGGCGCCCAACAGCGCGCATGTCACCAGGCCGATAGCGCTGGTGCTTTGGTCGTCGCTGTGGGGTTTGCGGCCGCTCAGGGGGTTGGTTTGTTCGGTGTTGAAGCCAGGCGAGGACGAGGCAGACGGTTTCGGTTCGTCGGCGGTCTCGGTCGCGGCACTTGGTCGAGTCGGGTCACCGGGATCCGGTTCAGACGCAGATGCGCAACCGACGAGAAGCGCCACCAGCCCGACCACAGCGCAGTTGAGCCGCTGCCTGCGCGGACTCCTCATGGTCGGTCTCCTCCCGAAGAGAACCTCGGTGGAGGCTTGGACGGGACCGTGCCCGTCAAGGTTCCGCGGATGCGCGGCAAGGAGCATCCCTCTCCAGGAGAGCAGGTGATCATCGGGCGCTCGGCTTCAGCTCAAACCATCACGGCCGGACGGGCTCAGGTTGGGTTGCCCAGCGAGCATTGACCATCCTGGCCGCGCGTTCTGCGGCGATAGGGGCTACGCCGACGCGGTGTCGGACGAGCCCAGTGCTGGGTCCCAACGCGGGCCGCGCTGCTCGCGCTACATTGACCAATGTTGGGGATTAATGCTGCGGAGTTGGCGATTCTGCTTACCGTCGTTATCGCCATGGCCGTCGCTTTCTACTTCATCGTCAAGCTGGCCGTCCGTCACGGCTCCAAGTAGGCCGGACCGCGAACGGTCGTGGGGCACCACGGCCTCGATGCAGCGCGGCGCTACTTGCGGCTCGGACTCTGGGACGAGGCGCACGCTACGCGGCGCTATGACGCACCTCTCGGAACGCGGCACGGGGGGACTTCGAGGCGTCCGTGAGTAGGTTCATCCCATGCGTGCTCGCGCTCTCGTCGTCGGTCCCCTGTTTGTCATCGTCGGCCTGTTCACGGCCGCAGTAGCGCTGTGGGCTGAGGGGACCGAAGAACCGGTTCGGTCAGAGTAGGGCCTCTTGGTTGAGGAGGGCGGTGCCTCTTCTGACCCGTATGACGTCCCCGTCCCGGGAATTTCTCCACGTTCGGCGCGACTCCGACCACGGTCTCGGATGCCGTGGACCGACGGCCGCCGGCTCCGACGGATTCCGTCACCTCGGGGCAGACTGGAGGCATGGCCCGTCCTCCCCTGCCGTCCAAACCCTGTGCCCGATGCGGTCGAGCCATTACCTGGCGCAAGGTCTGGGCTCGCGACTGGGACTCGGTGCGCTGGTGCTCGGACAACTGCCGCAAGCACGGCCTCGGCGAAGTCGACCGGCAGCTCGAGGCCTCCCTGGAGTCGCTGCTGGACGGGCGGTCAGCCAGTGCCTCGGTGTGTCCGTCGGAGGCGGCGCGTGCCGTCGGCGCGGACGACTGGTCCGAGCTGATGGAGGCGGCGCGGATGGCCGCTCGACGCCTGGTGGCCACGGGGCGCGCCGAGATCACCCAGGGCGGGCAGGTCATCGATCCCAGCAGGTTCAAGGGTCCGATCCGCGTGCGCAGACCACGATGAGTGCCACCGCCGGGGCAGCGCGACAGGGCACCATGCTGCCGACCCCGTCCGTGGGCGAGGAGGTTGCCTGGGTGCAGCGTCACCTCGGCCACCTCGCGCTCGAGCCCGAGGTAAGGGCCAGCCCCGAGTTTCGCGGCGGGCAGAGCGCGGCCGACATCGCTCTGGCGACCTTCGACGTGACGGGTTACGCCGGGGCTCGAAACGAGGTCTGGCCCGAGCGCGCGCGCGGCGCCAGCCGCCTGAGCCCCTACATCCGCCACGGTCTCATCGACCTGCCCACGCTGTGGGCGCACGTCGCCTCCGGGCCCGTGGGCGACCGTGACAAGTACCGCGACGAGCTGCTCTGGCAGGAGTATGCCCGCCACCTGCACGCCCGGCTCGGCGACGCTATACGTCAGCCACTGCGCTACGAGCCTCCCCGCCGCGAGCGCGTCGGGCAGTGGGGCTGGAACCGCGAGATGGCGTGTGTCGACCTCGCCGTGGGAGAGCTCGAGACCAACGGCTGGCTGGTCAACCAGACCCGGATGTGGCTCGCCTCGCAGTGGTCCGTGCGGGCCGGGTTCGACTGGCGGGACGGGGCCGAACACTTCGAGCGCCACCTGCTCGACGGGTCGGCGGCCGCCAACCTGCTGGGTTGGCAGTGGACCGTCGGCACCGGCACCGGCAGGCCGTACGGCTTCAGCCGCTGGCAGGTGCGCAAGCGCGCCCCCGGCCTCTGCCAGACCTGCCCGCTCAACGACCACTGCCCCATCGACGGCTGGCCCGACTCCAATGGCGGGCCCACGGTGCCTGACCAGGATCCCCGACTGCGCGCAGACCCCAGCGCCGACGTCTCCGCCGGGCCGGCATCGGTCGAGAAGCTCGACAGTGGTCACACCCCCGAGGCGGTGTGGGTGACGTGGGAGTCACTCGGCGACGGCGATCCGGCACTCAAGGCCCATCCCGACCTGCCGGCCGTGCTCGTCTTCGACGACAGGCTCCTGGAGGTCCGGCGACTCTCGGGCAAGCGTCTCGTCTTCGTCGCCGAGACCCTGGCCGACCTCGCCACCCGCCGCGACGTCGAGGTGCACCTCGGCGACCCGGCCACAGTGCTCGCCGGGCGCCGGCTGGCCGCCACCGCCGCTCCGGTGCCGGGGTGGCGCCGGCTCGCCACCCGTCTCGAGCTCGAGCGGCATCCGTGGCCGTGGCTCGTGCGCCCCGGTTCCGGCCCGGTCACAAGCTTCACCGCGTGGCGCCGCTCGAGCGGAGCTCCCACAACGGGTGCCGCCCGCGCCGGCTCGCGACGGCCCCGTCGCTGAGGCGCCCTGCGCTGGAAGCAGTCCCACCGGCATCCGGCCTCTGACGGTGCTCAGCCTGATCAGTGCTCTTGCATCGCTGCGCGCACGCCGCGCTCGCTCGCGATCTGGCCGGCGATGTCGTAACCGGTGTCGACGTGCCGGATTGACCAGTCGACAGCGACAGGTGCCGTCTTGGCCCTATTGGTTGAGACATCGAGACCCCAGGTCAACTCAGACATGCCGACATCATCTTGATGCGGCGCAGCACCTGCGGATCCAGCTTGCGTGCCGCCTTCTCGAACTGAGGTCCGGTCAAGAGCCCAGCGGCTCACACGCCCAGCTCATCCCACAGCTCGCGCGCGGGTCGAGACTGCTTCCCGGATTCCTCGTACTGGCGGACAGCCTCATCGGCCCAGTACAGCTCCTCAAGCTCATCCAGGTGCGCCTTGATGGCCTGACGCACATAGAAGGTCTTGGAGCGGCCAGTGCGCGCAGCCAGCGCATCCAGACGTGCTTCTTCTTCTGCGGTCAGCCGAACAGAGAGCGGCATCAGATCACCTCCTGCGATACATGTACTGTACCCCCTCGTCTCGCGGCCAGCGGAAGGTCACGCGTCTACCACTGGCCTGCGCTGGCTTGACGCCCAGCACCCGGCGCTATGACGCACGTAGAGGCGTGTGCTCATGCCGGAGGCCGGATCTTGCTCTTCCCCTCTTCGTATTTGCGTTATACGATATTATCGTGGTGAGTGACGACCAAGTGACGGATGAGCAGATCCAGAAGTGGGGGGACGAGGCCGAGGCTGGGTACGACGTCGAGGAGCTGAAGCGGCGCGGGCGAGGGCGTCCCGGGCGTGGAGCCGAGCCGATGCAGGTGATCGCTGTGCGGCTCACGACCGAGGAGATGGAGGCGCTCGACGCCTACGCCGCATGTGAGCACCTCTCCCGCTCTGAGGCGATCCGGCGGGCCCTGGCCGGCTACGCCGCGTGAAGGTCCACCGCAGTGCGCTCAAGCACGGCGTGCTGCCCGAGGACGCTGTCCAGGCTGCCGACCTGTCACTGTGGATCGAACCGCTTGAGGAAGAGGAGTGGCCGCACCGTGAGCTCCGACTCGGCTTCGACACGCAAGCACGACTGCTCGAGACCGTTGTCCTGATCTTCAAGAGCGGCCAGGAGATGGTCATCCACGCGATGCCGGCCCGACGGCAGTTCTGGGACCTTCTGCCCTAGAGCGCCCAACTCCCGGCGCAGGGACGCAGGTCGTTTGGGGCGCTGCAGCTCACTGTGAAGCGCGCTCGACACGACGAAGTAACGTACTCGCGTCCCCTTCAAGGCATTGGGGAAATGGCCGATCAGGCGCGTCGAAGCCCCGGTGCGCGTTTGCCGTCCGACAGGAGCCCTTGTTGGCGCCCAATGCTGTCGTGGAAGGGTCCCGCTCTTGGCTTGGATATGGCCAAGCTGGATGCTGGCAGTCCGGGGACGCTCCCTCACTCAGCCCTCTCCGCCCTCCTCGTCGAGGAACCACAGGCAGTCAGGCCCGGGCTGGCACCACTGCCCGCTCCACTGTGGCTCCAGTGGCGCGAGCACGGCTCCGCCAGGCAAGCCGAAGCGTTGGAGGGCCAGGCGTGCTGGCACCGCTTGGTGACGCAGGGGCAGCCAATGGGCATTCGCCAGCTGCGACTCGATGGACGGTCCTACGACCGCTCTCGGGATCGACCGCGCAGAGGACAACGAGCGAGAGCGCTTACAACACGGTCAACATCCGGCACTGCGACGCACGTGAGCTTGCCGGTGTGTTTCGGGCGACCGTGTCCTTGCGTCGCCGCTTCATAATGGTGGGGTGAGCGTGGTCACGGGTATGGACGCCAGCGCTCGGCCAGGAGTGGAGATCCGGCTTCTTGGCGCGTTCTCCGTGACCGTATCGGGCGTGCGGGTGGCCCCACGAGCGTGGCGACTTGCGAAGGCACAGCACATCGTGAAGCTTCTGGCACTCGACTCGCGTCATCGCCTGCACCGCGACGAGCTGATCGACCTGCTGTGGCCTGACCGTGAGCCTCGATCGGCGGCGAACAATCTGTACCAGGCACTGTCGGCCGCTCGGAGGGCTATCACGTCTGCAGGGGGTGATGGGCATGACTGTCTGCGCCTTGAAGATGAGTGGGTCACGTTTGCCCCAGCGGCCGGTGTCTGGGTCGATGTCGAAGCCTTCGAGGCATTGAGCTGCAGCAACGACGCTAAGGACCTGCGCGCGGCGTTGTCCTTGTACGGCGGGGAACTGCTGGCCGACGACCGGTATGCCGAGTGGCTCATGGCGCGCCGCGCCGCCCTTGGCCGCGCGCGGAACGATCTACTGCAGAGGCTGGCGCAGCATTGCCTGGACGCAGGGGACCTGACCGAGGCGCGAAGACTGTTGGAGAGGGTGCTCGACGACGATCCCGCGGATGAGAACGCCCATCAGGGCCTCATGCGCGTCCATGCGCGCTCTGGCAATCGAGCCGCAGCGCAACAACAGTTCACTGCACTCGAGTTCGCGTTGCGCGACAACCTCGACGTCGAGCCTGCCGTCGAGAGTCGTCGCATCCTCGACCAGATCCGTGGGGGGAAGTTCGCGCCCGTCGGGCCTGTCGCGCCCCGGATGGCCGAACACCCGCAGGATCGCCGTGACATCCCGAACAACCTCCCGACGGCGCTGAGCAGTTTTGTCGGGCGCGGGCGGGAGCTGACCGAGTTACCGGTGGCAGTCACCCGCCATCGCCTCATAACGCTCACAGGACCTGGCGGGTGCGGCAAGACCAGACTCGCCACCGAGGTCGCCGCCAGGTGCCTTGGCGAGTTCCTGGACGGGGTCCTCCTGGTCGAGCTGGGTCCGCTCACATCGAGGTCCGGGGTCGACCTCGAGATCGCACGCACCCTCGGAGTGCGTGGGGCGCCCCGAAAGAGCTTGGTGAAGGCGATCGCCGACCGGATCGGCACCGGACGGTTGCTGCTACTGCTCGACAACTGCGAGCACCTGATCGACGCCTCGGCCGCGATCGCCGAGACCCTACTGTCGGAGTGCCCGCGACTCACCGTGGTGGCCACGAGCCGTGAGCCGCTTCGGGTGCCTGGCGAGTGGGTGCGTCGAGTACCGTCGTTGCGGCTGCCCGACGTGGACGACCTGCCCCCGCCAAGCGGGCTAATCCAGTACGAGGCGGTGCGCCTCCTGGTCGATCGGGTCTCTGTGGGCGACCCTGACTTCGAGCTTGACGCGTCCAACGCCGCCACAGCGGCCCAGATCTGCGTGCGCCTAGACGGGCTGCCCCTTGCGATTGAACTAGCAGCGGCGCTGGTCCCTGCCCTTACTCTGGCTGCCGTCGCTGAGGCACTGGACGACCGGTTCCACCTGCTCACCGCCGGCCGAAGAACCGGGCTGACCCGGCATCAGACACTGGAGGCCGCCATCGGGTGGAGTTTTGACCTCCTGCCTGACGATCAGCGGTACCTGCTGTGTCGGCTGGCCACGTTCCGGGACAGTTTCGACGTGTCGGCAGCGGTGGCGGTGGGGATCGCAGCCGACACGAGTCCCGCTGCGGTAGCGGCACGACTCGCCGACCTGGTGGACCGGTCGATGATCGTCGCCGAACCAGTAATGGACCAGCCACTTTTCCGACTCCTCGAGACGATCCGGGAGTACGCCGTTACAGAGCTCCGCGACCGCGGAGCCATCGAGGAAGCTCTGGACGCACATGCGAGGTGGTTTGCCTCGTACGTCGACCGCGCCGTGGGCGAGTTGACCGGGCCGGAGCAACATCGCTGGCTCGCGCGACTCGATCAGTCGCGTACCGACCTGAGGGCAGCACTCGCGAGACTACGCATCATCGACCCCCCCGAGGCGGTTCGGCTCACCGCCGCGATGTGGACGTACTGGTTGTGGTTCGGGTACCTCGACGACGGCATTGGCGAACTTGAGGCCGCTCTGGCCCGTGAGGATGGACCTTCCGAGGCGCGATCCGCGTGCTGGCTGGGCGTCTTCGCGCTGAACATCAGGTGGAAAGGGATACGAAGCCCGGGCATGCACGGCTACCTCGACAACGCCGTGGCCGAAGCGCGTGCCGTCCGGGCCGCGGGAGCCGAGAGCAGGGCACTCGTCTTCGACGGCATCCATCGGATGTTCAGCGACCTTGACCCCTTCGACACCGCCAGCGAGCGATTCCAGCGCGCCGAGGAGATCGCGTCCTCGGCAGGTCTAGTCGCTGATCAGGCTTCGGCTCTGCATGCTCGTGCGGTACTGGCGGCCCACTGCTCCCGACTCAGACTGTCCCACGAGCTCTTACAGGAAACACATCGGTTGCTGAGCTCTTTGCCGCGAGAGGCCGGTGCTGTGCTGATGCTGCCGGCCTGCCCGATAACGACGTCACGGCGACTAGGGGTGCCCTGGTTGGTGTGGGAAGACACGCTCATGCCACACCTCGCCACGGCGGGGAGATCGGCCGAGGCATACGTCGAGGCGAACCTGGGGAGCCTTAAGAGGGCCGTTGGGCAAGAAGGCGAGGCTCGGCGGCATCTCGAAAGGGCGCTGACCACGTATCACGACGAAGGCGATGAGCCCGGCGAGGCACTCGCACTGGCACGGCTCGGCTCGCTGGCACTGGCCAAGGGCGAACTCGAGCGAGCCAGATGCCGGATGGAGGAAGCCCTTGCGGCGTGCGAGAGTGTCGGCGACGTCCGCGGGCGTCACATGGTGATGCTCGGGCTCAGCAGGGTCGCCATTGAGAAGGGGACTCCCGGCATCGCCCGGAGGCTCCTGGACGATGTCCAGCGTGCCGCCCGGGAGCAGGGCGACCAGCCGGCGGTGTGGGGCGCGCTCGAGGTCCGTGGCGCGCTCGAGGTGGCCGTGGGCTCCTTCGGCGCGGGCATCACGGCCCTCCGCGAGGCGCGCGAGATGGCAGCGTTGATGGGTCACCCCCTGACGATTGCACTGGTGAGCCTCGACTTGGCCGACGCCCTTCGGCGAGCGGGCCAACTGACGGACGCCACCGAGCCCGCGAGAGCGGCCCACACCATCTTCGAGACGCTCGGTTACGAGCAGGCCGAAGCGTGCTGCCGGCGCATCCTGACCGAGGCGGACGATCGACAGCGGTTCAGTTCGCGCTAAGACCGTGCTCAGGCGTCGGGAGTAAGCCTTTGTCTCGTACGGACCGGACTCGCGGGAAGGTGAGAGACATGCGCAATGCAAAGACCACAACGATCGGTGAGGCGACGCTCGCGGACCTGCGTGCTTCGGTCAGGGGTGACGTGGTCACGCCACACGACGTGGAGTACCAGGTCGCCCGGCGGGTGTGGAACGGTGCCATCGACCGCCATCCAGCCGTGATCGCCCATTGCACGGGTACCGCCGATGTGCTCAGCACACTCGAGTTCGCCCGAAGCGAGGGTCTGCCGATCGCGGTGCGTGGAGGGGGTCACAACGTCGCCGGCTTCGGGACCTGCGACAACGGCCTGGTTCTCGATCTGTCACCAATGAAGGGGATCAGGGTTGACGCCGCAGCCGGCACGGTGCGAGCACAGGGCGGCGTACTCTGGGGTGAACTCGACCGCGAGACCCAGGCCTTCGGATACGCGACCACCGGTGGCCTCGTCAGTACCACCGGGGTTGCCGGCTTCACGCTTGGTGGCGGAATCGGGTGGCTGATGCGGCGCCACGGTCTGGCCGTGGACAACCTGCGCTCGGCGGACGTCGTCACCGCCGACGGGGCGCTCGTCACAGCGAGCATCGAGAGCGATCCGGAGCTGCTGTGGGGGCTCAGGGGCGGAGGCGGCAACTTCGGCGTCGTCACATCCCTCGAATTCGCACTGCACCCGGTCGGGCCCCTTGTCGTCGGAGGGGCCGTGTTCCACCCCGCGGAGAGCGCAGGAGAGTTGTTGCGCTTCTACGCGGACTGGACTCGGACTCTTTCCGATGAGCTCACCACCATGGTGGTCTTCCTCACCGCGCCGCCGGAGCCGTTCATCCCGGCCGACCGCCAGGGAACCCCGCTGGTGGCCGTCGCCGTCTGTCACACCGGCGACACCTCCGACGCCTTCCAGGCGCTCCGCCCGCTCCGCGGGTTCGGGAAGCCGGTTGCCGACGTGATCGGGCCCATGCCCTATGTGAGCCTCCAGGCGATGTTCGACCACTCCGCTCCGCGCGGCATGCGCACGTACTGGAAGACCGCCTATCTCGAGGACCTGGACGAAGCCGGCATCGACGAACTCGTCGCCCAGGCTGCCGGCCTCCGCGATCTCTTTCCCCTCTCCGCGGTCCATCTGCACCACATGGAGGGTGCGCTGACCCGCGAGCCGCAGGGTGGTGCCGCGTTTGGGCACCGGGACCATCGGTTCGTGCTGAACCTGATCGGCATGTGGAGCGAGGACGACGAGGACGACAGGCACGTGGGCTGGGTCCGTGGGGCTTGGGACGCCATGCAGCGGCACACCACCGGCGCGCCCTACCTGAACTTCCTCGGGGACGAGGGGCGCGATCGGGTCCGCGACGCCTACGGGCCGCGAGCCTACGAACGGCTGGTACAGGTCAAACGCCGCTACGACCCCGACAACGTCTTCCGGATCAACCAGAACATCAACCCCGAAGACATGAACGGCAGGCTGTCTCCTTCTCCGGAGAAGGAGGTTTGATGATGGTTGGCGGCGACGTGAGTCCCGGCTCTGGGCGCAACGGGCCGCGGGCGGTCGTGCTCGGCGCCTCGATCGCCGGTGCTGCCGCCGCGATCCAACTGGCGCGACGTGGCTGGGAGGTCGCGGTCGTGGAGCCTGATCTGGATCGGTTCGGTCATGCTGCCCAGGTACCGTCGGTGCGCCCCGGGGCGCCACATGCCGTGCAAGCCCACGTGTGGATGGCCCGCGCCACGACGGAGCTGCGCGACCGGCTTCCCGACGTCTACGACGGCCTGCTGGCCGAGGGCGTCCACGAGTCGACGTTCGCTGACCGCCACCCGGCCCCACTGGTGGGCGGGGGCAGGCCGGGGGACGAGGCGCTGACGATGCTGGTGATGAGGAGGCTGGTGCTGGACCGGGTGCTGTGGCGGGTCGTGTCCGGCGAGCCACGGGTGAACATGCGCCCCGCTCGAGCCGTGGGGCTGGTCACAAGCAGGATGCGACCACCTCGCGTCCTCGGGGTCAGGCTAGCCACGGGGGCCATGCTGGAGGCCGACGTGGTGCTGGACTGCACGGGAAGACGCACCAAGGTGACGTCGTGGCTGGCCTCCCATGGTGCCGTAGAGGAGGTTGTCGAGCGCGACTGCGGCCTGTCGTACTACGGCCGGCACTACCGGGTCGGCCCCGGCCACAGGCCGCGTCCGAACTTGGGCTGTGCACAGGTGAACAACTACCCAAGAGGCCCACATCTCTGGATCCTCGGCGATCGGGACCACGCGACGCTCGCCATGGCGGCCCATGACCAGGATCCGTGCCTGAAACTGCTCCGCCGGGCCGATGCCTTTGGGGCCGCGGCGCAAGCCAACCCCAACCTCGCACCGTGGCTGGAGATCTCAGCCCCCACCACCGGGGTCTTTGTCATGGGCTCCCTGCGCAACCGCCTTCGGCGCATGGTCTCGGACGGTGCACCGGTCGTCCTGGGACTGCACCACCTCGGGGACTCACTGGCCAACAGCAACCCGACTCGCGGCCGTGGCGCGGCGATGGCGCTTGCCTCGGCATCGGTGCTAGTCGACCTGCTGACTGACCACCCTGAAGACCCGCACGCCCAGGCGATGGGCTACGACGCATGGGTCTCGGGCCCGCTGTCGCTGTACTGGCGGGGGGGC
>JBHEPF010000006.1:0-6173 GCA_046260445.1 Dermatophilaceae bacterium | reverse complement strand
AGCAGCTGCTCCTGTCCATGTAGTCCGCTCAGAACCGGTACTGGGTGGTCGGTGCGTCGCATGCCTCGGGAACCCGGTGAGGACGGCGGGAGCATCCCGACCGCGGTGGCAGGGCGAGACAGGCGGGCGGGAATGACCGTCCCGCGCCACCGGGTTCCCAGGCCACCTCACCCCAGGAACAGGAGCGCCATGCAACGCATCCCCGCGACCACCCTCGACCAGGCCACACCGGCGGCGCACGACGCGCTCGCCGCCATCGGCTCTCGGATGGGCGGCGTGGTCGCCATCCACGCGACGATGGCCAGCTCACCGCCCGTCATCACGGCCTACCGCGGTCTCACCGACGCGATCCGCGAGCACGGCACCCTCGACGGACGCACCCGCGAGGCCGTCGCCCTCGCGGTCGCCGCAGCGAACGGCTGCGACTACTGCCAGGCCGCGCACACCGGGCTCGGCGCGGCCGCCGGTCTCGACCCGGACACGATGATCCGGCTGCGGGCCGGTGAACCCACCGGCGATGCGCGCCTGGACGCGCTCGCCGCGGTCGCACGAGTGGCCACCGCCCACACCGGCTACGTCGACCAGGAGACGTGGAGCGGCGCGCAGGACGCCGGATGGAGCGACGACGAGCTCGCCGAGGCCTTCGTGCACATCATCGCCAACGTCTTCACGAACTACTTCAACCACTACGCCCACACCGAGCTGGACCTGACACCCGCCCCACCCATCCCCGCACACGTGGCCTGAGCGCCACACCATCACAAGGAGAAGAACACCATGTCCGCAACCACCTCCACCACCCACGCCACCGCCAGCACGTCGAGGGCCACCAGCGTCGTCCGCGGCGTCCTCGGGGGCATCGCCGGAGGCATCGTCTTCGGGATGCTCATGCAGATGATGGGGATGATCCCCATGGTCGCCATGATGGTCGGCAGCGAGTCGGTCGCCGTCGGCTGGGTCATCCATCTCGCCATCTCCGCCTTCATCGGCGCCAGCTTCGCGGTCCTGCTCGGCTCGCGCGTCCACGACGTCAAGACCGGCCTCGCCTTCGGCATCGGCTACGGCATCGTGTGGTGGGTGCTCGGCGCCCTCATCGCCATGCCCGCGCGGCTCGGCATGCCGGTCTTCGACCTCAACACCACCGCCATGCAGAGCCTCATGGGACACGTGATCTTCGGAGCCATCCTCGGCGCGGTCGTCGCCGCGCTCGGCCGTCGCTGAACGGCTCACCGTCCAGGGCTGGCCGCCACGCGTGCGCCGGCGGCCAGCCCGCCACCTCTGCACAGTCTGAACAGGAGGCGTCCCATGCGGGCGATCTGGAATGACACCCTCCTCGCGGAGAGCGACCACACCGTCGTCGTCGAGGGCAACCACTACTTCCCCCCGGACGACGTCCGCTGGCAGCATCTGGCCGACAGCGACACCCGGACCGTCTGCCACTGGAAGGGGACGGCCACGTACTACACGATCCGGGCCGATGGCGGGGAGAACCCCGACGCGGCATGGAGCTATCCCGCTCCCTCTCCCGCCGCCGAGGGCATCACCGGCCACGTCGCCTTCTGGCGTGGCGTCGCCGTCACCGAGTGACCCGGCCCGGCACCCGGTCCTCCGGCCCTCGCGAGCATCTCCTCCTCGTGGGGGCCGGGCACAGCCATCTCCACCTCCTGCTGCATGCCGCAAGGCTGCACGAGGCAGGATATGACGTCACCCTCGTCGCCCCGCAGTACTTCTTCTACAGCGGCGCGGCCGCGGCGGTCGCCACCGGGCACCTTCCCGTCGCAGCCGCTCGGATCGACATCGCACGCCTCGCGGCCCGGTCCGGAGTGACCCACCATGTCGGACGGCTCGCCTCCCTGGACCCGACCGAGCGGACCGCGCGCACCGACGACGGCACCGCGCTGCACTGGGACGTGGCCTGCCTCAACCTCGGCAGCACAACCGCCTGGCCGACCGACACATACGCACCCGGAGGGACCGACACGCCGCCTGCGACGGTCCTGCGGGCCAAACCCCTCGACGACCTCGGCCGACTGGCTGAGCTGCCTCTCAAGCCCGAGCGTCCCGTCGTCGTGGTCGGGGCGGGGGCCAGCGGCGTCGAGATCGCGGCCCAGCTCGGCGTCGCTCGCGGACCGCACCACGCAGGCGTCATGCTCATCGAGCAACGCCCGCAGATCGCTCCCGGGCTTCCGGCCGCGGCCCGTCGCCGGCTCGCGGCGATGCTCGCCGAGCGCGGGGTGCGCATCCGGACCGGCCGCTCCGTCGTGGCGCTCGACGAGCGCGGCCTTCTGCTCGACGACGGGACGGATGTCGCCCATGCGGGCGTGGTCCTGGCCAGCGGACTGACCGCGCCGGCCGAGGTCCTCGCGTGGGGCATCGGCGACGCCGACGGCATTCCCGTCCTGCCGACACTTCGCCACCGCGACATCCCCGGCCTGTATGCGACGGGAGACTGCGCCCACTTCCTCGCCGACCCCCTGCCTCGGGTCGGGGTGCACGGCGTGCGGCAGGGCCCGGTGCTCCTCGACGCGCTCCTCGCCCGGCGAGAGGGACGACCGGCGCCCCGATACCGGCCCCGGCGCCGTCACCTGGCCATCCTCGACCTCGGCGACGGGCAGGCGCTCGCGGTGCGAGGTCGTCTGTGGTGGAGCGGCCGCACCCCTTTGCGTCTGAAGCGACGGATCGACAGGTCCTGGGTCGCCCGCTACTCCGACTCAGCACGGTGACGGCTGGCTCCTTGTGGCCTCCGAGACGAGAATGGGCAAGCGTCCGACTGACGGCTGGATAGACGCACGTTGTCGGTGTGGCTGTGGCTTGAGTTCCCAGTCCTGGCCGCCGTGGAAGATTCCGAGCACGGGGGTCACTGGATGCTCGGTAGAACCGGCGACGACGTAGACGATGAGCGTCCCTTCTTGAAGCTGCTCGTGCGCAGACCCGGGCGAAGGTCGTCACGCGCTCGGCCCGCGGGCGTGAACTCGCGCAGCTTCTCAACATGGCTGAGGATCGCCATGATGAACCGGCCACGCCCGACCGGCGGCGCAGCGCCGCTGGCCACAACACAGTCGCCGAGTGCGCCCAGCAGTCGGCGGTTCGGCGCAGCTTGGCAGGCGTCGACTCGTGGGCATCCACTGGTCCAGTAGCGCTGGAGGACGCTGCAGTCCGGTCTCGATACGGTCAGCAGCAGCGTGCTGAGCCGATGGAGGTGCCGAGGTAGTCGCGTGCGACATCGAGAACGTCGGGGACGACGGCGTAGTGGGCCCAGCGGCCGCGCTGCTCGCGGGTGATGATGCCGGCGTCGGTGAGCTTCTTGAGGTGGTGGCTGAGGGTGGGTTGGGTGATGCCGAGCCGGTCGGGGAGGTGGCACGCGCAGACGGTCCCGCCGTGGTCGGTGGCGAGGTAGCCGATGAGCCGCACCCGCGTGGGGTCTGCGAGGGCCTTGAACAGTGCCGCGAGGCAGGCTGCCCGGTCCGCGGTCATGAGCTCTTGGCCGGCGCTCGGTCGACAGCTCGCCTGGGTAGTGGTCGTCATGTGGTCAGGATAGACGCCATATTGACAGGCATCAATGAGTGGGGAAGGCTGTCATATTGACAGATGTCGATGAGAGGTTCGGATGACGACCACAGCCCCCACCGCCGTGACGCAGCGGCTTTCCACTCTGGACCGTTTCCTCCCGCTCTGGATCGGGTTGGCGATGATCGCGGGCCTGGGGCTGGGTCGGCTGGTGCCTGGCCTGGGTGATGCTCTGGCCTCGGTCGAGGTCGACGGGGTCTCGCTGCCGATCGCGATCGGCCTGCTGG
This sequence comes from Dermatophilaceae bacterium, assembly GCA_046260445.1. GTDB lineage: Bacteria > Actinomycetota > Actinomycetes > Actinomycetales > Dermatophilaceae > F2B08. The sequence goes on along the minus strand of JBHEPF010000006.1, from coordinate 2,379 downwards.
TGATGATGTACCCGGTCCTGGCCAAGGTTCGCTACGACCGTCTCGACACGGTCACCCGTGACCGGCGCATGCTGATCACCTCCTTGGTCCTGAACTGGCTCATCGGCCCGGCCCTGACCGTGTCCGGCGCCGGTGGAGGCGACTGCTCCGGCGACGCAGGGTGCTGCTGATGGGCGAGCACGTCTTCCTTGTAGACCTGCCGCGGTTCGTGTTCTTCACCGGCAAGGGTGGGGTCGGCAAGACCTCGTTGGCGTGTGCCACCGCGGTCCGGCTCGTCGAGCAGGGCCAGCGGGTCCTGCTTGTCAGCACGGATCCGGCCTCGAACGTCGGGCAGGTCTTCGGCGTGCCGATCGGCAACCGGGTCACGACCGTTCCGGGCGTTGCCGGGCTGGATGCCCTCGAGATCGATCCCGAGCAGGCCGCGGCCGACTACCGGGAGCGCATCATCGGACCCGTGCGTGGGCTCCTGCCCGATGTCGAGATCGCGTCGATGACCGAGAGCCTGTCGGGGTCGTGCACCACCGAGATCGCCTCCTTCAACGAGTTCACCACCCTGCTCGCGGATGAGGACGCCGCCGAGAGCTATGAGCACGTCCTGTTCGACACCGCTCCGACCGGTCACACGATCCGGCTGCTGCAGCTGCCCGGCGAGTGGACCGAGTTCCTTGAGCGAGGCAAGGGCGATGCGTCCTGTCTGGGGCCGCTGGCCGGACTGGACAAGCAGCGCGGCGACTACGCCCGCGCGGTCGCCGTCCTGAGCGACCCTGCGCTGACCCGGCTCGTGCTCGTCACCCGAGCCCAGCCGGGGAGCCTGACCGAGGTGAGTCGCACCCGTGACGAGCTCGCCGACGTGGGCATGCTGCACCCGCACCTCGTCGTCAACGCCGTCCTGCCCGAGACCGGCAGCGACGACCCGCTGGCGGCCGCGATCCAACGACGCGAGCGGGCTGCCCTGACCGACCTTCCCCCCACCCTCGCCGATCTGCCACGAACCGAGATACCGCTGCTTCCGGTGGACATGGTCGGCGTGGACAACCTGCGGCGGCTTCTTGGATCCGAGGCTCGAGCCATCGTCGGCACGGCCGCACCGCAACCGGAAACGCTGGCGGCATGGCAGCTGGGCGACCTCGTCGACGCGATCGAGGCCGATGGAGAGCACGGGCTGGTCATGTGTATGGGCAAGGGCGGGGTCGGCAAGACCACCGTGGCCGCTGCCATCGCCGTCGCCCTGGCGCGGCGCGGCCACCCGGTGCACCTGACGACGACCGATCCGGCCGCGCACCTCTCCGCGACACTCGTCGACGACGTCGAGGAGCTGAGCGTCTCGCGCATCGACCCCGAGCAGGCGGTGGCCGACTACCGCGCCCGGGTGATGGCCACCCAGGGCAAGGGCCTCGACGACGTCGGGCGAGCTGCGCTCGAGGAGGACCTGCGCTCCCCGTGCACGGAGGAGGTCGCTGTCTTCCAACAGTTCTCTCGGGCGGTGTTCTCCTCGCGGCGTCAGTTCGTCGTGATGGACACCGCCCCGACCGGGCACACGCTGCTGTTGATGGACGCCGCGGGGTCCTACCACCGGCAGATCGTCCGCCAGATGAGCGACTCGGCGCACTTCACGACGCCGCTCATGCGTCTGCAGGACCCCGACCAGACCAAGGTCGTGATCGTCACCCTGCCCGAGACGACCCCGGTGCTCGAGGCCGCCGGGCTGCAGGAGGACCTGCGGCGCGCCGGCATCGAGCCGTGGGCGTGGGTGGTCAACAGCAGCCTGGCCGCGGCCTCCCCAAGCGACCCGGTGTTGGCCGCACGCGCTGCCGCGGAGCACGCGCCGCTGAGCAGTGTGCGGGAGCAGGCCGCCCGGCTGGCCGTCATGCCGCTACTCGCGATCGAACCGGTGGGCGCGGACGCTCTCTACGCACTGACCGTCACCCGATCCGCTGCCCAGCCCGTCCACTGACGTCCGTCCCTCATCAGGAGCACCCCGTGAACTCTCCCTCGGTCCTGTTCGTCTGCGTCAAGAACGGCGGCAAGTCCCAGATGGCGGCCGCCCTCATGCGCCAGATCGCCGGGGAGTCCGTCACCGTCCACTCCGCCGGCACCCAACCCGGCCCCGTTCTCAACGAAGAGTCCAAGGCCAGCGTCGAGGAGGTCGGTGCCAGCATGGACGGTGAGCATCCCAAGCCCATCGATCCGGCTCTTCTGGACTCCGTCTCCCGGGTCGTGCTGCTCGGCACCGAGGCCGTCATCGACCGCCCCGGTCTGGCGCCGGTCGAGGTGTGGGAGACCGACGAGCCCTCGACCCGCGGGATCGACGGGACGGAGCGGATGCGCCTGATCCGCGAGGACATCACCCGTCGGGTTACCGACCTCGCCCTGGAGCTG
>JBHEPF010000113.1:0-28026 GCA_046260445.1 Dermatophilaceae bacterium | reverse complement strand
TTGCTGCTCGTGCTCTCCGCGAAGAAGGTCTGGGCCCACGGCTAACCAGTCCACCACGGCCTGAGTGCTCCAGGGAGAACGGTGTCTGCTGCCACCCACGAGAACGCCAGTGACGGTGCTGCCCAAAGGGGCTCTGCCGTCGCGCAGGGACGTGGCGCAGGCATGGGAGGTGTGTATTCGTGTCCTGTGGGCTGCGCACGGTGGTTCGGTGCTGTCAGAGTCCGAGGAGTGTTTGGGCGATGTAGAAGTAGACGAGGAGTTCGGTGGCGTCGATGAAGGTGGTGATGAAGGGTTGGAGAAGACGGCCGGGTCGACGCCGACGGTGCGGCCGATCAGGGGCATGGCCCCGCCGACGGTGGCTGCCATGGTGCAGATGGCGAGCAGAGTCAGCCCGATGACGGCTCCGATGTCGTTTCCGTAGGCCCAGGAGCCGATGAGGAAGCCGAGGGTTCCCAGGAGCAGGCCGAGGCTGAGCCCGACCCGGACCTCGCGCGCCAGGACCTTGAGGATGTCGCGGGGGCGCACGTCGTTAAGGGCTAACGCGCGGGTGATGGTGGTGGCGCCTGGTTGCCGGTGTTGCCGCCGGTGCCGATGAGTAGGGGGATGAACAGGGACAGCACGAGCATCTGCTTCAGGGTCTGCTCGAAGACCTCCAGGACCTGCACGGTCAGGGTGGCTCCGACGGCCAGCACGAGCAGCCACACCACGCGGGAGCGCACGATCGAGCGCACTGGGGTGCTCAGGTAGGGCCGGCGTAGCGGTTCCGAACCACCGATGCGCGCCTGGTCCTCGGAGTCGGCGTCCTCGAGGATGTCCAGTGCGTCGTCGACGGTGAGGATGCCGACGAGCCGGTTCTCGGCGTCGACCACGGGCAGGGCCAGCAGGCGAAGGTCGGCGCACCGGCGGGCGGCGGTCTAGGCGGCGGTGGTGGCCTGGACCGAGTGTGGGGGGTGCATCAGGTCGGCCACGGCAGTGTCGGGGTCGGCGTGCATGAGATCGCGCAGGCTGACGATGCCCACCAGACGGCGTTGGCTGTCGGTGACAGCAAGGGTATAGATCGTCTCGGCGTCACCGATCCGGCCGCGGACCCGGACCAGTGTTTGAGCGGCGGTCAGCTCCGGGTGGGTCGAGACGTACTCCGGGCTCATCCGTCTGCCGATGGAGCCCTGCGGGTAGCCCAGGACCGCGGCGGTCAGGTCACGCTCACCGGGCGGCAGGTTCTGCAACAGCCGGGTGGCCACGGAGGCGGGCAGCTCATCGAGCAGGGTGACCCGGTCATCGGGGTCCATCTCGGCGAAGACACCGGCGACGTCCTCGTCCTGCAGGGCCTGCACCAGGTGTCCCTGCAGGCTGGCGTCCAGGGCTTCAAAGACCTCCAGGGCCTTGTCTTTGGGCAGCAGCCGATAGACGACCGCACGGTCCCGGTCCCGCAAGCTGACCGCTTCCGAGGCACGCAACGGTTGCAGCGCAGCAGTGATCGCGGACAGGTCCTGCGTGGCCACGGCGCGCTCGACCACTGCCATGTCCGGCTGGGGTGCGGTGGGGGTGGGGCCAGGGGTCATAGGGGCACCTCGTCATAGGCGTCGGCACGCTCACTCCTGATCCCGAGCCGGTGACGGCCCGGGGCGGCCTGGGCAGCGGTAGGCGGCAAGAGAGATCTCACTGGCGGTGCGTGGGCAGCTGGATTGCGGGGGTCGTGACGCCGAGCCACCCATCGCCCTATCGGCACAAAGGACGGCGGCAGGCACGTGGGAGGCTCAGCCAAGGACTGGGTTCGTCGTCCATCGCCTGCCTCCCCTTCGTCAACCTGATGATCTGGCGCTTGCTGTCGCCAACGCTACCCGAGCCCCTCGACCGCACCGCGCGCCCGGGGCCCAGGGAGCGTGGAGGCGCCGCACGTCTCCAGCGGTACCCGATGATGGGCCAGTGGTGTGACGGGTCAGTCGTGGTGGCAGCTCTGGTGGGCGCGTACCCTCGAGGTGAGCGAACTCGATGAGTAGAAGGTGCCCCATGTCGCACGATTTCACTGCAGTCTCAGCGCTGGAGATCCTCGATTCCCGTGGCCGGCCCACGGTGCAGGTGTCGGTGAGCCTGGCTGACGGCTCCACGGGCACCGCTGGGGTGCCTTCGGGTGCCTCGACCGGGTCGCGTGAGGCGGTGGAGCTGCGCGACGGGGATACCACACGCTACGGCGGCGGCGGTGTGCTGACCGCGGTGGGCAACGTCAACGGTGAGATGGCCGACCTGCTCAAAGGCCGGTCGTGGTCCACCCTGGTCGAGGTCGATGAGGCGATGATCGCCTTGGACGGCACCCCCAACAAGGGCCGCCTGGGGGCCAACGCCGTGCTCGGTGTCTCGATCGCCACCGCCCGGGCGATGGCCATCTGCGCGGGCGAGCCCTTGTATGTGTGGCTGCCCGGGTTCGGGCAGGCCCGGCGGCTGCCGGTGCCGTGCTTCAACGTCCTCAACGGCGGGGCGCACGCCCCGAACGCGCTCGACTTCCAGGAGTTCATGATCTCCCCGCTGGGCGCACCGAGTATGGCCGAGGCGGTGCGGGCCGGCGCGGAGGTGTACGGTGCGCTGCGTAAGCGCCTGGCTGCGGCCGGTCACAACACCGGTCTCGGGGATGAGGGCGGCTTCGCACCCGACCTGGCCGAACCCGAGGAGGTCCTGGCGGAGATCGTCGCCGCCATCACGGATGCCGGCTACACCCCCGGACGCGACGGCATCGGCATCGCCTTGGACCCGGCCGCCTCGGAGTTCCACAAGGATGGCCGATACCTGGTCAACGGCCAGTCCCTGTCCAGTGCCGACATGATCGCCCGCTACGCGGCGATGATCGAGACGTCCCCGATCTGGAGCATCGAGGATGGCCTGGGTGAGGCCGACCGCGACGGGTGGCAGCAGCTGACTGCCGAGCTGGGTGAGCGGATCCAGCTCGTCGGCGACGACAACTTCTGCACCAACCCCGTCATCATCGCCGCCGCCATCGCCGACCACATCGCCAACTCCGCACTGATCAAGGTCAACCAGATCGGCACCATCACCGAGACCATCGAAGCGATGACGATCTGCCACGACGCCGGCTACACCCAGATGGTCTCGCACCGCTCCGGGGAGACCGCCGACACCTTCATCGCCGACCTCGTCGTCGCCACCGGCGCCGGCCAGATCAAGACCGGCGCCCCCGCCCGCGGTGAACGCGTCGCCAAGTACAACCGCCTCATCGAGATCGCCGCCGCCAACCCCGACCTGCCCTACGGCCTCGCATAGCACCCCACGGTGACGCCGCCTCTCAAGTGAGGAGCGATCGGATCAGGGCCATGCCGATAACCGCCGCGGTCAGACTGAGAACCAGCATCGAGACGGCCAACATGACGGCTGCTCCGGGTCGCTGACTGCGCGCCAGTCCGACGAGCTCGACGCTAGCGGTGCTGAACGTGGTGAAGCCCCCGAGGAAGCCGACCCCAAGGACGGCGACCACGACGGTGGACCCGCGGGCCAGCCCCCACTGGGTCAGGACCCCCAGGAGGAACGAGCCGGAGACGTTGATGATCAGCGTGGCGACCGGAAGGCGTGCGCTGATGCGATGAGTGAGAGCGCCGTCGACGATAAACCGGGCACCGGCCCCCGCTCCACCGGCAAGGGCAACCAGCACGCTAAGCATCCTGTCCGCCACCGGAGGTCCCGTCCTGAGCGAGGCGGTACCTGCGGTACAGGCTCATCGTGAGGAACGCGGCGAGGAACCCTGCGACGAGAGTTGCGCTGTCATACGTCAGGGCCGTGACCAGGCGCTGACCCGAGCCGAGGAGGAGCGACTCGAGGATGAACGTGCTGTAGGTGGTGTAGCCGCCCAGCAGCCCTGTACCCAGAGCGAGTCTGAGCCTCCTGGCCGTCGCGGGCCGGCCGCGATGCAGAGCGACCGCCTCGATGAGCAGTCCCAGCAGCAGGGCTCCGGTGACGTTGACGAAGAAGGTCGCCCAGGGAAACGTCTCCCCGGTATGCGGGAAGGCTCCCTCGATCGCGGCCCGCGCGGCCGTGCCGAGCGTGCCGCCCATCACCACCAGGGCGATAGAACCGGGCCACAGATACGCCGGGAGGGAAGGCGCCCGCCTTCTACGAGTCACGTGAGTGGCGTCTTCCAGTCGACCACGGCCAACGGGACGACCAGGACAGGACGGTGCTGGTGGTGAGCCAGATGCGATGAGACCGACCCCTCCAGGAAGTGGTGAACCCGGCGCCCACCCCCCTCCGCGCGCGTTCCCACGACGATCACCGCCGCATCGACCGCGCGAGCCAGATGAGTCAACGCCCGATCCGCACGGCCCGCCAGATAACGGAACTCCCACGTCACCTCCTGCCCGGAGAGGCTTGCGGTGATCGCGCCCTCCAGATCGACCTGCCGCTGCCGCCACTCCTCAACATCGGAGAGGTCCGGGTCCAGGTCCGAGTGCAGCACAGAGCCGTCCGCCAGCTCACGATCGACAACACGACGCGGGTCGACGTAGGCGAAGTAGACCGACGCGCTCGAGGCAGCAGCCAGCGACGCCGCCGTCAGCACGAGTAGCTCAGGCTGGCCCGGCACCACCCCCACCACGATCGGATGACCGGAGAACGGAGTCAGCCGAGACGGGTGCGGCTGCGGAACGACATGGCTCATCTGGTCGGCTCCAGTCACTTGTCACAACAACGTCGGGTCGAGCTCCTGACTCCAGACTCTCACCCGAGCATGTCAGCACCGCGACCGACGCTCTTCATCGATAGGACACAACAGCTCCGGCACCACAGACCGAAGGGATCCCTTTCGGGCGTACTCGGGGCGCCAGCGTTGCACCGATCGGAGGTCAGAGCGCGTCAGCCTGCTCCAGGAGTGCGTCGAGCGCGGACTCCTCTGCTGCCAGGTGCTCCCACCGGCGTCGACGTTCTTCCCGGCTCTGATCCGACAGGGCCCGCTCAAGCATGGCGACCATACGCTCCACCGTCTCCTCCAGGCGTTGCTCGAGACGCACGGCCAGCGCCCGCCCCGTCTTATCGAGCCGGCCCTGCAGGTCGGAGCGGGCCCGCCCGACCTGACGGTCGGTGAGCGGGGCGATGGTGGCCCGTGCGGCCTGCTGGATGTGGCGTCGTCGGGCGAACGGGGTGCGCAGCGCGAAGACCAGACCTTCCAATGGGGGTGCCCAACCCACCGCGGGGCTGAAGTCGTAGCGGAATCGCGTGTCCACCGGCATCGACACCGCGGCCTCGTCAGCAGACCATGCGACATCGAGGGCCTGGGCGACCGCGTCACGCGCCGAAGCAATGCGTGCCTCGGTCTCGGAGAACGTGCGGGCGGCGAGGAGGGAGAGCTCCTCCTCCAGTCGAGCGGCCTCCCCGTGCCGCCACGAGTCGACGGCCGCGGCAAGGTCATCGAAGATCACCGTGCGGGCCAGCCCCTCGACCTCACGCACCGGAGCCGAGACCAGGCTCTCCTGCCAGTGCCGGTCGAAGGAGGTCCTGACCTCGGCGGCCACGAACGTCACCGCCTGCACCGCCGAGGCGTCGAGCTCTCGCCTGAGCCGCCTCAGTGAGCCAACCACATGATCGGAGATCTCCGATCCCTGACCCGAGATCGCCACCAGCGTGGCGCGCAAGCTGGCCAGGGTCTCAGCCTCACCAGACGCCGCCAGCTCCAGCGAGCGACGCTCCACCCGTCGGTGCTCCCGCATCCCCGAGAGGGCCCTCCTGGTATGCCCGGCCAAAGCGACCCGCACGTCAGCACCGCCGCGCTGAGCCAGGTACTCCAGCAGCTCGCGACGGAACGCTGAAAAGCCCGGATCGTCCGCGCCACGCAGCACCGAGCAGGCGCGCGGCACGAGGTCCTCACCCGCCAGTTGGAGACACACCGCGCGGGTGAAGGCGAGGGACTCCTCCACCTCGTCGGTCGTGAACCGGTCCGCCTTGTTGACCACGACGAACGTGCGCACCGAGCCGATGAGAATGTCACCGAGCAGGTCCCGCTCGGCAGCGGTGATCGGGGGATCGACCGAGAGCACGAGCACAGCGGCATCGAGCTGGGCGAAGGCAGCATGCGCCTCGACCGTGTTGTGTGCATACACCGATCCGATGCCCGGGGTGTCGACCAGGTCCAGCGCATAGGCAGAGAGCAGCGGGCTGTCCACACGGACGGTGACATCGCGGGCATCGCGAGTGTTGTCCGGATTCGCCGCCTCGGTGACGAACGCCGCCAGCTCCGCCAGAGGGGCATCGATCCGGCTCCCGTCACCGAACTGGACGGTGACATGCTCGACCGCACCCTCACCGAGGGCAGACACCGTCGTGGTCACGGACGTCAAGGGGGTAACACCTGTGGGCAGGATCTCCCGCTCGAGCAATGCGTTGATGAGGCTGCTCTTACCCCGCTTGGCCTCACCCGCCACAAGAACCCGCAGGCGCCGCGCATCCCACCGTCGCTCGAGCTGCTCGAGCGCGGCGCGTTCAGCAGTCGTCGCATAGGACATCGCAACCCGCACGATGGAGGTCGGCGTGGGTGAAGCGGCCGCGGGCGCGGACCTGGTGACCGGGGAGCCTCCCGCGCGAGAGGTCCGCGCACCTTCCCGACTCATCGATCTCCCTCCGGGCTACCCGACTGACGCCGATGCCACAGCCTCGAGGCTAGCCCTTCCCCCGTGCGCTCCACCGGGCCCTCGCCCGCAAGGCATCGCGCGCCGTCCGATCCGCCGCAGGAGACGTCCGTCTGCTTGAGGAACCGCCCTAGGTGTCCCATCTGCTCGGCGTCACCATCGATGACTACACCCGCAACCAGGCCAGCTACGACCTCGCCCGACTACGCAGCAACGGGCTCATCGAACGTCGACCCGGAACCAACACCTACGACCTGACCCCCGACGGACAACGTATCGCCCTGTTCTACGTCAAGGTCCACGACCGACTCCTGCGACCCCTCATCGCCGCCGACCAGCCCCCAGCGCCAACCGAACTCAGAGACGCCCTGCGCACCATCGACCGCCACGTCCACGGCTACATCGACACCGCCCGACTCGGAACCGCCGCATAGAACTCAAGACAGACGTCAGAGTTTGAAGAACCCAGGGTCTCTAGAGGTGATGGTAAGCCGCAACGAGGGGCTCGTCCTTGGAACGCCACAGGTGTAGACCGTGTCTTTGGAGACCCCGGCGCGGTTAGCGATGCGATCCATCGAGAGCCCGTCCCGGCCCGTGCTGGGTGAGCGCAGGAGCCTGGGGCCACACGGGATTGATGGCTGCTCCCGCCGTGCAGACAGCCGCATGGTGAACACCACCACAGGGCACCGGCCGAGCTTCCTCGGGAAGTAGCGCAATGGAGATGCTCACGCCGCCATCGTGCAAGCCCCCACAGTTGTCAATGGTCTCGTCGGGCGCTGGCGGCAGCTCGCTTGGTCAGCGTTGTCTGTGGGGAATCTCTGCCCGGCTGGCTCGGGGCGGCGGACGGCGGCGGGCCCGCCGCCGGCGGTCACGACCATGGCGCCTCGGGGGACCCCTGCAATCGCGTTGAACGTCAACGCCGGGTAGGCATGCGGGCGACACCAGCAAGGGTTGGTTTGCTGGCGCAGAAGAGGGACTCAACCCACGTGCGAGCTCGACCGTGGCGCCTCCCCTGGTGCTCAGGAGTCCTGGGCGCTCTGGAGGCGCGCCCGGCGCTTGTCGGAATCTGGGCTGCACGACGGTTGAGGGTGCGGTTGACGGTTCCCCTGTCGGCCACGCGCTCGCGTCGCGCTTCCGGGTCCACGCGTGTGATCTCGGAGTCAAACGCTGCCGGTCGCTGACCGAACGGCGTAGCGTCCGAAGTGCCGGGGCGGATACTCCGGTCCGGCTCGCCCGAGGAGGCACTGATGTCTCAGCAACTTGCCGGGCGCCCCGTTTTCGAGGCACCCTCGTCACCGCCTGACGGCCCACGCGGCGTCGGCACGTCCAAGCCCGGGCTGGGACTGGCCGCGCTCACCGCGCTCGTCGTCGGGTCCATGATCGGCAGCGGCATCTTCGCCCTACCTTCCCAGATGGCCGGAAGCGCCGCCGCCGGGCCTCTGCTCATCGGCTGGCTGGTCACCGGCATCGGCATGCTGATGCTGGCCTTCGTCTTCCAGACCCTGGCGCAACGCAAGCCCGACGTCGACGGTGGTGTCTACGGGTACGCCAGGGCCGGGTTCGGCAACTACATCGGCTTCAGCGCCGCCTGGGGGTACTGGGTGTCAGCATGGGTGGGCAACGTGGCCTACCTCGTGCTGCTCTTCTCAACGCTCGGATACTTCTTCCCGACGTTCGCGGGTGGGGCCACGGTCTCTGCGATCGTCGGCGCGTCGATCCTGCTCTGGTTCGTCCACGCAATGGTGCTCCGGGGCATCCGCAGTGCCGCGCTCGCCAACACGATCGTGACCATCGCCAAGGTGGTCCCGATCCTGACCTTCATCGCCATCGCCGCGATCGGTTTCAAGGCCGGTCTCTTTACCGCCGACTTCTGGGGCCAGAACACCCAGATCGACGGCGCCCCGCTCGGCAGCACCCTCGACCAGGTCAAGAGCATGATGCTCGTGACCGTCTGGGTGTTCATCGGCATCGAGGGCGCGTCGGTCTACTCGCAGCGCGCGGGCAACCGCAAGGACGTCGGTAAGGCGACGGTGCTGGGGTTCGCCGGCGTGCTCGTCCTGCTGCTCCTGGTCAACCTGCTGACCTACGGTCTGATGGCCCAGGCGGACATCGCCGGGCTCGACGACCCGTCGATGGCGGGTGTCCTCGAGAACGAGGTTGGCAGCTGGGGTGCCGGTTTCGTCTCCATCGGCCTCATCATCTCCTTGCTGGGAGCCCTGCTCGCCTGGGTGATGTTGTGTGTCGAGATCCTGCGGCTTCCGGCCCTTGAGCACGTGATGCCCAAGGCCCTCGCCCGCGAGAACGCGCACGGAGCGCCTGCGACTGCCCTGTGGCTCACCAACGGCTGCGTGCAGGTGCTGCTGCTGTGGACCCTGGTCAACGACAGCACCTACACCAGCCTTGTGTACCTGGCGACCTCCCTGATCCTGTTGCCGTACCTGTGGTCGGCCGGCTACCAGGTGCTGCTGGCCGCGCGCGGCGAGACGTACGAGCACGGAGCAGGGCGCTCGCGTGACCTGATCATCGGTTCCGTTGGACTCGTCTACGCCTGCTGGCTGGTCTACGCGGGCGGGTGGCAGTACCTGCTGGTAGCGGCGCTGTTCTACCTGATCGGGACGGGCTTCTACGTCTGGGCGCGGCGCGAGAGCCGGCTGCCGGTGTTCACCGCTCCCGAACGGGTGGTGGTCGGGGTCGTGGCCCTGACGTCCGTGGCGGCTGTCGCGTTGTTGGTCACCGGCAACCTGTCGGTGCTGTGAGAGCGGAAGGTGGACCGCGATGGACACCAGTGCACGAACAGCAGAGCCGCGCGTCGGAGTTTGGTCCGAGGCGGGGCGGCTGCGCAGGGTGCTCGTCTGCGCTCCGGGTCTAGCCCACCAGCGGTTGACTCCGGCGAACTGCGACGAACTGCTGTTCGACGACGTGATCTGGGTACAGCAGGCCCGACGCGACCACTTCGACTTCGTGGCCAAGATGGAAGAGCGCGACGTCGAAGTGCTGGAGCTGCACGACCTACTCGCTGAGATTCTGGACCAACCCGATGCTCGAGCTTGGCTCCTCGACCGCAAGATCACCGACCGGCTCGTGGGCGCGGGCTTCACCCGCGAGGTTCGCGCCTGGCTCGAGGAGCTGCCGGGTGAGCGGCTCGCCGAGCTCCTCATCGGCGGAGTGTCTCTTCAGGACGTCCCCGCGAAGCTGGGGGGCGGTTTCCTCGCCGCCTTCCGCGAGCTGAACCCGACCGGCTTCGTCATCCGCCCGCTGCCGAACACCCAGTTCATGCGCGACAACACGTCCTGGATCTTCCAGGGTGTCACGCTGAACCCGATGTTCTGGCCCGCACGGCGCCAGGAGACCCTGCTCACCACCGCGGTCTACAGGTTCCACCCGGCTTTCGCCGGGGAGGAGTACGCGGTCTGGCTGGGCGACCTGGACGGCGACGCCAGTGACCAGGGATTCGCCACGCTCGAAGGTGGCGACGTCATGCCGATCGGTCGAGGAGTGGTCGTGATCGGCATGGGCGAGCGCTCGTCGCACCAAGCGATCACGCAGGTCGCGCGGCACCTGTTCGCGGCGGAAGCCGCCGAGCGCGTGATCGTCGCGAGCCTGCCCCGGGTCCGATCAGCGATGCACCTCGACACGGTGTTCACCTTCGCCGACCACGATCTGGTCACAACCTACCCTCCCGTCGTCGACGGCATCGTCCCGTTCAGTCTCCGGCCCGGAGACGGGCCCTCCGGCCTCGACATCCGTCGCGAACCGAAGGGGCTGGTGGAGACGATCGGCGACGCCGTCGGCGTGGACTTCCGGGTCGTCACGGCCGCCGGCGATCTCTACGGCGTGCAGCGCGAGCAGTGGGACGACGGCAACAACGTCATCGCGCTACAGCCTGGCGTCGTCATCGGCTACGACCGCAACATCCAGACCAACACCGCTCTGCGCAAGGCGGGCGTCGAGGTCGTCACCATCATCGCGAGCGAACTCGGCCGCGGCAGGGGCGGCGGCCGATGCATGACCTGCCCAATCCTGCGTGACCCGCTCTACGCCTGACCGATACGAGGTACGCCATGCCGTTCAACAACCGCAACCGCAACCTGCTCTCTCTGGTGCACCACTCCGAGCGCGACCTGCACTACCTGCTCGACCTGTCCCGCGACCTCAAGCGGGCGAAGTACTCCGGGGAGTCCCGGCGCAGCCTCCAGGGCCGGAACATCGCCCTGATCTTCGAGAAGACCTCCACCCGGACGCGCTGCGCGTTCGAGGTGGCCGCCTACGACGAGGGGGCGCACGTTACGTACATCGACCCGACGTCCTCACAGATCGGACACAAGGAGTCGATGAAGGACACCGCGCGCGTCCTCGGCCGCATGTACGACGCCATCGAGTACCGCGGGGCCGGCCAGCAAATCGTGGAGGAGCTCGCCGAGTACGCCGGCGTGCCGGTTTTCAACGGGCTCACCAACGAGTTCCACCCGACCCAGATGCTGGCCGACATGCTCACGATGACCGAGCACAGCAGCAAGCCGATGCACGAGATCGCGTACGCCTTCGTTGGCGACGGCCGCAACAACGTGGCCAACTCGCTGCTGCTGATCGGAGCCAAGCTGGGCATGGACGTGCGGATCGGGGCGCCCCGGGAGCTGTGGCCGAGCGACGAGCACGTCGCGATGTGTCGAGCGTTCGCTGCGGAGTCCGGCGCCCGGTTGACGATCACGGACAACCCCACCGACGCGGTGCGCGGTGTGGACTTCATCCACACCGACGTCTGGGTCTCGATGGGCGAGCCGATCGAGGCATGGGCCGATCGGATCACGCTGCTGCTTCCCTACCAGGTGAACAAGGAACTGATGGCGGCCGCGGAGAACCCACGGGTGCGCTTCATGCACTGCCTGCCGGCCTTCCACAACGCCGAGACGACCTTGGGCGCCCAGATCGCGGAGCAGTACCCCCACCTGGCGAACGGCGTCGAAGTCACCGATGACGTGTTCGAGAGCGCGGCCAACATCGCCTTCGAGCAAGCCGAGAACCGGGTGCACACCATCAAAGCGATCCTGGTCGCCGCCCTCGGCTAACCCGACCCCGGACGGAAGGAACCACCATGCGCATCGTCATCGCCTTGGGTGGCAATGCTCTCCTGCAGCGAGGGCAGCCGATGACCGCGGAGAACCAACGAGCGAACATCCGCGTCGCCGCTGAGAGTATCGCCCAGATCGCACCCGGCAACCAGGTCGTCGTGGCTCATGGCAACGGGCCCCAGGTCGGGCTACTGTCCCTCCAGGCGGCGGCCTACACCGACGTCGCGCCCTACCCCCTGGACGTACTCGGCGCCCAGACCGAGGCCATGATCGGCTACGTCATCGAACAGGAGCTGGGCAACCTGCTGCCGGTCGAACAGCCCTTCGCCACCCTCCTGACCATGATCGAGGTCGACCCGCAGGACCCGGCGTTCGACCACCCCACCAAGCCCATCGGGCCGGTCTATGACCGCGAGACCGCAGACCTACTCGCAGCGAAGAACGAATGGACAGTCGCGCCCGACGGCGACCAGTTCCGCCGCGTCGTAGCCAGCCCGAAACCGAGACGGATCTTCGAGATCGGCCCCATCCGCACCCTGCTCGAGCACGACACGATCGTGATCTGCGCCGGGGGCGGAGGGATCCCGACCATGTACAACAAGAACGGACAGCTCCAGGGCGTGGAGGCGGTCATCGACAAAGACCTCGCCTCCTCCCTGCTGGCGCAGCAACTCGCCGCAGACCTGCTGGTCATCGCCACCGACGTCGACGGCGTGTACGTCGACTGGAACACCCCGCGACAACGCCGGCTGGGGACCGTCTCGCCGGGGGAGCTCGCGGACCTCGACCTGCCCCCCGGCTCGATGGGACCAAAAGTCGAGGCAGCATGCGACTTCGCGACCGCCACCGGCAACGACGCCGTCATCGGCTCCCTCGCTGACATCGCTGACATCGTTGCCGGATCGGCTGGCACCCGGGTGCGAGCTGCCGGGCAGGCTCCGCTCTCGCCTACCACCTGACCGTCTACCCGGCTCGCGGGCAACCCCCATCCCAAGCCCGCCGCGCGATGCGTGCCTAGGCTAGGAGGCCGCACCCGCCGCTGTCAGTTTGGTCGACTCGCGGAGAGAGGCAGCCACCTTGCTCATTGAGCCAAACGGGAAGCCGCACAAGGAGCCCTACATGATCCGGGGGATCGATGTGGTCCTGACTAGGCGGATGCCGGCAAGTGGATACTGGCCTGGGAGGTGCAATGACAAAGACCTCAGCCGACTCGGACCTCACGGTCATTCTCGGTGGTGACGTGATGCTCGGCCGTGGCATCGACCAGATGCTCGGCCACCCGGGCGAGCCCGAGCTCCACGAGGCCTACCTGTATGACGCCCGCGGGTACCTCGAGATCGCCGAGGCGGCCAACGGCACGATCCCCTACCCCGTCCAGGACACCTGGCCGTGGGGCGAGGCCCTGGTCGAACTGCACCGGCTACGCGAAGCAGCCGTCGTGATGAACCTCGAGACCACTGTCACGCAGCGCGACGACTTCGCCCCAGGCAAGCCGGTGCACTATCGGATGAACCCGGAGAACCTCGGCTGCCTGCTGGCCGTCCACCCCGACGTGTGCGTGCTGGCCAACAACCACATCCTCGACTTCGGCCGGCTCGGCCTGGTCGACAGCCTGACGGCCCTGCACGGGGCGGGGCTCAAGACAGTGGGGGCGGGCCGAACACGGGAGCAGGCCCGGGCACCTGCCGAGGTCCCGCTCACCGGCGGTGGCCGTCTGGTGGTGTTCGCGTTCGGCCACGAGAGCAGCGGCGTAGCTCGGGCCTGGGCGGCGACGAACGACTCCCCCGGGGTGGCACAGCTGCCAGACCTCACCGACGCCACGGCCGAGCAGGTCGGGGCCTCGGTCGCCGCGGCGAAGGCAGACGGAGCGGTGGTCATCGTGTCGCTGCACTGGGGGTCGAACTGGGGGTACGCCGTGCCCGAGGAGCGGGTCCACTTCGCGCACCGGTTGGTCGACGCTGGCACCGACATCGTGCACGGGCACTCCTCACACCACCCGCGCCCGATCGAGGTCTACGGGGAGCGGCTGATCCTCTACGGCTGCGGTGACCTGATCAACGACTACGAGGGCATCAGGGGGTACGGCGAGTACCGACAAGACCTGCGCCTGCTGTACCGCGCGAGCCTGGAGCGGCACACCGGCCGTCTCGCCGAGATAGAACTGCTGCCCTACCAGTCCCACCGGCTAACCCTCCGGCGGGCCAGCCGTCCCGACGTGGATTGGCTGGCGGAGTCGCTCGAACGAGCTTCCCACGGTTTCGGCGTGGTCTATGTCCGCACGACCGGCGACGGGCTGAGGGCGCAGTGGCGATGAACGCCGCACAGCCCTCGGCCGGCCACCGCACCCTCCCCGCACCGCCGACGCACGGGTCGAGGCATGGGCGCCACCCTGAGGTATGTATCGCGAGGCGGTGAATGCGCCGAATGGTCACGGCGGTCGGCTCGAAAAGGACTGAGGGGACATCGGCTTGTCGCTGCACCGGTCATTTCCCGGCTCCCGACCCATGCTGACCACGCCTCATCCGGAGACGGGGATCATTCCCGCGGCGTAGGCGAACCTCAGTCATTGACTGCGAGAGTCATTGGTACCTTGTCATGGACATGGGCGGCCCGCCAGCGTGGGAGACTGACGAAACTGCGCTGTCGGGAGGGACTTATGCCTTTCATTGATCGTGTCGACGCCGGACGACGGCTTGCCGAGCGGCTCTCCGATGTGGGCTTCGCGGGGCAGGACGTCGTGGTTCTGGGCCTTCCGCGTGGAGGTGTACCGGTGGCCTTCGAGGTTGCCCAGGCGCTGCAGGCGCCCTTGGATGTACTGGTGGTCCGCAAGCTCGGTGCGCCGTTCCACCCGGAGCTTGCGATGGGCGCTATCGGCGAGGGGGGCGTCACGGTGCTCAACGAGCGCGTCCTGGCCGAGGTGCGCGTCACCGGCGCGGAGCTGGCTGCGGTCGAAGCGCGCGAGCGCCAGATCGTGGACCAGCGTGTCAGCCAGTTCCGCAGGGGCAACCCGCCCGCCCGACTCGCGGGCAAGACGGCTTTGATCATCGACGACGGCATCGCGACGGGCTCCACGGCACGGGCGGCCTGCCAGGTCGCTCGAGCGCACGGTGCCGCCCGCGTCGTGCTCGCGGTACCGGTCGCACCGCCGCAGCGACTTCCAGGACTCGAGCGGGACGCCGACGAGGTGATCTGTCTGGAGACCCCGACACGCTTCTTCGCCGTCGGCCAGTTCTATACCGACTTCTCGCAGATCTCCGACCAGGAGGTCTCGGCGCTGCTGACCCGGGCCGCAGCGAACAAGCCGCCCGCCGCGACGTCCACTCCGGCTGCGCAGGCGGCCGCCGAGCCCGACGACGATCCCGCCGGGCGAGACGAGGACGTGCGAGTACAAGCCGGCCCGGTGACCCTGTCTGGGCACCTGTCCGTGCCCGAGGGCACCCACAGGGTGGTCATCTTCGCCCACGGCAGCGGAAGCAGCCGGCATAGTCCTCGCAACCAGTTCGTCGCGGCCGAACTCGGCCAAGCCGGTCTGGGCACCCTGCTCTTCGACCTGCTCACACCGGAGGAGGAGGACGACCGGGCCAACGTGTTCGACATCGAGTTGCTCGCGGGACGTCTCAACGAGGTGACCGCGTGGCTGCGCGCCCAGCCGGGGATGGCCCAGGTGCGCATCGGGTACTTCGGAGCCAGCACCGGCGCTGGTGCCGCGCTGTGGGCCGCCGCCGCACCCGACAGCGTCGTGACCGCCGTGGTGTCCCGCGGCGGGCGACCTGACCTCGCCGCTGCCCGACTCTCGGGCGTGCGCACACCGACGCTTCTCATCGTGGGCGGGCGCGACGACGCGGTGCTCGAAATGAACCGCAAGGCCCAGGCGATGCTGCGGTGCGAATCGCGCCTAGCGGTCGTGCCCGGTGCGACCCACCTCTTCGAGGAACCCGGGACCCTGCAAATAGCGGCCGACCTTGCCCGGGACTGGTTCATCACGCACCTCGAGACGAAGCCCACGCCAGCCTGACTCGACACGGTGCCCGAGCCACCAGAACCCCATGTCGTAGTCCAGTGCGCTTGTTCATGTCCTGCACCCGACCTGGCCGGCTGGAGTGCGGGGTGGTCAGTCCTGGAGGTACCGGCTTCGCACGGCCTGGCGGACTCGTTGGCGCGCTGTCTCGACGGCGGCGGCCCGCCGGCCTATCACTTCGCGTTCGATGTTCGCGATCAGGGCTGCCAGGGCTTCGTCCGCGAGGGTGTCGGCGATCCAGCGGGAGAAGTCGCGCCGGGCGGCGTGGTAGGTGAACGTGGCCGGGTCGATGTCTTCGAGACGGTTGTGGAACTCCTCCAGGGTCGCGACCGCTTGTTCGGGGTTCTGACTTTGGAAGAAGAAGCGGCGGTGGTGCGGCAGCGGTGTGGCCGCGTATTTGTGTTGGTGCCGGACGTGGGTGCTGAGGCGTTCACCGATGCGGAACCGATGCTGCCCATCCGGCCGTGACAGGATCGCGCTGCCCGTAGCCGCGGCGCGTCCGGGACCGTGGGTGCCGGTCGTGGTGATCGTGATGTCGATTCGGCGTGTCGAGCTGTTGTTCAGGAGTTCGGGTCGCCACGTCACGAGACAGTCTCCTGGACCGGCCACGAGTTTCTGGCTCTGGTCGAGGTCGCTCTGCTGGTGTGCCTCGTCGTAGATCACCCAGTGCGGCACGCCGCGCTGGGTGCGCTCGGCCGCGATGGCCGACGGCAGCTGACTCAGGTAGTCACTTCTGTCATCGGCATCGATGCAGGACAGGTCGAGCACGACGCTGAGCCGACGGGATCCCATGTGGGCGAGGAGGCTGTGCGGGTGGGGCAGCTGCTCGGGTCCGGAGATGAGGTCGACACCCTCGTGTTGAGCCAGACCGACGTGGTCTCCCTCCGGATCGATCACCAGGACCGAGTAGCCCGCGTCCATCCAGCGTTCGGCGAGCAGCCCGGCTAGGTAGCTCTTGCCCGAAATGGACTCGCCGGTCACGAGCACGCTTGCCTGCGACCCGGGCAACCAGGCCGCAGAGCCGTCCGCCAGCGACCCGATCGAGATATGCCGTCGGGGTGGCCACAGGGGCTCCAGCCCGGCGAGGATCGGGCCGGTGAGCAGCTGAGCGACCCCAGCGCCGTCTGGTCGGTCAAGGACGAGGTCGGCGTGCTCGGCCAGCGACGGGACGGCATTGGCGACCGCCACACCCAGCTCGGCAGTGCGCAGCAGGGTCAGGTCGTTCTCGGCGTCACCCACCGCCACGGCGTTGTGCGCGCCGAGGCCCAGCGCGGACAACCCGGCCAGCAGCCCGGTGCCCTTGGTGGTCTCGGCGGGCAGAATCATCGCGGCGCCCCGGTTGTGCACGACCTGATGGTCCAGACCGAGACCGGCGATGACCTCGGTCGCGGTGGTCGCGTGCCGCCCTTCGATAGCCACCAGCACCTCTCCGAGGTCGGTACCGATCCCTAGCGCAACCAGGGCCGCGTTGACCGCGGGGTCAACCGGCTCGTGCAGCAGCCTCTGATGCGGACGGGTGAGAACCGCGCCGTTCTCTGTCACCACGGCATCGAAGTGATCCACCAGCCCAGGGAACACGCGGTCCAGGTCACGCTGGATGCGACCCGTGACCAGCAGCACGGCACGGTCCTCGCGCGCGGCGTCGATCGCGGCGAGCGTGTCGTCTGAGATGTGGTCGTCGACGGCCAGCGTGCCGTCGAGGTCCAACGCCACCGCGCGGTAGAACCACACGATCGTTTCCTCCCTTCCGAAATGGTGATGTGCCGGCTCAGCCCCTCACCCCTGAGACGCTTCGGGACGCGGTTGGTAGCGGTCAACCAGCCGCAGCAGCTCCATCGGAATCGGGAACGCGATCGTAGAGTTCTGCTCGGCACCGAGTTCGATCAACGTGCCCAGCACTCGCAACTGCATGGCGGCCGGGTGCGCCTCCAGAACCACCGCGGCCTCACCGAGGTTCGCCGCCGCCTCCTTCTCGCCGAGCGCGTGGATCACCTTGGCTCGTCGGTCCCGCTCGGCCTCAGCCTGGCTGGCCATCGCGCGCCGCATGCTCTCGGGCAAGATCACGTCCTTGACCTCGACGAGCGTGGCCTTGACACCCCACGGGTCAGTCACCCCGTCGATCACCTGCTGCAGCTTCTGGTTCACCTCGTCGCGCTTGGTCAGCAGGTCATCCAGGGTGGTCTGGCCGAGAATGCCCCGCAGGGTCGTCTGCGCCACCTGCTGGGTGCCAAACCGGTAGTCGTCGATCGACAGGACCGAGCGAACCGCCTCGATGACGTTGAAGTAGACGACCGCGTTGACGTGAACGGTGACATTGTCCCGGGTGATGATGTCCTGGGGCGGGATGTCGTATGTCTGGGTCCGCAGGTTGACCCGGGTCAGCTGGTCGATGATCGGGATGATGATGATCAGCCCGGGCCCTTTGAGCGGCTGGATCCTGCCAAGTCGAAGGATGACCCCGCGTTCGTACTCCGGCAACACCTTGATCGCCGCCGCCAGGAGGGCGGCCACGGCGATGACCGCGATCGCAATGCCGATGAGCGTCCCGTTGGTCATGGCGTGTCCTTTCGTAGTACGGATATCTGCTGCTCGACGGCATCTTCGGCGCTCGGGTCCACGAGCAGCACCAGCCCGTCGATGCCGACCACCCGCGCCCGACCACCTGGCTCCAGTGGCGCTCCGATGCTTCGCAGCGACCACCAGGCCCCCTCGGTGAAGCCTCGCCCCGTCATCCCGTCCGCATCCAGCACCGGCACCAGGTGGCCGGTGAGCAGGTCCGCGCCGGTCGCCGTGGAGGGTGCCGAACGGGCGCGGAAGGCGAGTCTGCCGGCAATGACTGCGGCGACGAACATGACAATCGCCAGGGGCAGTGCCGCGGTCAGGTCGACGGCGACCCCCTCGGCGTCGTCGAAGAGGAACAGGGCAGAGAGCACCAGCACGACCGCGCCGCCGAACGCGAAGCCGGCCACCCCGGGCACGAGCACCTCGGCCACAAACAACGCCATCGCTACCGCGAGCAGCAGCAGGCCGACCACGGTCACCGGAAGCACCGAAAGGCTGTACAGCGCCAGCAGGAAGCTGACGACCCCGGTCGCACCGGCCACCCCGACCCCGGGTGTGGCCAGCTCGTAGATCAGGCCGAGGGTGCCCAGGGTGAGCAGCATAAAGGTGATGTTGGGGTCGGCCAGAGCCTGAAGAGCGCGGCGCAATGGGCCCATGTCACTCCGCTCGACCACCGCCCCCGCCGTGCGCACCCTCACCTGCCGCTCGTCGGCCACCGTGACCGTGCGGCCATCCGCTGCCTGGAGCGCTGCAGACAGCGAGGAGGCCTTTGCGTCGATGGCACCCAGCTCGAGGGCCTCGTCAACGGCGGCGGAACGGCCTTCCCTCACCGTGTCCACCGCGAAGGCGACGTCACGACCCCTGAGCTCCGCCAGCGCCTGCGCCTGCGCCGCAGCGTCGTTGACGATCTTGTCCGACACGGCTTCGCCCTCCAGCCCCACCGGCGTAGCCGCGCCGATCGTGGTGCCCGGTGCCATCACCGCAACGTGGGCCGCGAACGTGATGATCGCGCCAGCCGAGCCGGCACGAGCCCCTTCGGGGCTGACGTACACGATGACCGGCACCCGGCTCGCCAAGGTGGCGCCGACGATGTCGCGCATCGCCTCACCCAGGCCACCGGGGGTGTCCAGTTCGATGACATACGCCGAGTACCCACCTTCGGAGGCGCGCACGAGCCCATCCCTGACGTGATCGGCCACCACGGGTGTGATCGGGGTGTCCACCCGAGTCACCAGGACGCGGTTCGTGGCCTCCTGCGCTGACGAACTTCCGGGCACGAGTAGCCCGGCCGCCGCGACGACACCGAGTACGGCCACCAGGAGCCGCCTCGCCAACACCGTGCCTGGGATCATCAGGCTCACATCCCTCAACCCAATGCTACGCGCCGGTTTTGGCACTGCGCTCCCTGGCCCCGTCGTCATCAGCTGACTCCTCGGATCAGGCGGTGGCGGATAGAGCAAGGCCGTGCCCACATCCGGGTCAACGCGGCCGCCAGTCCGCCCGGCTCGACCTGGTGTGGCGGGTCGAAGTGGTGCCGCTCGTCGAACACCTCGACCGTGAGGTCGGCGAACACCGTCGAGAGCCGGTCAGCCTGCCAGGCGAAGTAGCCAGGTGTTGGAACGCCCACCGACCGCATAGGCGACCGGCGAGTCGCAAGCCTCGCAGTGCGTCGAGATCCAGCCGAAGGTCCGGAAAGCCTCGAGGAGGGCAACCACTCCGGCCGCTCGGCTGGCCGTCCACCCCGGTTGTGGCCCGCCCGGAGGTGATGGCAGGGATGGGCTCGTCTGCGGAGACCTAGACTGCAACTATGAGGAGCACGTCCGTCTTCTGTGGCCTGCCCGCCCCGAAGACAGCGTGGCGTGGCGCGAGTGTGCGTCGCGTCGCGGCAACAGAGGTACCGCGCAGATGTGCGACGGCGAACTGGACACAGTCCCCCGAGCGTCGCGAGCGTATAGGGAGCGCGATCCTTCCTGATCCCCAGTACTGCGACCGAACGCGGCAGTGGCACAGCTGGGGACAACATCGTTGGTTTAGCCATGAACGGTCGACAGGCAACGCCCTGCCTCGCTCCGCCGACCGCGCAGCATCCGCACCGCGCTGGTCCCTCGGGAATGGGCGCCCGGGCACATCCACGAGGAGTCGACGCCATGCCGAGCACCCCGACTGCACCCTCCCCGAGGGGCACGTCCGCCGAGGCCTGGCACGCGCACACCGCCGAGCAGGTACTGCAGCTGTGGCAGAGCGACGTCACCGTCGGGCTCAGCGCGGACGAGGCTCGCCGACGCCTCGAGGAGCACGGCCCCAACAGGCTTGACGAGGCCAAGCGGCGTGGCCCGCTGACCCGGGCGTTGGCTCAGTTCAACAACCCGTTGATCCTGGTGCTGATCGTCGCCGGCACTATCACCGCCCTGCTGCAGCACCACATCGACTCCGCTGTGATCTTCGGCGTGGTCGTCATCAACGCGATCATTGGCTTGGTTCAGGAGGGCAAGGCCGAGAGCGCCCTCGAAGCGGTGCGTGCCATGCTCGCCAGCCACGCCACGGTCCTGCGCGATGGGAGGCGGCTGCAGGTCGAGTCCGGCGAGCTCGTCCCCGGCGACGTGGTACTCCTGGAGTCCGGTGACCGCGTGCCGGCGGACCTTCGGCTGCTTCGCGTGCACAACCTCCGCGTCGAGGAGTCGGCGCTGACCGGGGAGTCCGTGCCCGTCGAGAAGGCCGTCGACACCGCCGCGGAAGACGCGGGCATCGGTGACCGGACCTGCATCGCCTACTCCGGGACCCTCGTCGTCTATGGGCAGGCCCGCGGCGTGGTGGTGGCGACCGGGTCCGACACCGAGGTCGGTCAGATCGGAGCGCTGGTCAGCGAGACCTCGTCACTGGCGACGCCGCTGACGAAGCGGCTGGACCAGTTCGCCCGCCAAGTCACCGGGTTCATCCTCCTCATCGGCGCCCTGGCGTTCGCCTACGCACGCTTCGTGGGTGGGATGGGTCTGCTCGAGGCGTTTCTCGTGGTCGTGGGCCTGGCGGTGGCCGCGATCCCCGAGGGCCTACCGGCGATCATCACGATTGTGCTCGCGATCGGCACCCGCACGATGGCGAGCAACCGGGCCATCATCCGGCGGCTCCCGGCAGTGGAGACGCTCGGCTCGGTCACGGTGATCTGCGCCGACAAGACCGGGACACTCACGCGCAACGAGATGACCGCGGTGCGCGTGATGCTCCCCGAGGGGGACCTCACCTGCAGCGGTGTCGGCTACGTCCCCGACGGCGGGTTCGCCGACGAGTACGGCGCGGTGGAGCCCGCAGAGCACCCAGGGCTGCAACAGCTGGCCACCGCAAGCCTGCTGTGCAACGACGCGGTGCTGCACCACCACCACGACGACTCCTGGAGCGTGGTTGGAGACCCCACCGAGGGTGCGCTGGTGACACTGGCCCTCAAGGCCGGTCTGGACCAGCACGAGGCACCGGCCGAGCTCCCCCGGGTGGACGAGGTGCCGTTCGAGTCCGAGAACCGCTTCATGGCCACGCTGCACCACGACCACCACGGACACGCGTTCGTCTTCCTCAAGGGCGCGCCGGAGCGGGTCCTCGACCTGTGTGGGATGGCCGGGGACGAGCACTGGCAGGACCGCATCGACCGTGCCGCCGCCGAGGGCGAGCGGGTCCTCGCGCTGGCCTGGGGCGACGTCGACCCCGACAGCGACCGCCTCGACCTTGAGCAGCTGCCGCGGTTCGAGCTGCTCGGCATGGTCGGCCTGCTCGACCCCCCGCGCCCCGAGGCGGTCGCCGCGGTCGCGCAGTGCCAGGCGGCCGGGATCACGGTCAAGATGATCACCGGCGACCACGCGGTGACCGCGGCAGCGATCGGCCGGGACCTTGGCCTGCACTCCGACGCCGCGCTCACCGGCGAGGCCATCGAGGCGATGGACGAGGAGGAGCTGCAGGCCGCAGCCGAGGACCACGACGTGATCGCGCGGGCCAGCCCGCAGCACAAGATGCGCCTGATGGCCGCCCTGCAGGCCCGCGGCCACTACGTCGCGATGACCGGGGACGGCGTCAACGACGCCCCCGCCCTGAAGGCCGCGGACATCGGCGTGGCGATGGGACACCGCGGCACCGATGCCGCACGGGAGGCCTCCGACCTGGTCCTGACCGACGACAACTTCGCGACCATCGCCCGTGCGGTCAAGCAGGGCCGGGTGGTGTTCGACAACATCAAGAAGTCGCTGCTGTTCATCCTGCCCACCAACGGTGGCGAGGCGGGACTGATCCTCGTCGCGCTGCTCCTCGGGCTGACGATGCCCGTCACCGTCGGCCAGATCCTATGGGTCAACATGGTCACCGCCGTGACGCTGGCGCTGGCACTGGCCTTCGAGCCCGCCGAGCCCGCCGTAATGCAGCAGCCACCGCGCGCACCGAAGGAGCCCCTGGTCACCCGGCCGCTCGCGCTGCGGATCGCCTACGTGAGCTTCCTGATGACACTGATCACCCTGGCCGCCTTCGAATGGGAGCTCTCACGGGGCAACTCGATCGAAGCGGCCCGGACCACGGCGGTCAACGTGCTCGTCTTTGCAGAGATCCTGTACCTGTTCAACGTCCGGCACTTCACCAAGTCCGCCCTCAATGTCGAGGCCTTTACCGGTAACCGCATCGCAATGGTCGTCACCGGCGTGCTGATCTTGCTGCAGCTGGCCTTCACCTACGCACCGCCCCTTCAGCAGGTCTTCGCCAGCGAGGGGCTCGGGTGGGCGTCCTGGGCGGTGATCATCGGCCTCGGCGCCGCCAAGTTCCTCGCCGTAGAGGCGGAGAAGGCCTTCTGGCGGCACCGCGGAGTACGGCGCCTGTAGTCAGCGCACCCTCGACGAGTGCACGTCAGCCTGCCGGACAGGTACCCAAAAGGCCACAGCCGGCCCCGCATCGGCCACCACCCGGCTCATCCGGTCCAGCGGCTTCCTTGTGCTCGCACCGTCCGGCGGGGGTTGGCGATCGTTGCCGCGCGATCCTCGAAGAACGCCGGGCTGGTGCTCGAGCAGATCAGTGTCCAGCCCTCGCACCGCCGGCTGAGCGAGGCTTCACCGCGGACCCGTCGGGGTAGGGCTTCAGGCGGGCAAACCGGCCCCGCACATCTTCCTCGCTCCGTGAGCAGCCCCGACCTCACCGCGGCGGAGTGCTTCCTGAAGGAGGAGCCAGCCTTGGGCGGGCGGCCTAGCGGCGCTCGGCATTGCCCGGGCGGGGCGGCACTCCGCAACCACCACGAACGCGTCGTCGAGAGCACGCCGAGCATCGCCCTTGCCATGCTTCAATATTCCACCGCGCCCTCCGAAGCGGGTCGACCCAGCAACAAACGCCAGACCCTGGGCGAAGGGTGACGGTCACAAGACTTCAGTCCGGTGCTCTCATCGCAGACCCTGGCTATCGTCACAACGATCGAGGTACCACGGATGCAGAGGGTGTGTGGGTCCAAGGCCCTTCCTTTTCGGCGCGGTCAGGCCGGGTGTCGGGCAGGTGGGCCGTCTCGGCGTCCAGCGACGTTCTGCGCCTTGAACTGCCTTCGCAGGGCGACGTAGAGGCACCGCATCCGGCTTGGTGCAGTCGAGGTGTTGGACCGGAGCGTCGAAATGCCCGTCGAGCGTCACCTGCAGTCGTCGAGGATTTCGCCGCGGCTACTCGGCTGGTTGGGTGTCCTTGAGCAGGAACCCGCTGGCGCCGGCGCGCAGGCCCTCCACTGTGTGGGTCGTCGAGAAGTTCCGGCCTCACCCAGTCCGCGGTTCGGCAAGGAGAGCGACCTCATGCCGCGGACGGTCTCTATGGCCGCCGGCTTTGAGGCCGCTCTGCTCGGGTACGTCGGCTACTGCCTGGCTCGCAGCGCGTCGTGCGTGGCCGCCCTGGTCGTGTCCGCGTTTCGACGTAGAAGGGTTCACCCGCCATCGGTCGTGGCCGCCACTCGGTTCCCTCCCCATCGTCGCCCAGGTCTGGCCCAGGGACATCCGGGCCGGGGATGCTCAGTCGGCAAGGGGGACCGGGACGTCGACGCCGCCCTCGGGAGTGACGCGGTCCCGCATCTTCACCACGGTGGGCAACGGGACGAACCCGCCTGCCAAGAGCGCCTCCCCGAGAACGAACCGGGACGCTCGGCCGAGCAGCTGTCGAGGGACGAACCCGAAGACGTCGGCCAGGTCCTCGAGGTCGGCCGGCGCGTTCATCCGCATCAGGGTGAGGTTGTCGCACTGGGTGAGGACCCCGGGATGGATCTTCGAGGGGCGCTGGGTCGAGAGGAGCAGCCACAGGCCGTACTTGCGTTCCTCCGCGGCGATCTGGATCAACCGGTCCCGGACCGCCACGGCCAGGAGAGTCTCGGCCGTCGGAGGACAGAAGCTGTGGGCCTCGTCGAGGACGATGAGGACCGGTCGTGGTCGGCCCGGTGCGTCCACAGGTTGTCGAGGACTGCGAGCGCGACGCTGAGCTGCTCCTCGTGACGGTCGTAGCCCCCACGTCCAGCACGACGGCATCCGGGCGGCGCGCGATGGTCTCGGTCGCGCACGCGGCACCGGCCGCCCAGCTCTGCGACCACTCCAGGATTCCGAGGTTCTCGATGCGCTGGGCGACATTGAGGGTGTCGGGGTCCCCCAACGATCGCAGGTGCGGTGCGATATCCCTCGGCCGGTCGACCGCGAGGAGGGGCTCCAGTCGGAGCAGCGCGTTGCACTCAGCCCGGTCGGCCACCGGGTCGAGTCGAAGAACGGCGGCTTTGGCGCGAGCGGTCAGTTCGGTGAACCGCACCCGCAGCGGCGACTGCGCGTCGTTCGGCCGGAGCACGACGATTTCGCGCGAGGCGAGAATGGCCACCTCGTCCGGGTCTGCTTCCGGACGGATCCTTTCGAGGTCGACGTAGTCACTGTTGGGGTCGAGGACGACGACCGCCAGGCGGGTGGCACTGAGGATCCGCTCGAGCGCGACACCCAGGGCATACGTCTTGCCGGACCCGCTCTGGCCACACCAGAGGGTATGCCGGTTCAGCTTGCGCGCCACGAGCCCGACGGGCGCTCCCTCGGCACCGACCGTCCGCCCCACGTGGAGCCGCGGAGCCGCTCCGCCGAGGAGTGACGCCACCATGTCGTATGTGGCCGGTGCGACGCTGACACTGGCCGAGGACCGCGTGAGATCACCGTCCGCGGATACGAGCCGCCCCGTGGCTCGACATCTGGACGAGGTCACCGGCGGACGCCACCTGGCCCGGCACAGTCGGTGCGAACGAACCCCCATTTGTGGACTCGAAGGCGGCCGACCGAGCCGCGATTTGTATCGTCATCAGGTCATCGTCGCGAATGATCGGCGGGGAGAGACCGACTCGCCAAAGCAACCGAATCACCCATTCGAGCGATAACGACTTCGCCCCCGGAACGCCGAAGCGCACCGGGGGCGAAGTGGGTCGAACCGTGGAGCGGTCAGACTCGGCGGAACTCGACGGTGCCGCTGAAGAGCGGCCGCAACGACGTGGACTTCCCGGTCCGCGGCGAGTCGTACATCATGCCGTTCCCGGCGTAGATACCGACGTGCCACGGAGAGGAGCCGCCGTAGAACACGAGGTCGCCCGGCTGCGGGTTGGAGACAGCGGTCGTCTGGGCGTACTGCGCGTACGTCGTCCGACCCAGCGAGATGCCGACCTTACCGAAGACATACTGCGTGAAGCCGGAGCAGTCGAAGCCGGCCGGAGTCGAACCGTCGTAGACATAGGGGATGCCGACGAGGCTGGCGGCCACGCCGAGGACGCCACCGGACGCGACGCGCGAGGGCGCGTCGTTGGTCGGAGCCGGCGACTGCGCGGGAGCGCTGGAGGAGGAGCTCCCCGACGAGGACCGGTTCGACGAGCGGGAGCTCGCGGTGCCGGAGTCGCCCTGTGAGGCGGCCGGGGTCTGGACCGGCGGCGGGGGCGCGGGCTTCCTGACCGGCGTCACTGAGATCTTGCCGTACGCCGGGACCGCAACGGGCGGGACGACCGCGGGAGCGGTCAGTGCCGGCCGGGAAGCGGCGCGCGAAACCGCGACCTCCGAGACACGCTCGCTGATAGAGATCAGCGCCGTCGAGCCGTCGGACGGAGCGGCGGACGCAGGAGCCGCGGACACAGGGGTCGCAGCGGCCTGGCCGGAAGCGTTGGCCGGGATCGCGAACGCCGCGACGAGGCCACCGGAGGCCGCGAGGACCGCCGAGGTCTTGATGGCAGGGGATGTGGCGCGCGATGCGATGAGGGTGAGTTCTGACAAAGGGTTGTAGCGTCCCGGAGACCGGTGACGACCGTGAGACTTCTCAGGCACGTGTTTCCTCTGTAACGCCTGCGAGGTGAGCTGTCGGGTTCGGGTGGAGGACACCCGGTCCACCACGGTCAGGGGAAACCGTGTGGGAGGACTTCACCCCAAGGCCGCGAACTGCTGGCTGCGACCACGAGTGGGTCCCCCGCTCCTGCCATCGGGGACGAGCTGGTCCCGACGAACGGTGGCAGGACTCGGCGTGATCCGACCGTCGGGGCCGACACCATTTCGGTGCGACGCGTCAACGGTACACACCGACTATGGGATTGTCACATTTCGGTTACGGCCGCGTCGCGTGAGCCCAGCCACATCGGGGAAATCCGCAGATCAGAGCGCATGCGGTGGCCGCCTGACGGGACCAGACGGGGCCCCGACAACGACGCCGCGGACGCTCCGAAGAGCGTCCGCGGCAACAATGCGGGTGCGAAAGAAGAGTGAAGAAGACTACTTCACCGAGACGTGGACGTGGTCCATGTGATTGGCCGTGAAGCTGCCGCGGTCGGACATCATCTTCCATCCGCTGCTGGGCATCCAGATCCGCTGGCGCCAGATGATGTAGTCGACATTGAGCTCGCCGGCCCGGCTGATGACCAGGTTCGCGATGGCGTCGCCGTAGCCGCGGTCCGAGGTCATGAAGTCGAGCGCTCGACCGGACGGGTGGTCGGGCATCGAGTCAGGGCGTACGCCACCGATGTTGGTCATCCCCGGGAAGGAGTACTTCACCGCGGCGAGCACGCGCAGGGAGTTCTGGGTCAGGCCTCGAGCACATGAGCACGCATATGCCGCGTCCCAGTCGAACCCGGACCCGCCGGAGCTCCTCGGTGCTGAGGACGACCCAGACGACGAGCCGCTGCCGGAGGAGCCACCGGACGGGCTCGACGAGGGGGCTGCGGCCGGCTTCGGAGCGGGCGGCGGGGGCGGGGGCTTCTCGACCGCGGTGAAGCGCAGGGCGCCGAAGCTGGGAGCCGCGACGGGAGCGGCGACAGCGGGGGCCTGGAGTGCGATCGCAGGGGCGATGGCGGCCCTGGCGGACCGGCTCACCTGCTGTTCGGCACGCTGGTCGAGGAGGGCGGACGCGAGGTCGGTCGCCGTGCGATCGGTGCTGGTGACGTCGGAGGCAGTCGCCGAGGCGGTCTCGCCCGGCAGGACCAGCGCGATGGCCAGTGCGCCGGCCGCGGAGACCGAGGTCACCTTCGCCAGGGTCGGTCCGGGGCGGAGGTGCGGCTGCCGGAGCGCCGCAGCGAGGTCGGTGAGAGGGGTACGACGGGCGGTCGACACGTGACGAGCAGCGTGTCGAGACTGGTGGGATTGAGCCACAGGAAGTCCTAAAAGTGAAGCAGGCAGGGGCAATGTGACCCGGAGACGGCAGGGATGTTTCCGAGTGACCAGACCGACGGTAGCCGACGTCGGCCGCCATGTCACATTCCGATAACGGTGTCGCTCAGGACCCG
>JBHEPF010000172.1:0-7311 GCA_046260445.1 Dermatophilaceae bacterium | reverse complement strand
ATCGAGGACCTCAACCCAGGTCTGAAGGACATCGGCACGTACGAGTACGGCTGGGCCGACAGCGACGTCGCCGGGTCCACGGCCCGTCACGGCCTCAACGACGAGGTCGTCCTCGACATCAGCCGGCGCAAGTCGGAGCCGCAGTGGATGACCGATCTGCGCCTGAAGTCGCTCCGGCTCTTCGACAAGAAGCCCATGCCGCACTGGGGCAGCGATCTCTCCGGCATCGACTTCCAGAACATCAAGTACTTCGTGAAGTCGACCGAGCGGCAGGCGACGACGTGGGAAGAGCTGCCTGACGACATCAAGAACACCTATGACCGGCTCGGCATCCCCGAGGCCGAGAAGCAGCGTCTCGTCGCCGGTGTGGCGGCTCAGTACGAGAGCGAGGTCGTCTACCACCAGATTCGCGAGGACCTCGAGGAGAAGGGTGTCATCTTCGTTGACACGGACACCGCGCTGCGGGAGCACGAGGACCTGTTCAGGGAGTACTTCACCACGGTCATCCCGGCCGGTGACAACAAGTTCGCGGCGCTCAACACCGCTGTGTGGTCGGGCGGGTCGTTCATCTACGTGCCCAAAGGCGTCCACGTCGACATCCCGCTCCAGGCGTACTTCCGGATCAACACCGAGAACATGGGCCAGTTCGAGCGGACGCTCATCATCGCCGACGAGGGTTCCTCGGTGCACTACGTCGAGGGGTGCACCGCGCCCATCTACAAGACCGACAGCCTGCACAGCGCCGTCGTCGAGATCATCGTCAAGAAGGACGCACGGGTCCGCTACACGACGATCCAGAACTGGTCGAACAACGTCTACAACCTCGTGACCAAGCGCGCCACATGCGCCGAGGGTGCCACGATGGAGTGGATCGACGGCAACATCGGCTCCAAGGTGACGATGAAGTACCCGGCGGTCTTCCTCATGGGCGAGCACGCCAAGGGCGAGACGCTCTCCATCGCCTTCGCCGGCGAGGGCCAGCACCAGGACGCCGGGTCCAAGATGGTCCACGCCGCGCCCAACACGAGCAGCTCGATCGTCTCCAAGTCCGTCGCGCGCGGCGGCGGGCGCACGTCCTACCGCGGTCTGGTCCAGATCAACGAGGGCGCGCACGGCTCCCGGAGCAGCGTCGTCTGCGACGCGCTCCTCGTCGATACGATCAGCCGCTCGGACACCTACCCCTACGTCGACATCCGCGAGGACGACGTGCAGATGGGCCACGAGGCGACCGTCTCGAAGGTCTCCGAGGAGCAGCTGTTCTACCTCAGGTCCCGCGGCCTGTCCGAGGAGGAGGCGATGGCGATGATCGTGCGCGGCTTCGTGGAGCCGATCGCCAAGGAGCTGCCTATGGAGTACGCCCTCGAGCTCAACCGCCTCATCGAGCTGCAGATGGAAGGAGCGGTGGGCTGAATGAGCCTGCTTACGCCAAGCCTGACCCAGAGCCGTGAGGCTCACACGCACAGCGCGGAGACCATGGTCCCCGACACGTCCCGAGGCGAGCGTCGCAGATCTTTCGAGGTCGCCGACTTCCCGGTGCCCAGCGGGCGGGAGGAGGAGTGGCGGTTCACCCCGCTCGACCTGCTCGGAGGGGTCCTCTCCGACGCGCCGACCGACGACCGCGGCGACGACCTCGCGGCCGACTACGTCCTCGACGTCCCGGCCGAGGAGCTGGTCCGTCCGGCACTGGCACCCGGCCAGGCGCCCCGTGGCACGGTCCTCGTCCCCGAGGACCGTGGAGCAGTGGTAGCGAGCCGGAACACCGGGGGGGCCCTGCACCTGCGCATCCCCGCGGACACGACCTATGACCGGCCACTGCGGGTCACGGTCACCGGCGGCGGCGCAGGGCGTCGCTCCAACGCCCACTACGTCGTCGAAGCCGGCACGCACAGCAAGGCGGTCGTCATCCTGGACCACCAGGGTTCAGGCGACCACACGGGCAACGTCGAGGTGCTCGTCGGGGACGGTGCCAACCTCACCGTCGTCAGCCTGCAGCGGTGGGACGACGACGCGATCCATCTCGCGCAGCACGAGGCCCTTGTCGGTCGCGACGCAACCTACCGGCACATCGCGGTCACCCTCGGCGGTCGCGTGGTCCGGATGAACTCCAACGTCCGGTACTCCGGCCCCGGCGGGGACGCGACCCTGCTCGGGGTGTACTTCGCCGACGCGGGTCAGCACCTCGAGCACCGCTCGTTCGTCGACCACGAGGCGCCGCGCTGCCGCTCCAACGTCGAGTACAAGGGTGCCCTGCAGGGTGACGGCGCCCGCACGGTCTGGGTCGGTGACGTCCTCATCCGGGCGAGCGCCGAGGGCACCGACACCTACGAGCTCAACCGCAACCTCGTCCTCACTGAGGGTGCGCGGGCCGACTCGGTCCCCAACCTCGAGATCGAGACCGGCGAGATCGCCGGTGCCGGCCATGCCGCGGCGACCGGTCGCTTCGACGACGAGCAGCTCTTCTACCTCATGGCTCGCGGGATCCCGGAGGACGAGGCGCGGCGCCTGGTCGTGCGCGGGTTCTTCGCCTCCATCATCAACCGGATCGCGGTCCCCGAGGTCGTCGACCAACTCATGGCCGCTGTCGACGCCGAGCTCGAGACGAGCGCGATCGACCGGGTGACGGCGTGATCGCTCTGGACTACATCCGGGTCTGCCGACTCGATGAGCTGCCCACCGTCGGAGCCGCCAAGGCCGACCTCGACGGGCGGATCGTCTCGATCGTGCGTGCCGAGGACGGTTCTGTGCACTGCATCGACGACGAGTGCACCCACGGCAAGGTCTCACTGTCCGAGGGCGACGTCACAGGGTGCGCGATCGAGTGCTGGCTGCACGGCTCGCGCTTCGACCTGCGCACCGGTGAGCCCCTCTCCCCGCCGGCGACCGTGCCGGTCGCCGTCCACACCGTCAAGCTGGAGGGCGACGACGTCTACGTCGCCCTCACCCGTCCCGCCGAGGAGAACTGAACCATGTCAACACTCGAGATCCGCGACCTGCACGTCACCGTCGACACCGAAGGGGACACCAAGGAGATCCTCCGCGGGGTCAACCTCACGGTCCGCAGCGGCGAGACCCACGCGATCATGGGCCCGAACGGCTCGGGCAAGTCGACCCTCGCCTATGCGATCGCGGGCCACCCGAAGTACACCATCACCGAGGGCAGCATCACCCTCGACGGCGAGGACGTCCTCGCCATGGCGGTCGACGAGCGGGCCCGGGCCGGCCTTTTTCTCGCGATGCAGTACCCGGTCGAGATCCCCGGCGTGACCGTCTCCAACTTCCTGCGCACCGCCAAGACCGCTGTCGACGGCGAGGCGCCCAAGCTGCGCACCTGGGTCAAGGAGGTCAACACCGCGATGGCTGCGCTGCGGATGGATCCGGCGTTTGCACAGCGCAACGTCAACGAGGGGTTCTCCGGAGGGGAGAAGAAGCGCCACGAGATCCTCCAGCTCGAGCTGCTCGGCCCGAAGATCGCCGTCCTCGACGAGACCGACTCCGGACTCGACGTCGATGCCCTCAAGGTCGTCTCCGAAGGGGTCAACCGGGCCAAGGAGAACACCGACCTCGGGGTGCTGCTCATCACGCACTACACGCGGATCCTGCGCTACATCCAGCCGGACTTCGTCCACGTCTTCATCGATGGCCGGATCGTCGAGGAGGGCGGGCCTGAGCTGGCCGACCGGCTCGAGGCCGAGGGTTACGACCGCTACCTCGCGACGGCCTGACCGAGCGGACCGCTCGTCCCAGCCAACCCTTGTCCACCCGTGAGGACCCTCGTGACCGACCGCCCCGACGCTGAGCCCTTCACCTCAGCCGAGGTCGCCCGCATCCGGGCCGACGTGCCCATCCTCTCGCGCACGGTGCGCGAGGGGCGGCCCCTGGTCTACCTGGACTCGGGCGCGACGAGCCAGAAGCCCGCCCAGGTCCTCGCCGCCGAGCGTGAGTGGTACGAGCGTCTCAACGCCGCCCCGCACCGCGGCGCTCACGCCCTCTCGGAGGAGGCGACCGAGGCATACGAGTCGGCCCGTCGGCGCATCGCCGGGTTCATCGGCGCCCCGCCGGAGGAGCTCGTCTTCACGAAGAACGCGACCGAGGCGATCAACCTCGTCGCCTACGCGTTCTCCAACGCGTCCTCTGGTGGCGGGGGAGGCTCGGGTGACCGCTTCCGGATCGGCCCGGGTGACGAGATCGTCGTCACGGAGATGGAGCATCACGCCAACCTCATCCCGTGGCAGGAGCTGGCCCGGCGCACCGGAGCCACGCTGCGCTGGCTCGAGGTGACCGAAGAGGGTCGGCTGGACCTCAGCGCCCTGGACCGGGTCGTCACCGAGCGGACCAAGGTCCTTGCCTTCACCCACCAGTCCAACGTGCTGGGGACGATCACCCCGGTCCGCACCCTGGTGGAGCGCGCACGCGCCGTCGGTGCCCTCACCGTCCTCGACGCCTGCCAGTCGGTGCCGCACCTGCCGGTCGACGTCTCCGAGCTCGGCGTGGACCTGCTCGCGTTCTCCGGTCACAAGATGCTCGGCCCGATGGGCATCGGTGCACTCTGGGGACGTGCCGAGATCCTGGACCAGATGCCGGTGTTCCTCACCGGCGGGTCGATGATCGAGACCGTGACGATGGAGTCGGCGACGTATGCGCCGGTCCCGCAGAAGTTCGAGGCGGGCGTCCCCAACGCCGCCCAGGCGGTCGGGCTGGCGGCTGCGTGCGACTACCTCACCGCCCTGGGGATGGAGCGGGTCGCGGCGCACGAGCACCTGCTCACCGAGGCCATCCTCACCGGCCTCGCCGCGCGGCCGTGGGTGCGCGTGATCGGCCCGCAGGACCTCACCGACCGTGGGGGAGCCGTGGCGTTCGTCGTCGACGGTGTCCACGCGCACGACGTCGGTCAGGTCCTCGACCACGAGGGCGTCGCGGTGCGGGTCGGACATCACTGCGCCTGGCCCCTGCACCGCCGGATGGGCGTCACCGCGACGACACGGGCGAGCGTGCACGCCTACAACTCGCCCGGCGAGATCGAGGTCTTCCTGCAGGCACTCGACCGGGTCCCGGCCGTGTTCGGGATGGCCTCGTGATCCTCGGCAGAGTTCCGGCGGCAGCAGTTCGGGCCGAGACGGTCGACGTCTTCGCAGAACGCTTCGCGTCGATGTGGGACTCCTTCATCCGGGCCCTGCCCGGGGTCGCCGTGGCCATCGTCACCGTGGCACTGACTCTTCTCCTTGCGCGCGTCGTCAAGCGAGCGGTGCGGTCCTCCACGCGGTCGGCCGGGGTGCGACCCGGGCTGTCCCTGCTCATCAGCCGGGTCTGGTCCGGCTCCATCATCACCCTCGGTCTCCTGTTGGCCCTCGCGATCGCGATCCCGTCGCTCGACTTCGCCGCAGCGCTCGGTGCCCTCGGGATCGGCGGTATCGTCATCGGCTTCGCCCTCAAGGACATCGTCCAGAACTTCCTCGCGGGCATCCTCATCCTCTACAACCGGCCATTCCGCCTGGGCGACCAGATCCGTTCGGGGGACCACGAAGGGACCGTCGAGGACATCCAGGTGCGCGCGACCCTCCTGCGGACCTACGACAACCGTCGCGTCGTCATTCCCAACAGCGAGCTGTTCACCAACCGGGTCGTCGTCAACACCGCCTATGACAAGGTCCGCCTCGCGGTCACCTTCACGGTGCCGAGCACCGAGTCGCTCAGTCAGATACGTCAGCTCATCCTCGACACGGTCGGTGCCGTGTCCGAGGTGCTGGAGGACCCGGCGCCTGAGGTGCTGGTGCGCGAGCTCCAGGACTACAGCACCCAGCTCGAGGTGCGCTTCTGGGTGGACCCACCCATTCGGCGCGAGATGATCCTCGCCGAGGACGCTGTTCTCACCGCCCTGTCCTGGGCGTTCGTCACGGCCGGGATGAAGGACATCATGCCCGTCCAGCGGGTCGTCATCGACCAGGAGGTTGCCTGACCCATGGATCTGTACCAGGAGCTCATCCTCGAGCACAGCAAGCGCCCCCACCGGGCCGGGCTGCGAGAGCCCTTCGAGGCGGAGGTGCACCACGTCAACCCGACCTGCGGAGACGAGGTCACCGTCCGCGTCCACGTCACCGGTGAGGGCGCTCGCGCTGTCCTCGAGGACATCTCCTACGACGCCCTCGGCTGCTCGATCAGCGTCGCGAGCACCTCGATGATGGCCCAGGAGGCCACCGGTCAGGCCCTTGGCCAGGCCGCCCACACCTACGCCGCGCTTCGGTCCATGCTCACGAGCAAGGGCGCCGACCCCGGTGACGAGGACGTCATCGGTGACGCCGTCGCTCTGGCCGGCGTGTCCAAGTACCCCGCCCGCGTCAAGTGCGCGCTCCTGGGCTGGATGGCCCTCGAGGACGCGCTCGGCCAGTCCGGCCACTCGCTTCGCGCCGCCGACGCCACCGGCCCGGTGACGAGACCCTCAAGGAAGGAAGGAACCCCGTGACGAACACCGCCACTCCCGCCAACGTCGCCGATCTCGAGGAGGCGCTGCGTGACGTCGTCGATCCCGAGCTCGGGATCAACGTCGTCGACCTCGGCCTCATCTACGGCGTCACCATCGACCCGCAGAACCACGCGATCATCGACATGACGCTCACCTCGGCGGCGTGCCCGCTCACCGACGTCATCGAGGACCAGGTCGCCTCTGTCCTCGACGGACTCGTCGCGAGCCACCGGATCAACTGGGTCTGGATGCCGCCGTGGGGACCGGACAAGATCACCGAGGACGGCCGCGAGCAGCTGCGAGCCATCGGCTTCAACCTCTGACCCGCTGACGGTACGACGAGCAACAGGACCGAGCATGGGACAGCGGGTTGTCGAGGTCCCGACCGTGCGCCTCGCCGGCTGGAGGGAGCGCTTCGACTCGAACAACCCAGACGGACCGCAGCGCATCGCGCAGGTACGCGAGCCGCTGCCTCTGCCCCTCGCCGTGCTCCTCGTCCGCAGAGGAGGGTATGCGGTGGGCATCGTCGCCGAGGAGGGCCTCGTCGCGCACAAGGTCGGGACCCGCCGTGTCCAGTCCCGCACGGCGGCGGGGGGCTGGAGCCAGCAGCGCTTCGCCCGACGGCGGGCCAACCAGGCGGACGTGCTCGTCGCCGCGGTCCAGGACCATCTGGCCCGGCTGCGCGAGGACACCGGCATCGCCCTACGCGCGCTGGCCCGCGGGGGAGACCGCTCGCTCGTCGCCGACGCGCTCGACGACCCACGGCTGCGGGACCTCATGGATCTCCCGTTCCGGGACTACCCGAATCTGCCCGACCCGAGGAGGGCGGTCCTCGACGATGTCGTCGCCCGGGC
>JBHEPF010000152.1:0-5202 GCA_046260445.1 Dermatophilaceae bacterium | reverse complement strand
AGGATGGCGTCCCCGCCGAACTCGGCTACGTAGCCGCCGTGCCGATGTACCGCCTCGACGATGGGGGCGAAGACCGTGTCGGCGATGTCGGCGAGGGCTTCCGCCCCGCGGTCACCGCCCCCGGCCAGCGTCCATGCCATCGCGGTGAACCCCACGAGGTCGACGCTGAGGACCGGTCCGACCGACCGCCAGGAGTCGGCCCCTCCCGCCACCGCGTCGAGGAGTGGTCGCGGAACGAGCTCATGCACGTGGGTCTTCCGGTCGCGCGACGAAGGGGACCGACAGCGTCCCGCGCACATACCCGCAGAGGGTGTCGACGTCGTATCCGCCCCACCACATTCTCAGCGCCCAGGTCTGTGACGTCCCGACCGTGCCGCCGAGGGCGTGGGACGGGTCCACCACATCAGGGGTGCCGTCGAGGGCGAAGTCGTAGGTCACCTGCATCCCGAGGAACTGCTCGCCGGCGAGCCGTACCCCCATCAGGATGGCATCGTCGTCGAGGGCCGTGATGCGGCGGTCGAGGGCGGCCTGCTCGACCGGGTTGGTCGCGGCCGTGCGTCTCTCGGAGAGGGCCGTGAGGCGCTGCCGACGGTAGCCGGCGTAGTCGAGGATCCCGGTCGCCTCGGCCACCTCCGGCGACTGGATCGCGACCGTGTTCATCCGAGGCGCGATGAGCGTGTCGTCGAGGAAGACGTCCTCGATGTCGAGATCGGGTCGGGTCACGTCCCAGAGGGCCCTGCGCCGGAGCATGACCGTGTCCGCGGTGCCCACCTGGAGGTCGAACGGGTCGATGAGGACCTGGAACGGCTGGCCGACGAGCACGAGGTTGCGCTGGTGGAACTGCGGGTCACCGCGCAGGTCGACGGGCCGGCCGACGAGAGCACTCTTCGGCTGAGCTCGACCGTTCACGCCGACCGCCGTGACCGCGACGCCGACGGTGTCCGTGAAGGGCCACCGCGGGGACACGGGGTCCTGGAACCGGATGACGCGGTCGAAGACCGGCTCGCCTGCGGTGATGAAGGTGGGTCCGCTCACCCCCCGCGGGTCGTCGCTCGGGTCCGGGTCGGTGGCGAACCGGCACTGCCACCAGCCCTCGAAGTGGATGTCCATCATGCGCCGGCCCCCGCGATCTGCGCGGCTGCGATCTGAGCGCTGAACCGCTGACCGACCAGCTCGATCGTCCGGGCGATGAACGCGAGTCGTGGCGGCGCGTCCGGCAGCTGCGCGACCTCGCGCGCTCGAGCCGCCAGATCGGTCAGCTCCTGGTCGAGCACGACCCACGCCGCCTCCCGATGCGGCAGGAAGCCGACGGAGCCGTCGATCGCGAAGGGCGGCCCCGCTCGCCGTCCGTCGTCAGGGTTGTGGGCCGGCAGCGAGGTCAGGACCTCCGCCAGCGGCCGGATGACCATCGTCATCATCGGGAAGAACGCGACGGCTGTCAGGGCGGCGGACTCCTGCGCAGACTCGTCGGTGCTCATCAGGAGGCGGAGCAGGAAGCGCAGCATCGTGCGGTACGACGCGTCGAACAGAGCGGCGACGGCCAGGGCCACCGCGTCGGTGAGGGTGCTGTCCCCGTGACCGGTCGTCGTCGTCGGGTTGTCGACCACCCCGCGGGCCGGTTCGAACGACGGGTCCTCGGCCTGGAGAGCGTCGTACTCGGTGAGGATCTTCTTGAAGGCCACGAAGTGGCCTTCGTCGCCGGCGACCTCCGCCGCCTCGCCCTGCTCGATGATGAGGTCGATGGCCGCGAGTGCGCTCTCGAGGTCGCCGACCGTCGACATGAAGACGTCGTAGC
Source organism: Dermatophilaceae bacterium (assembly GCA_046260445.1). Lineage (GTDB taxonomy): Bacteria > Actinomycetota > Actinomycetes > Actinomycetales > Dermatophilaceae > F2B08. Next base: position 3,407 of record JBHEPF010000152.1, on the reverse strand, counting down.
CGCCACCCATGGCCCCGATGCGGGGGAAGTCGGTGCCGAGCGCCTTGCCGCCGAGCTGGTGGTCGGCGCCGACGAGGAACAACGGCTCCTGCTGCTCGGCGAGGGTGACGAAGCCGGCGCGGATCGCCTCGTAGAGGTCCACGATGCTCGCCGGCCCTGGCAGCGACGGGTCGGGAGGCGAGGGGCACCGCACGGTGTCGTCGCCCTCCTGCGGCATCTCGAAGCAGGCGAACCGGTGCACCGTGTCCTTCGACAACCGTGTCAGCTGCATGACGTGGCCGTAGAGGGACGTGGCATATGGGAAGTTCGGGCGCGTCAGGCTGGGCGCGGCACCGATCGCCGTCAGCAGGTTGGCGACCAGGCCCAGGTGCTCCATCTCCTGTCGTGCGACGGCCAGGACCTGCTTCTCCCAGTGCGTGACTCGGATCAGCTGTTGCTCGGTGAGGCCCTCCTCCGTGCCCTGCTTCATCGTGAGTGCCGCGAAGAGGTACTGGACCATCAGCGAATGCTCGACCTCGGCCGCGGTGGTGAGCAGCGACACCAGGTCGGCACGCGTTCGCACGGTGTCCTCGGCCATCGGAGTCCTTCCCGTCGAGACCCGACCGGCTGCTGCCGCAGATATCGGTTGTGCCCGATTATGGACGAAGTCGGCCCGCGCCTGCCAGACATGGTGTGCGCGGACGCGGCCGGTCACGACCAGGATCCGCAGGTCGCCGGCGCGCAGCGAGCATGGAGAACGAGAAGCGCCCGGAGCTCTCAGAGGCCCTCCGCGACCGACCTGAGATACCGGGCAAGCGCCCGGGCCGCGGACCGCGGGGCGACCTCCTCGATGAACGCGTTGTAGTTCGTGTTGGTGTTGACGTCATAGGTGAGCACCCGTCCGTCCACTGACTCGATGAACTCGATACCGCATACCTCGATCCCGTTGGTCCGCGCGAAGGCGAGGTACTGCTCGACGACCGGGTGCTCGAAGCGGGCGCGCAGCGCGAAGAGCTGCTGCCCCGGCTCGGGCGCCAGGGTCGCGCCGGGCGGCAGGACCGGCCGGCCGGTCTCGGGGTCCACGGCGCAAGCGTCGGCGGGGCACAGCTGGAAGCCGCCGCGGGCGGTGTCGGCCTCGATCGCGTAGACGAACTCGCCGCCGACGATCTCGACCCGGGTGATGGTGGGCGTGGCGGCGACGACGTACTCCTGGATCAGGGTGATGCCGTCCTGCGGCTCCTCGAACTCACCCGAGCTCATGTAGTCGGCCAGCTCGGCGTGGTCGTCGAACCGGCGCACGCCGAGCCCCTTGCCGCCCTGGTTGTGCTTGGTCAGGAAGGGCGCAGGAATCGACGCGGCGGCCCGGACGACGTGCTGTCGGCCCACGGCGGCCACGGTGTGCGGTGTCTCGATGCCGGCTGCGCGCAGCCGCGTCAGCTGGTCGACCTTGCTCATCTCCAGCTCGAGGACCCGCCTGCCGTTGACGGTGCGGCGCCCGTGCGACTCCAGCCAGGACAGGACCGCCCGGCTGTAGTCCTTGGACAGGTGGTGTGCACGGGTGTGGGCCGAGGCGCTGATCCGCGACCAGAACACCCCCTCCGGGGGTGTGGAGCTCAGGTCGAGCACGCCGTCGGTCAGCAGCCACTCCTCGACCTGGACGCCCTCGGCCGCGAACGCATCGGCGAAGGGCGGGAACCACTCGGGGTTCTCGTGCAGTGCGTAGATGATGGGTGTGGTCATGACGTGATCAGCTCTCGAAATAGATGGCCCATTCCGCCCCGTGGTCGCCTCCCTCACTCTGAACGGCCGGGTCGGCTGGAGGGGCGCTCAGCTGGCGCGGATGATGCCCATCATGCCGAGGTCCTCGTGGTCGAGGATGTGGCAGTGGTAGACGGTCCTGCCGCCGAAGCGTTCGAACGCGATGCGGACCTTCGCCCACCCTCGCGAGGGAACGTTGACGACGTCCAGCCACATCGGGGTCTGGACTGACTGTCCGCTCTCCTCGATGAGCTGCATCGGCCACACGTGGAGGTGGAACGGGTGGTCCATCGGGCTGTCGTTGACGATCGTCCACTCCTCGACGGAGCCGAAGGCGACCTCCTGGTCGATCCGCTCGTGGTCGAAGGTCTTGCCGTCGATAGTGAGCTGCATCCCGCCGGGTCCCCTACCCATACCCATGCCACTACCCATCGCGAACACGAGCTCGCGACTGCCGTCCACCCTCACCTGGCGGAGGTCACGGGGTGCCGGCTGCGCCGGCAGTGCGGCGAGACCGGACGCCGAGGAGCCGCTGACCTCGAGACTCGCCAGTGCCACGACGGCGTCGCTGCGGGCAGGCCCCATCATCATCCCGCCGCGGTCGACCGGCATCGCTGCCAGGGTGCTGCGTCCCTCGGCGGTAGTGACCGCCAGGTCGGCGCGACCGCCGGGAGGCAGGAAGACCTCCTCCACGTCCTGCGGCCCGGCGAAGAGCCCGAGGTCCCTGCCCAGCAGCTGGAGCTGCTGGCCGTCGAGTCGGAGCGAGAGGAACCGCGAGCTGCAGGCGTTGACGACACGCCAGCGTTCTCGTTCACCGGGACGGGCGGCGAGGAGGGCACCTGCCTGGCCGTTGACCAGCACGAGCTCACCTTCGCGGCCCATCATCCGCTCCATGGTGGAGGGCTGACGTACCCGAGACGCGCCGTCGAGGGTGATGTCGCTGACGACCAGCACCCGCTCCCGGGTGAACGGCAGCTCTTCGGGATCCTCGACGATGATGGCCCCGTACAACCCGGCGAAGAGCTGGTCGGCGACGAGCTCGTGCAGGTGGGGGTGGTACCAGTACAGACCCGGGGGGTGGTCGTCGGGAAGCTGGTACTCGTAGTCGAAGGACTCGCCGGGCTCGACGTGGATGAAGACGTTGTCCGCGTTGCCCTCCGGTGAGACGAGGAGCCCATGGGTGTGCAGGTTCGTGCCCTGGGGGAGCTGGTTGACCAGACGCACGCGGAGCCGGTCGCCGGGGCGCAGTCTCATCGTGGGCCCGGGGACGCTCCCGTTGTAGGCGAAGGTGGTGGCCGTCCGGCCCGCCACCTGGTGGCTTCCCTCCGCCGCCTCGAGCGTGACGTCCAGGACCCCGCCAGTGCTCGTGAGCACCTCCGGCATGCCGAAGCCGTCGCCCTGCCCAGGCAGCGGTGTCGGTCCCTGCCCCCTGGTCGCCAGACCCACTCCGCCGCCGACGGTGTCGACGTGCTCGCGGTACTCCTCCGTGCTGAGCTCCCCGCGGGCGTACCTCTCGTCGAGGAGGCGCCGCGCTTCGCTGCGCGCGGGCACCGGCTGACGTGCCGCGTCTTCCGCCGCACCGGAGGTCGGGGTGGGACGGCTGATGCCACCCAGCAGAGCCCGGATCCCGACCAGGATCAACAGGACCAGTCCGCCGATGAGGAGAGCTG
>JBHEPF010000128.1:0-45596 GCA_046260445.1 Dermatophilaceae bacterium | reverse complement strand
GATCTCGGCTACCGGTATGCGGTGCGCGCCCAGGCGGCCTGGCTCGGCTGGGGTGGGGCGGAGCACCGGCTGCTCGAGTGGATGGCGGACAACCACGCCGCGACGAGGTCGGGTGACCGGGACCGAACCGCTGCAGTGGCAGCCGAGTTCGACCGGATCGTCTCCGACCAGGTGGCGAAGCGCCGGGCCGCCGGCGATGACGCGCCAGACGACCCCACGACCGAGCTCACCCGCCTCGAGCTCGACGGGGAGCCGCTGAAGGACACCGACATCGTCTCGATCCTGCGGAACTGGACAGCAGGTGACCTCGGCTCGATCGCGGCCTCGCTCGGGGTCGTCGTCCACTTTCTCGCGACCCACCCGGACGTCCAGGCCGGGCTTCGCGCCGACCCGAGCGACCTGGCCGCCGCGATCGACGAGATGCTCCGGATCGACGACCCGTTCCTCGTCAACCGACGCGTCGCGACGAAGGGCACCGAGATCGCGGGCTACGGCCTCGAGCCCGGCGACCGGGTCTATCTCAACTGGACCTCCGCCAACCGGGACGAGAGCGTCTTCGGCGATCCCGACGCATACCGGCCTGCGGAGAACGCCCCGCACAACCTCGTCTACGGCACCGGTCTCCACATCTGCCCCGGCCGGCCGCTGGCGACGATGGAGCTCGTCGTCGTCACCGACGCGTTGCTCGCCGCGACGAGCCGCATCGGCCTCGACCCGGCTGACCAGCCGACTCGCGAGACCTACCCGGTCGGGGGCTGGGCGGGTGTGCCGGTCACTCTGGAGTAGCGGCCGGCGGTGCGGTGCCAGGGGTGAGGGCGATGAGGCGACCCGAGATGCGCGTCTTCTTCAGGGCCTTCCAGGCGTCGGACGGAATCGAGGCCGGTAGCTCGACGATCGAGTAGTCGGCGCGGATGTCGATGAGCCCGAAGTCGCCCCGGTCGAGGCCGCCCTCGTTGGCGATCGCGCCGACGATCTGGCGTGGCTCGACCTTGTGGCGCTTGCCCACGGCGATGGTGTAGGGCGAGAGCGCCGCGGCGCCGTGGCTGCGGCGGGGTCGAATCTCGCTGCGCCGCGGCCGGTCGTCCCGTCGACGCCCCTTCTCGTCGTCCCGCGCCCCACTGCGCTCCCGTGTGTCCTGGTATGCGCGACGCGCAGGCTCGGGGTCCGGCTCGAGGAGCAGCGGCTGTCCGTCCTGCGCGAGCACGGCGAGTGCAGCGGCGACGTCGACGGCAGGGATGTTGCGCTCCTGTTCGTAGCGGCCGACCAGATCGCGGAAGAAGTCGAGCTTGTCCGAGGACAGCGCCTCGGTGATGGAGTCGGTGAACTTCGTGAGTCGGTACTCGTTGACATCGTCGACGCTCGGCAGCTGCATCTGGGTGAGCCGGTGACGGGTCCCCTTCTCGATGGTGTTGAGCAGGTGGCGCTCCCGGGGGGTCACGAACAACAGTGCGTCGCCGGCGCGTCCGGCCCGCCCGGTCCGGCCGATGCGGTGGACGTAGGAGTCGGTGTCGGTGGGGATGTCGTAGTTGACGACGTGGCTGACCCGCTCGACGTCGAGACCACGGGCCGCGACGTCGGTCGCGACGAGGATGTCGAGGCGCCCGCCGCGGAGCTGGTTGATGGTGCGCTCCCGCTGCGCCTGGGCGATGTCGCCGTTGATCGCGGCCGCGGAGAACCCGCGTGCGCGAAGTCGCTCCGCAAGCACCTCGGTGGCCTGCTTGGTGCGGACGAAGACGATCATCCCCTCGAAGTTCTCCGTCTCGAGGATCCGGGTGAGAGCGTCGAGCTTCTGGGGGTGGGCGACGACGAGGTAGCGCTGCGTGGTGTTGGCCGCGGTGACGGTCGTGTTCTTGACCGTGATCTCCGCGGCGTCGTGGAGGTACTTCTTGGAGATGCGTCGGATCTGCGCCGGCATCGTGGCCGAGAAGAGCGCGACGTGCTTGTCCTCAGGGGTGTCGGCGAGGATGGTCTCGACGTCGTCCTGGAAGCCCATCTTGAGCATCTCGTCGGCCTCGTCCAGCACGAGGAAGCGCAGCTGGGACAGGTCCAGGGTGCCCTTCTCGAGGTGGTCCATGATCCGGCCCGGCGTCCCCACGATGACGTGCACACCTCGGCGCAGGGCCGAGAGCTGGATGCCGTAGGCCTGTCCCCCGTAGATGGGCAGCACATGGATCCCCGGCATGTGGGCGGCATAGCGCTCGAACGCCTCGGAGACCTGGAGTGCCAGCTCCCGCGTGGGTGCCAGGACCAGCGCCTGCGGCTTCTTCTGCGACAGGTCGAGTCGAGACAGGATCGGGACGGCGAAGGCCGCGGTCTTGCCGGTGCCGGTCTGCGCGAGCCCCACCACGTGGCGACCCGAGAGCAGGGCAGGGATCGTCGCCGCCTGGATCGGAGAAGGAGACTCGTAGCCGACGTCACGCAGCGCGCGCAGCACACGCGGGTCGACCCCCAGCTCCTCGAAGGAGGGGCGGGGGTCGGTGGGGGCGCTGGCGTCGTGTTCGGACATGACTCAACGCTAGTGCCGCTCGTCGGTCGGCGCATGCGAGGCCACCTAGGGTTGAGGTCATGAGGACCCGCACACTCGGACCGTTCACCGTCTCGGCCATCGGCCTGGGCGCCATGCCGCTGTCGATGGGACGCAACGAGCGGCCGGACCGGGAGCAGGCGATCGCGACCGTGCACGCTGCCCTCGACGCGGGGGTCACCTTCATCGACTCGGCCGACATCTATGCCCCGAGCTGGGACTCGGTGGGTCACAACGAGCGGATCGTCGCGGACGCACTCGCTGAGTACGACGCAGACACGAGCCATGTCATCGTCGCGACGAAGGGCGGCATCACCCGGGGCGAGGGAGAGACCTGGGGCCGGGACGGCTCGCCGGAGCACATCAGGCGCGCGGTCGAGGCCTCCCTACGGGCACTCGACCGTGACGTCCTCGACCTCTACCAGTGGCACCGGCCGGACCGTTGGCGTGTCTACGGTGAGGTCGTCGAGACCTTCAAGGCGCTGCAGGACGAGGGCCTCATCACCGCCATCGGGATCTCGAACGTCAACGTCGAGGAGATCGACGTGGCGATCGAGGTGCTCGGCAAGGCCGGCCTGGCGAGCGTTCAGAACGAGTTCTCGCCCCGCTTCCGCTCCAGCCGCGACGAGCTCGAGCACTGCGGCGAGCTCGGCATCACCTTCCTGCCGTGGAGCCCGCTCGGCGGCACGGGAGTGCACAGCAAGGAGATCGGCCAGACCTACCCGGCCTTCCACGAGATCGGCAGCGAGCGTGGCGTGAGCCCGCAGCAGGTGGTGCTCGCGTGGGAGCTCTCGCTCGGCGAACACGTCATCCCCATCCCCGGTGCCAGCCGTCCGGAGTCGATCCGTGACTCGGCCGAGGCGGCCGGGCTCGACCTCTCGACCGACGAGATCGCCCGGATCGAGAACCAGTTCCGCTGAGCGCGCATCAGTGATGCAGGGTCTGTCGCATCAGTGATGCGGCTAGGATGGATGCATGCGTACGACTGTCAACCTGGCCCCTGATGTGGAGGCTGCGGTCTCCCGGCTCCGGCGCGAGGAGGGACTCGGTGTGAGTGAGGCGCTCAATGTCTTGGCGCGGCGAGGGATGTCGGGACAGCAGCGCAAGGAGCGGTTCGTCCAACGGACCGCATCGCTCCACGCGAAGGTCGACCCGACGAACATCGGCGATGTTCTGGACCTGCTGGACCACGAATGATCATCGACGCCAATGTCCTGCTCTACGCCGCCGATGACACCTCACGCCACCACCGCACGGCGGCTGAGTTCTTGGATCTCCACCTCAACGGGGACCGCCGAATCGGCTTGCCCTGGCAGAGCCTCGGAGCCTTTCTCCGCATCTCGACCCATCCGCGGATCTTTGGCAGTCCCCTCTCCGGCTCGGCCGCGACCCAGTTCGTCGATGACTGGGTCAAGGCTCCGGCCGCGTGGGTTCCCGAGGTGAGCGGCTCTACATGGTCCATTCTCCGGGGCATCGTCGAGAGGGATGGAGTCACCGGCAATCTCATCCCGGACGCCCAGCTCGCAGCTCTGGCACTCGAGTACGGAGTGCCGGTGGCGTCGGCGGACAGCGACTTCGCGAGGTTCGGTGGAGTGGACTGGGTCAATCCGTTTGCGTGAGTCCAGCGCGCCGTTGCGTCACCTGACCCGGGAGAATGGGCCTGTGAGAGTCCTGGCGTTGAGCTCGCCGATCTATGCGCACACGCTCAATGCCGCACCGTTCCTTGAGGGTCTGGCCGCGCGTGGCGCCGAGGTGCACTGGGGCGTCGCGACCCCGTGGGCCGGGGGAGTCGCTGCCGGCGCCGAGGTGTGGGATACCGGCCCGGTCCTACCGTTCAGCCATCGCGGCGGGCGCATCCGGGGCGTGTCCGCCCGCTACGACTGGCTCATCGCCGACTCCGCAGCACGACTGCGGGCGGTCCAGCGGGTGATCGACGAGGTGCGCCCCGACGTCGTCCTCACCGACTCCCTGGCGCATGCCGCAGCCCTGGAGAGCGAGCGACTCGGCCTGCCGTGGGTGAGCTTCGGGGACGGACCACTGCACTTCCCCGACCAACTGACGCCCCCGTTCGGCGCCGGCCTCCCCTACCGGACGATGCGTCCCTGGGCCTGGCGTAACAGCGTGGTGCAGGCAGCGAGCCGGCAGGTCATCATGGCCCCGGCCCAGCGACGCTACGCGGCTCTGCGCGGCGACCTCGGCCTGCCGCGGAGCGAGACGCCGGTGCTCGAGGCGGTCCTGTCCCCGCTGCTGCACCTGCACTGCGGCGCGCCCGAGCTCGAGTACCCGCGCGCCCACCTGCCCGACCATGTGCACTTCGTCGGGGCCCTGCACCCTCCGGCCCGTGAGTGCTGGGAGCCTCCGACGTGGTGGCAGGGGGTGGTCGAGGACCACTCGGGCGAGGTGGTTCTCGTCACCCAGGGCACCCTTCGCGACGACCCGCGCGAGGTGTTGCGCCCCGCTCTCGCGGCGCTCACCGCAACCGGTCGACCGGCCGTGCTCACGACCGGCGCAGCCGATCCGAGCTCACTCGGCGGTCCAGGGTCGGTGGACACCAGGGACGGCGCGGCCGTGGCCGTCGAGTCGTTCGTGCCCTACGAGCGGGTCCTGCCACACGCCTCGGCCTTCGTGACCAACGGTGGTTGGACCGGGGTCCTGCTCGCCCTGGCCCACGGCATACCGGTCCTGCAGGTGGGGCGCACCGAGGAGAAGGCCGACATCGGCCGGCGAGTGGAGTGGGCCGGAGCCGGGCTCCACCTCGGGGATGCCAGGCCGACCCCGCACCGGATTCGGCGGGCGCTGGAACGACTCGAAGACCCGCAGTACCGGCAGGGAGCCCGGCGCATCGCGGCGTCGCTGGCGACCAGGGATCCCGGCCGGGACGGGGCATGGCTGGTCGACCGGCTCATGTCCAGGCGAGCGGGCACGACGACGCGCTGACGGTCACCCGCGTTCGTCGTCGAGGGCCAGCTCGAACCCGCGCAGCCAGTACCCCTCGATCAGGTTGTCCCAGCCGAGCTCCGGCTCGGCCACCAGGCGCGGCGACCGAAGGAACAGCCGGGTGAGCAGGATGTCCGCCTCGAGCATCGCCAGCGGCTGGCCGGGGCACTTGTGGGCGCCGTCGCCGAAGGACAGAACGGTGGGGTTGACGCCCGCGGGAAGCGTCCGCCCGGGGCACAGCGACAAAGGCTCCTCGCCCACCGCCTCCGGGTCGGCGTTGGCGGGGCGCACACAGACGTCGACGAGGTGCCCGGGCTCGATCGTCCACTCCTGGTCGCCGTCACTGATCGACACTGCCTTGGTCGCCCGGCGATAGAAGTGGCCCACGACGGGCTCGAGTCGGATGATCTCGTGCAGGATCGCCAGCCGCTCGGTCTGTTCGGCGACCAGATACCGCTCCCGCAGCGGGTCGTTCTCGAGCAGGTGCCAGGCGGCCATGACGATGAACTCGCGGGTCGTGACCATCCCGGCGGTGCCGTAGGTGACGCACTCGACAAGAACTCCGGTCGTGCTGTAGCCCTCCTCGAGCAGGTGACTGATGACGTCCCCCTGCGGCTGCTTGCGGCGGCGTCGCAGAGCCGGCCGTACGTCGGCGAGGTAGAACCGAATGATCGGGAGCAGTCCGTTGAACGCCGCCCTGGCCCACTGGCCCCCGGTTCGTCCCAGGTCGTCGCGGGTGATGTCGAACGGGGGCTGGTTGAAGAAGCTCACCAGTCGGCGCGCCATCTTCGGCACCGACGACTCGGTGAGGCCGACCACCTCGGCGGTGACCTCCACGGTGTAGAGCAGGGCGAGGTCGTCCAGCCGGCAGACGCCGCGCGCAGTCGCCTCGTCGAGCAGTCGGTCGGCGCACTCCTCCATCTGCGTGGCGTAGCGCTCGACGACCACTGGCGCGAAGAACCGGGCGACCTTGCGCCGCTGCTCGTCGTGCCGCGGGCCGTCGGAAACGAGGATCGGGTGGTGGTCGAGGTATCCCTGCGGGATCTTCTCGGCGGTGAACCCGGCCTGCTTGGTCGCGTCGCGTGCGCGGAGCACCTGTCGGGCAGCCTCGAGTGAGCGGATCCGCCAGACGTGTCCCTCCTGCTCGACCCGGGGGCTGTCGGCCTCGCCGGGCTTGACGGCGCGCCGTTGCTGGGAGGGGTCGTGCACCCAGTCAGCGTATCCGCGGCCGATCACCTCGCCGGACCCGGAGGGGGTATGCCCTCCTCGCCTCATGCGGTCGTCCCGCCTTCGCGTGGGCGTACGCGGTTCGTCGTATTCCGCCAACGAGGGCCCGCCGCCACGCTGGAGGAACCCGGACGGGCACCTCGCTCGCCGGTCACATCACAGAAGGAAGTTCCATCATGTCTACATACACATACGCACGACGCGGTCGTCGGTTCGGCGGTAGGGCCGTGACGCTGTCGGCGGCCCTGTTCGCGCTCACGGTGGGCGCGCCGGTGACGGCCCAGGCCGGGCTCGCGCACCGTCTCGACGCGGGAGAGCCCGTGCGCACCACCCAGCTCGTCGACGACTGCAGCCTGCGGGCTCCGTGCTCGCAGCTCCCCGAAGTCGACTCCGCGCCGGTCCGTGACACGCACCTCTGGTCATATGCGGAGGACGGCACCCTCCAGCTGAGGGTGAACGGGGTCGTCCAGCGCCATCGACCTCCTCCTCTGTGAGGTCGAGACGTCACGGTCCGTCAGCCCCCTTCACGCGAAGGGGGCTGACGGCCGTTCGGGGCTTCAGCCGGTCGCGGCCGGCTCCGCGAAGGCCTGCTCCCCGAAGGCGACGGCGACGGCGGCGGTGCGGCTCTGCACGCCCAGCCGTTCGAAGGTGTTCTCCAGGTGCTTGCGCACCGTCCCCTCGGAGATCCCGAAGATCCGGCCGATGCGCCTGTTCGGCATGCCGAGGCGGACCAGGCCGAGGATCTCCTGCTGGCGTCGGGTCAGCGTCGTCGGTGTCGGCATGACATCGGTCTGAACGCCTTCCTGGTAGGCGGCCGTCATGAGCGGCTGCAGGTGCGGCAGGAGCATCTCCATGAGCGTGATCTCCCGCTGCCCGAAGGGGGAGCCGGTCTCGCGGGGGAGCAGGATCCGCAGGGTCCGGAAGGTGCTGAGCGGGAACCCCATGATGATCTCGTCGGCGAACGTGAGGTACTCCAGGTGTAGGGGATTCTGGGCCCACTCGCGCTCGGACCGCCCTGCCCTCGACGTGGTGACGACCCGGCGCCCGGTCCGCTCGATGAGGCTGCAGCGGCCCGTCCACCAGCCCTCATGCAGCAGGTGGACTCCGGGTTCGTCCATGTCCGCGGCGAGTTCCTCCGGCGGCACCACGGTGACCTCGTTGTCGTCGACGTACTGCCGATAGCTCACCGTGAAGTCACCGGCGTTGTGATGCATGAACTCCGCCGACTCGCAGCCCACGATCCCACGCATCAGCTCAAGGGCTCGCAGCATGCCCTTCTCCGCCGGCGCCGTGCGGTCGGGGCGGGCCAGGTCGAGCACCGCGCGCAGGAGCGAGATGTCGCGGGCGGATACCGAGTTCGCGGCCATGTGGCCCCCTCTTCGTTCCCCCTGACGGTACTCGCGAACCGCTACCAGGGAAACGGGTTTTCCTCAGGCACTTTCCTGACTCAACGCGGGGGCGGCACAGCCGCCCCGAGGTCGGTGAGGACGGCCCGCGCCGCGCGCTCCCCGGAGACCAGTGCGCCCTGGATCGAGGAAGTGTCGCGATGGTCCCCACACACATAGACGCCGGCACGGAGCCGCACCGGTCGGGTGAGGCGCAGCGGTGGCGGAACGGCCGGAAGGGCATGCGGTATGCGGTGGCGCACCACGAGCTCCCAGCGGTCGGTGCTGCACTGGTAGAGGTCCGCCAGATGCGCCAGCACCTCCGTCTCGCCGGCGTCGCCGTCCGGGCGGTCGAGCAGGGTGGTCGCCTGGATGAGGGGGCGCCCGTCAGCCGAGTGGTGCGGCGCTGCTGCCGTCACGACGGCGGCGTTCCAGACGGGTCCGGGAGGCGCACCGGCCGGCCCGGTCCTGCCGTCGACCGCGATCAGTGCCCGGGTGTCCGGCGGCTCGGGCGCGGTGAACCACCAGGTGACCAGCCCCTTCATCGCGGGTCGAGGCAGATCGGTGAGCTCAGCCGCCGTCACCGGGTCGGCCGCCACGACGACCCGGCCGGACCGGATCGTCCCACCGTCGGTGACGATGGTGGCGCCGGACCCGATCGACGTCGACTCGGCGCGCAGCGATGTGACCCTGGTTCCGAGGCGGACATCCGCCAGAGGTGCGGCGATCTGTTCGGGCAGGGCGCGCATACCGTCACGAGGGAGTCCGGGTGAGCCGAGCGCGAAGCTGCGCAGGAGCAGTCGGGTGAAGTTCGCCGAGGTCTGCCCGTGGCTGTCGACGAGGACGCCGGCGAGGAAGCGCTCCATGACCCGACGGAGGGGACCGTCGATGCCGCGAGCGTCCAGCTCCTCGAAGAGCGAGGCATCCCGGTCACGGGCGGCCCGCTGGGGGGCGACGATCACCGGCGCCAACCAGCGGGCGAGGGCGGCCAGCTCACCCGGCCGGAGCAGCCCGCTGCGCAGCGTCCCGCTGAGCAGTCGCGGGGCGTCCACCGGGCTCGCGAGCACCCGCAACCCATCGGCGGCTCGCACGAGCACGCCCGCGGTGAACTTCTGCAGGGCCAGCGCGTCGACGTCGATGAGCCGGCGTACGGCCGGATAGGCCGGGTTGAGGACCTGGAACCCGCGCTCGCAGCGGAAGCCGTCGACCAGGTCGGTCCGCACCCGACCCCCGACCGCGTCACCGGCCTCGAGGACGGTGACCGTCACCCCCGATGCGGTGAGGGACCGCGCGCACTGCAGTCCGGCGAGACCTGCGCCGATGACGACCACGTCAGCATCCATGAGGCCATTCTGCTGTCTGAGAGTCCGGGCCTGCGCTCTGTCGGCTACCGAACACAACGGGCGTCGAGAAGCGGACGGAGTCGCGACCCGCCGAGGTGAATGCTGAGGCGTCCAGTGAGTCCGCGCCGAGCGGCGTTCGGCCAGAGGAGATCCCGTGAATCGCGTCGCCCGCCCGCCATCCCTGCCCAGCAGGTCACCGACCGCGCGGTGGGCCGGATTCGAGGAGATGCTCCCGTGACGCCGGACGGCGAGGAGCCTCGCGGCCTGGCTGCGCTGCGGTCCAACGTCCGCGACGTGTGGGCCAACCGCAACGTCCGCCGGGTCCAGCTGGCCTTCGTGGGCGCCGAGATCGGTGGCTGGGCGTATGTGATGGCTCTGCTCGTGTGGACCTACCAGGAGGGTGGGGCCGCCCTCGTCGGGACCTGGGCAGGCATCCGGTGGCTGCTCGCCGCCTTCGCCGGGACGCTCGGCGGTGCGGTCGCGGATCGGATGTCGCGCCGGACCTTCATGTTGGTCAACACCGCCATCCAGCTCGTCCTTGTTCTCATCACGGCGTCCGCGATGTACTTCGATCTCGGGATCTTGGCCGTTCTCGTTCCCGGGACGCTGCTCTCCATGGTGGCCGCGTCGTTCCGCCCCGCCCAGGCCGGTCTGCTGCCGAGTCTCGTCGACAGCCCGAAGCAGCTGACCGCAGCGAACGCGACGGCCGAGATCGTCGACAGCTCCGCGGCCTTCATCGGACCCGCGATCGCAGGCCTGCTGCTCAGCCTCTTCGGCATCGTCCCGGTCATGCTGGTCCAAGCCCTCGGCTTCGTCTGGTCGCTGACCCTCGTGGCCGGTGTGCGGGTCGAGCGTCCCGGGGGCCCGGCGACGGCCGACGAGGAACCGACCGGAGCAGTGGAACCGGCGGACGCGGCCGAGGCGTCCCACGCGGTCGACGACGAGAGCGAGTCGCTCTGGGTCGAGGTGACCGGCGGGTTCCGCGCCATCTTCCGCGACCGGGACCTCATCGCACTGTCCGGCCTGCTCGGTGTCAACGGTCTGCTCGCCGGGGTCCTCGCGGTGCTCGTCGTCGTCATCGCGGCCGAGACCATCGGTGACCCCGCCGCCGTCGGATGGCTCAACGCCATCCTGGGAGTGGCCACCCTCCTGGGCGGGCTGGTCATGCTGGCTCTGGCCGGCCGGGTCCGGCTGGGTCGGCTCATGGTCATCGGTGTGCTCGGGTGGTGCGTGCCGCTCGTCGTCCTCGGCCTGGTGCCCGAGCTCGTCGTCATCATCATCGTGTTCGTCCTCATCGGCCTGACCGACCCGATGGTCAACGTGGGCTTCGGGGTCATCCCCGCTCGCCTCGTTCCCGACCGGCTCCTCTCCCGGGTCTTCGCCGCGATCGAGTCGCAGTTCATCGCCTCGATGGCGCTGGGAGCGTTTCTCACCCCGGTGCTCCTCTCCGCGGTGGGCCTGCAGGCGACCGTCGTCGCTCTCGGTGTCGGAGGCATCGTCGTCGCGCTGCTGTGCGCGACCCGGATGCCGCATCTCGACGCTCGTCTCGTCGCTCCGCGCGGGCTCGAGCTCCTGCGCGAGGTCTCGCTCTTCCGGCCGCTGCCTCCGCTCCTGCTCGAGCAGATCGCCCGCAAGCTGGAGCCGGTGTCGGCGGTCGCAGGCGAGACCATCGTCACCGTGGGTGAGACCTCGGACCGGTTCTATGTCATCGAGTCCGGGGAGGTCGAGGTTACCCAGGAGGGGCGGGTGCTGCGGCGAGAGACGGCCGGGGATGTCTTCGGCGAGATCGGACTGCTGCGGGATGTGCCGCGCACAGCGACGGTCACGGCGGTCGACGATGTCGAGCTGCTGACGCTGACCCGCGAGGAGTTCCTCTCGCTGATGGCGGGCGAGGACCGGGTGCGGCCCCTGGCCTCCGACCTGGCGACGAGGAGGCTGTCCGGCTGAGAGCAGCGGTGACGGGATCCGTGCATCGCCGCCGTCGGATCCGCCCGCCGGATTCTCCCCGCGGCGGGCAGAGGCTGCAATACGCTGAGCCGCACGTCCCGTCGTGCTGGTTCCCCGGTGACCAGCGGTCCCGGTGGGCTGGAGTGGAGGAGGTGCTCCGGTGACCGCACAGGCGGAGGAGGGGGTCAGTGGTCTGGCCGCCGTGCGCGCCAACTTCCGGGACGTCTGGGCGAACCGCAACGTCCGGCGCGTCCAGCTCGCCTTCGTCGGGTCCGAGATCACCGACTGGGCGTACGGGCTGGCCCTGCTGGTCTGGGCCTACCAGGAAGGCGGGGCGGCCCTGGTGGGAGCCTGGGCAGGGGTCCGCCTGCTGCTCGCGGCGTTCGCCGGGCCGATCGGGGGTGCGATCGCCGACCGGATGTCGCGGCGGACCTTCATGCTGGTCAATAACGGGATCCGGCTCGGGCTCGTCTTCATCACGGCATCGGCGATCCACTTCGACCTCGGCATCTGGACGGTGCTCGTGCCCGGCACCCTCTTCACCATGGTCGGCGCATCGTTCCGCCCCGCGCAGGGCGGACTGCTGCCCAGTCTCGTCGACAGTCCCAAGCAGCTGACCGCCGCCAATGCGACCGCTGAGATCGTCGACAGCACAGCGATGTTCGTCGGGCCGGCCATCGCAGGGCTGCTTCTCGGACTCTTCGGGATCGTGCCCGTCGTCCTGTTCAATGCCCTCGGCTTCATCTGGTCGATGCTTCTCGTCGCCGGCGTCCGGGTCGAGCGTGAGGCCGAACCTGTCGACGGGTCCGAGGGCGCTGGCGCGGAGCAGGCCGGCCCGGACCGCGACGAGGACCGCGACGAGGACCAGGACAAGGAGTCGCTCTGGGTCGAGGTGACCGGCGGCTTCCGCACGATCTTCCGTGACCGCGACCTGGTCGCCCTCTGCGGGCTGCTGGCCGTCAACGGCATCCTCGCGGGTGTCCTCATGGTGGTCGTGGTGCTCGTCGCAGCGGAGATGATCGGCGACCCTGCGGCCGTCGGCTGGCTGAACGCGATCCTCGGCGCAGCCACCGTGGCGGGGGGTCTGTTCATGCTCGGTGCTGCGGGACGGGTACGCATGGGGCGGCTCATGGTCATCGGCGTTCTGGGCTGGTGCGTCCCCCTCGTCGTCCTCGGTCTGGCGCCCGAGATCATCGTCATCATCGTCGTCTTCGTCCTCATCGGACTCAGCGACCCGATGGTCAACGTTGGCTTCGGTGCGATCCCACCCCGGCTCGTCCCCGACCGGGTCCTGTCGCGTGTCTTCGCCGCCATTGAGTCCCTCTTCATCGCGGCCGCCGCCCTTGGTGCTTTCACCACCCCACTCCTCATCTCGGCGATAGGCCTTCAGGGCACGGTCGTGGCGCTCGGTGTCGGAGGGATCGTGGTCACGCTCGTCTGCGCGATCCGCATGCCACACCTCGACTCGCGCCTCGTCGCGCCGCGTGGCCTGGAGCTGCTCCGCCAGGTGGCGTTGTTCAAGCCGCTGACCCCGAGCATGGTCGAGCAGATGGCGCACAAGTTCGAGCCCCGGTCCGCTGCTGCGGGTGAGGTCATCGTCCGGGAGGGCGAGGTCTCCGACCTCTTCTACGTCGTCGAGTCAGGCGAGGTAGAGGTGACCCAGGACGGACGGGTCATCCGCACCGAGACCGTCGGTGACGTCTTCGGCGAGATCGGGCTCCTGCGCGACGTGCCGCGCACAGCGACGGTCACGGCCGTGACGGACACCGAGCTGCTGACCCTGGCCCGCGAGGAGTTCCTCGCCCTCCTGGCCGGGGAACGGCGCGTGCGTGCCCTGACCTCCGACCTGGCGACACGAAGGCTGTCCGGATGACCTGCGCGCAGTGCGGCGACGCCCTTCCCGCCGGGGCGCGCTTCTGCCCCGAGTGCGGGTCTGCACAGCAGGTGGGGTGTGTGGCCTGCGGAGCGGAGCTGCCACCTGGCGCTCGCTTCTGTCCGTCCTGCGGCTCACCTCAGCCCGCCGACGCAGAGCCGGGTATGCGCGCCGCGCCCGCCCACGAGCCCCCAGCCGGTCCGGTGGCCCAGCGGCGGGTCACCTCGGTGCTGTTCGGCGACCTGGTCGGCTTCACGACTCTGGCGGAGGGGCGTGACCAGGAGGAGGTGCGCGAGCTGCTCTCCCGATACTTCGAGACGTCGCGTCGGATCGTGGAGCGCTACGGCGGGATCGTGGAGAAGTTCATCGGGGACGCCGTCATGGCGGTCTGGGGGGTGCCGACCGCGAACGAGGATGATGCCGAGCGTGCGGTGCGGGCCGGGCTCGAGCTCGTCGGCGCGGTGACCGGGCTGCGTGAGGAGGTGGGCGTGCCCAGCCTCGACATGCGGGTCGGCATCGTCACCGGCGAGGTGGCGGTCACCCTCGGTGCCCGGGGCCAGGGCATGGTGGCGGGTGACGCGGTGAACACTGCCTCCCGAGTGCAGTCGGCGGCCTCTCCCGGCCAGGTCTGGGTGGACACGACGACGCGCTCACTGACGCAGCAGGCGGTCGACTTCGTGGATGCCGGCGAGCACACGCTCAAGGGCAAGGCCGACGTGATGCACTTGTGGGCGGTGCGGGCGGTCGTCGCCGGAGCCGGCGGCAACCAGCGCACGGATGGGCTCGAGGCGCCGCTCGTGGGGCGGGACCGGGAGCTGCGGCTCGTCAAGGAGATCTTCCACCGCACCGGGGAGCAGGGCTCGCCATCGCTCGTCATCATCAGCGGCGAGCCGGGCGTCGGCAAGACGCGCCTGGCCTGGGAGTTCGAGAAGTACGTCGACGGCCTCCCGGCCACGACGATGTGGCACACCGGCCGCTGCGTGGCCTACGGCGAGCGGGGTCCCTACTACGCGCTGGCCGAGGCGATCCGCGCTCGGCTCCGCCTCACTGCCCAGTTGGGACCGGCTGAGGCGACCGACCCGGTCGAGGCGGCGGACGCAGCCGTGGCGCTCCTGCAGAGCGACGCACGTCGACCCGGGTTGACGGAGGACATGGGTGAGATTCTCACCGCGGCGATGTCCATCCTCTTCCCGGACGAGACGGAACGGGACTGGATCGCGCCGCGGCTCGGCGCGCTCCTCGGGGTGGGTTCCCTCGGCGAGTTCGCCCGGGGCGACCTCTTCGCCGCGTGGACCGCCTTCCTCAGACGGGTCGGCTCGAACGCGCAGGCGCTGGTCCTCCAGCTCGACGACGCCGAGCACGCCGACGAGGGCCTCGTCGGGTTCGTCGAGCACCTCATGACCTCCCGGTTCCCCATCTTCGTCATGATGATGGGCCGCCCCGGCCTCCTCGAAGAGCATCCTGAGCTCGCCCGCAACCCCCAGGCCGTCCTCGTCAACCTGGCTCCGTTGTCAAACGCCGACGTGCAGCACCTGCTCGACGGTCTCGTCGCAGGCCTACCGGCCTCGGTCCGTCAGGAGCTGGCCTCACGGTCCGAGGGGGTGCCGCTGTATGCGGTGGAGACGGTGCGCTCACTGATCGATCGAGGCATCGTCGTGCCGCTCGACGGTCACTACGTGCTCGCGGACCGGGAGGTCGACCTCACGGCCATCGGTGCGCCCGCGTCGTTGCAGGCGCTCGTCGCGGCGCGCCTCGATGCGCTGAGCGAGTGGGAGCGCCGGGTGGTCGATGCGGCCTGCGTACTGGGCCAGTCGTTCCATCGCGACCACCTTGCGGCGATGCTCGATCCCGAACGGGATCTCGACGAGGCCCTGGCCAGACTCGAGCGCAGTCAGCTCGTCAAGCGGGAGACGAGCCGCTGGAGCGGTGACTTCGGTCAGTACCGGTTCATTCAGGCCGTCGTCCCCCAGGTCGCCTACGCGATGCTCGCCCGACGGGACCGGCGCTCCGCCCATCTTCGCGCGGTGGAGATCCTCTCCGGGTCTCCGGACCCGTCGGGCGAGCTCGCCCCGGTGATCGCCGAGCACCTGACCCGGGCGGCCGACGCTGTCCCGGACGAGAGCGACGTCGCCGAGCTGAGGTCGAGAGCTCTGCAGTACCTGAGCCGGGCGGCCGAGAGGGCCGAGGCTCTCGGAGCGATCCGGGAGTGCGATGCCTACCTGTCGGCGGCCCGGGACCTGACGGACGACCTGTTGGTGAGGGCACGACTCGACCTGCGTCGGGGGATCGTGCTGTCGAACGCCTACCGCTCCTCGGCCGCCATCGACCTGCTCAAGCCTCTGGTGCGGATCTTCGATGATGCCGGTGACGAGCTGGCTGCAGGGACAGCCGCCGGTGCATGTGGCTGCTGTCTCGGGGATACCGGCCGCAAAGATGAGGCCGCCGAGCTCGTCGAGGCTCGATGGTCGGCGCTGCGAGACCGGTCCGACGCGGGGGACGCCATCGTCCAGCTGGCGGCGGCCATGATGAGCATCCATGAGGGAGAGAACACGAGCGAGTTCGCCGAAGCCATCCTCCGGGTAGGGCTGCGTCGCGGCGCCGGGGAGCTCATCACCCGGGGTCTGCGTGGACTCGCCTACTACTACGTCTACGCGGGGCTGCGTTCCCTCGCCCGGCTCCTGTACGACGAGTGTCTGCGCCACGACGGCGCCTCACCGTTGCCCCGGGCGCTCAACCTCGGCAATCTCGCGTCGCTGTGGATGGTCGACGACGTCTCCGTTGCGGCGGAGTACGGCAGCGATGCCGCGAAGCTGGTCGACGCCCATGGCTTCATCGGTGGGATGGACGTCGTGCTGACGAACCAGGCGAACGCCCTCATGCTCCTCGGTAGGTGGGATGAGGCCGTGGCCGTCGCGGCCCGCGGGACCGAGCTGGACACCTCGGTGAACGCCGCTGGACTGGACATGGTGACAGCGGTCATCTGTTCTGCCCGGGACGAGCGCGTACCGGCTCCGGAATGGTCCGACTCCGATCTCGACGCCGGCGCGTCGTGGCATAGGGCGTACGGGCTGATGCAGAAGACCCTTCGGGTCCGCTCCCAGGGCGCCGCCGATGCCGTGGCCCCGGCCGTCCGCTCCGTCTTGGAGTACCGGGACATCGCCGGTCTCTCGGACGACCACGCCGTCATGTGGCCGTCCCTCTTCGACCTCGCCCGGACCGACGGCGACCACGCCTCGATGGAGGCACTGCTGGACCTCATCGGCGACGACGATCTCGACAGGTCGATCCCGGTGGCGTTCCGGGCGCATCGACAGCGGGCCCTCGGCGTGATGGCCCTCGATCGGGGGGACCGCGACACGGCCATCGACCACCTGCGCCGTGCTGCCGAGTTCTACGAGGAGTGGAAGGCCGGTCCCCTCGCCGCCCGCACGCGCGGCGAGCTCGGGTCCGTGCTGCTGCGCTCGGTCGACGAGGAAGAGGTGGCCGAGGGCAGCCGGCTGGTCGAGGACGCACGAGAGGTCATGACCTCGCTCGGGGCCACCGCGTGGCTCGCAGACCTGGACTCCGTGCTGGACCCGGTCGAGTCCGGACGTGAGTGACGCGAGCTACCGCAGCCGCGCAGCGAGTGCCGCCCGGTCCCGGACGACGATTCGACCTCTCGTCAGCTCGATGAGCCTTCGCTCCTGCAGGCGCCGCAGCACGGCGTTGACGGACGGACGAGTGCCACCGACGAACTCGGCCAACGTCTCCTGGGTGAGCGGGATGGTGACCGAACCGTCTGGGGCGCCGTCCGCATACACCTCGCAGAGATAGACCAGCTGGCGGTAGACGCGCCGGTCCAGACCCTCGTACATCGCCTCGAGGAGACGACGGCTGAGGTCGTCGACGCGCTCCGCGAGTGCGGACAGGACGACCTGCTGGATCTCGGGGTGCTGCGCGCGCAGGGTGTGGAAGGTCGAGCTCGCGATGCTCCACGTCTCAGCCGGCTCGAGGGCGATGATCGTCGCGCTGCGACGGTGCTCGGACTGCTCGAGCAGGGAGATCTCGCCGAAGTAGTCGCCGGGGGCGATGAGCCGGAGCATGGCGACCTGCCCGCTCGGCATGGAGACCTGCGCGGCGAGACGGCCGGAGCGCACGAGGTGAAGGCTGTCGGCCGGATCGCCCTCGTGGACGATGACCTCACGGCGGTCGAAGGTGCGCCTGCGGGCGCTGCCGAGCAGGGTCCGCTTGGCTTCGGGGGGCAACGACGCCAGGAGGGAGAACTCCACGGGTCGAGTGAACCACGCTCACGCGCCGAGCGGGCCGTGGGCACGATGCCTCACCGCACCTGCTGGACGCGCTCGTCCTCGCCCCACGCGCTGTCCGCTGTCCACGCGATGGCGTCCAACCGGTGAGCGAGTGCCAGGCAGAACCGGTCCGCGAGCGAGAGCCCCGATCCCCGACGCCACAGCGCGGCCGCACGCTCGGCGTCGTCGGCGGTGGCGTCGCGGACCCGGACGTCGTAGCTGGACAGCAGGGCGGAGGCGACCGGCCAGTCTCCGCCGGCTGCCCGCACCTTCTGGGCCACCTCGGACCAGTTCACCGTGGAGCACTCGCAGCCGCGCTCCAGGATCTCCTCGACGACCTCCGCGCCGGACCCACCCTGGAGGAACGCGAGAATCGCGGAGGCGTCGACGACGTCGGTCACTCGGCGTCCTCGGCCTGCGCGCTACGACGGCGCTCGGCGAGCAGCCCGGCCACGAGGTCCGTCCCGGCGAGCTGGGCACGGAGGTGAGCGCGTGCCTGGTCGCGCGTCATGACCACGATGCCCTGCTCCGTCGACACGAGGACCAGAGGAGTCCCCTCCCGGAGCCCGGCTCTCGTCCGCATCTCGATGGGGATCACCAGGCGACCGCGATCTCCCATTGTGGCGGACTTCGTCCCATTCACAGATATAGCGTACCATCGCCGGATTGCCAGTGGGATAGAACCGTGTCCTTGAGGGGTCGCAAGCGGCGCTCACAGCCTGGCAGAGGGGCCACAATGAGGATTCATGGAGCAACGACCTCACCTGGTCTCGAGTGTCGCGGCGATCCGCGCACTCTTCGGCGCGGCAGCAGCCTCGTGCGCGCTCGTCAACGACAGGGGTGACCGCCTCGTCTTCGTGGCCGCCGACGGGGCGGGTGCAGACCGCATACTCGGGGTAGAGCTGCCGATCGGCCGGGGGATCGCGGGATGGGCCGTCATGGCGGACCAGGCCATCGCCGTCCGTGACGTGGTGCGCGACAACAGGTTCGCCCGGGACGTCGCCGAGGCGACCGAGTACGTGCCCAACGTGGTGCTGGCAGCTCCGATCCCCTTGCCGGACGGCGAGGTGGGCGGGGTGCTCGAGGTGCTCGACCCGGCCACCGACATCACCTCGGGTTGGCCGCTCGCCGTCCTCGGGACCTATGCGACGGTGGTGGGGCTGCTGCTCGCCGCCGACGGCGCGCGAGCGGACGACCCGGGGGACGCTGAGGCGCGTCGTCTCGAGGAGGCCGTGGCCACGCTCGCGCGGCGGGGCACGGACGGTGCTCGCCTGGCGACACAGGTGCTGTCGGCGGTCACGGACTACCTCGACGAGGGCGGTCGATGACGAGCCTGCCGCAGTGGTCCGCCGACTTCGGCTCGGACCGACTGGCCCCGGTGCAGGCCCTTCCGATGGGCGACCTGCGGGAGTGGGCCCTCGGTGGCGCGACGGGAGCGGGAGTGCGAGTCGCGGTCGTCGACAGCGGCGTCGACGCGGACCACCCTCGTGTCGGTGGGGTGGCCGGGTGGGCGACCGTCATCGCGGACCCGGGCGCGCCGGAGGGCCACCGGATCGTCGAGGAGCCGCACGAGGACCTCGTCGGCCACGGGACCGCCTGTGCCGGCATCATCCGGTCGCTCGCGCCGGAGGTCGAGATCTGGAGCGTGCGGGTCCTCGGGGAGAACCTGCGGACCCGAGGCACCCGGTTCCTCGCGGGTCTTCGTTGGGCGGTCGACCACGGGATCCACGTCGCGAACCTGTCCTTGTCGAGCAAGAGCGACCTGCTCTACGGCCCGTTGCACGAGGTCTGCGACGACGCATACTTCGCGCGGATCCCGTTGGTCTGCGCGGCGAACAACGTCCCCGGTCCCACCTATCCGGCCCAGTACTCCTCCGTCCTGTCCGTCGCCGCCCGGTCCGGAACGGGCCCGTGGGCCCTTGCCTACAACCCGAGCCCGCCGGTGGAGTTCGGGGCGGCCGGGATCGACGTCGAGGTCGCCTGGTCGGGCGGCGGCTCCATCGTCGCGACCGGCAACAGCTTCGCAGCCGCTCACGTGACGGGGATGGTGGCCGCCATGCTCGGCAAGCACCCCTGGCTCACGCCGTTCCAGGTCAAGACCGTTCTGCAGGCCCTGTCGGAGAACGCCGTCGTCAGATGATCGCGAGCTCCCGCCCGCGTGCGATCGCCTCGCGTCGGGAGCTCGTTCCCAGCTTGCGGTGGATGTGCTTGATGTGGGTGCGCAGGGTGTTCTCGGAGATGAACAGCCGCTTGGCGACCTCCTCGTTCGGCCTCGTGCCCTGGAGCGCCCGGAGCACCTGACACTCCCGCGGCGTCAACGGCTCGAAGTACGCCGCCGAAATGGTGGTGTCGTGGCTGGCTGGGCTCAGCTGGTCGAGGACCTCGCGGGCCAACGGCTCGTGAGGAGTTCCCCGGTCGAGGAGCTCCTCGAGCAGCGGCCGGACCAGCGGCCCGTGCCGGATGAACGGGTGCAAGTAGCCCTCGGGAGACGCCTCGCCCAGCGCCCGCTCGAGCGCCTCCAAGGCCCCCTCGTGATCGCCCACCGACTCCAGGCTCAGGGCATGAGCCACGTGGCCGAAGCCGACTGCCGGAGTGCCCGTCACCGCCGGAAGATCCTCGGTCAGCATCGCCTTCGCCTTACCTGGATGCCCGGTCCGCAGCAGGAGCTCGGCCACCCAGGTGCGGCGGAAGAGTGCACCCGGCGACGTAGGCGCACTCTCGTCGGTGAGCAGGAGGTCGATCGCGGCATCGGGATCGTGCTCGGCCATGAGTTGCTCGGCCCGCAGGATGTCGACGATGGCCAGACCCAAGGGCGGCGGCTCCCACCCCGCCATCAACTGATTCAGGCCCGCGAACTGCTCTCGCGCATGAGTAACCCGGCCGGCGGCCAGGAGCGTGACTTGGGTGAGAACCTGGATCCGGAAGCGGTTGACCCGATCTGTCGGCTCAACGTGAGCCCCGGCCTGGGACAGGTGCTGCAACGCGCCGGGCAGATCACCGTGGAGCAGCTCCACTCCGGCGAGAGCGAGGTATGCGGTCGTCGCCGCGTGCGGGCCGGTCCAGCCGTGCGCGGGATCGGGCCCGACGACCTCGAGCGCGGCCGCCTTGGCTTGATGCAGTCGACCTGACGCGAGCTCGGCCAACGCCAGTTGGGCCTGGCACCGGAGCGTGAGCTGAGTCAGGCCCACGTTCGGCGCGTACTCGAGCGCCGCGTGCAGGTGCGGGCGCGGATCCGTGTCCAGGTGCACCGATTCGTAGGCGCCCAGGTGATGGAGCAGGTGCGCGAGCAGGACGCGCTCGCGGACGGGGATGAACCCGGCTGGTGTCCGGATCTGTTCGATGAGTTCACGTGCCAGCTCGCGCAGCCCCTCGGGTCCGACCGAGCCGGTGAGGGTCGCCACGTGCAGCCGGATGATCGTGGCTATCGCGTCGACAGCTCGTCGGCGATCCGCCGGCAGCGGAACGGCGTGTTGCTGCGCCTCGGTCGCGCAGCGGCAGGCGCGGTCGAGATCCCGGTCACGCAGACGCAGGAACGCGCAGATGATGGCGAGCTCGGGGTCGGTGGCTCGCTCATCCTCGGTGAAGAGGTCGAGCAGGGAGTGCAGGACGGCCGACTCGCCGGCCACCGCCAGGTCGAGCCAGCACTCGGAGAGCAGCTCAGCAGCCCAGATGGGGTTGTGGCCCGCCATGGCCTGCCGGACCGCCTCGACCGGGGAACCCCGGCTCCGGTGCCATTGGGCCGCCGTGAGGTGGAGGTCGAGCGCGAGCTGCGGAGCCGACTCGACCAACCGCCGGTGCAGCGCCGCGCCGAACATGGGATGCCAGTGGAACCAGGCCCGATCATCACCCTGTTGGCCGGCCAGTCGATGGATGAAGACATGGTTGTGGTGCAGCTGGGCCAGCGTCCGCGCTCCCTGGGAGCCGCCGCTGAGCGCGTCGGCTAGCTCCCCGCACACCGGGTCCGCGGTCGTCGCACGTAGAAGGAACTCCTGAACCTCGCCGGTTTGTGCGGCGAAGACCTCGTCCATGAGGTAGTCGGTGGCAAGGGACACCTCGTCCGGCAGCTCACGCGGCAGGGCCTGGTTGTGCATCGCTGTAGCAACGAGCTCGATCGCGGCAGCCCACCCTGCGGTCCTCTCCCGCAGCGTCGTGATGTCACCATCGGGCAGCGAGACGTCGCGCAGGGCGAGGTACTCCCGGATCTCGCTTGTGGTGAAGGCGAGATCGTCCTCCCCGAGCTCGCCGGCCTGCCCGCGCAGCATCTGCCGGGACTGCCCGAGACGCGGCTCAATGCGGCTGAGGAGCACGAGGCGGACCGGACCGGCAGGGTAGGGGAAGACCCCGGCGATGAGCTCCTCCGACCGGGAGCCGATGATGGCGTCGACGTTGTCGAGCACGAGCACGACGTCATCGTCCAGGTGTGCGAAGACCTCGGAGAGGTGGGCGAGAAGTGCGTCGTCGACGGTGGTCGCACCGATCACGACCGGGAAGCGGTCCTGGATCCGACGTCCGGGGGGTGTGGTTCCCACCGCGGCGAGCGCGTAGCGGAGGAGCCTGACGGGGTCCCGATCGCCCTCGTCGAGGGTCAGCCACGCGACGGCGTGGCGACGGTGCTGGGCCGCCCAGGTGATCAACGCATACGTCTTCCCGGTGCCGGCCGGTGCCGAGACGAGGAGATGACCCTGATCGAGTGCCGTGTCGATGCGGTCGTGGAGCCGTTCGCGGTGGAGCGCGTCCGGGCCGAGGTGGGGCATCCGGAACTTGCCGTGGAACAGCCCGCTTCGCAGCACCGGCACGCCTGGGACCGGAGCGCGACCATGACTGAGTTCGAGGTGCTCTGACATCCCTCCTCCGACCTGTGCTCAGCTCCAATCTAGGAGGGTGGAGCCTCGATGAAGGGGAGGTGTGAGTGCGTCGACATCGGAGCGGTGCCACCGTCGCGTGCGAGGGCCGGGTCGGAAGGATCCGACCCGGCCCCCTGAGAGAGGTTCACGCAGGTTCTGCTGTGGCGGAACCGCGAGGGATGGCTGTTATCGCCGACCACCTCCGCCGCCGCCTTGGCCGCCACCGCCGCCGCCGCCTTGGCCGCCACCGCCGCCGCCGCCGCCGCCCGCTGTCGCTGCAACGTTGACGAGGAGGGTCACGGTGTCGCCGTCGACGACTGAGCCGACGTCCGAGCCGACGAACGTCACGTTCGGCGCGGTGAAGGTGATGAGGTACTCACCAGCCTCAGGCAACTGCCAGTTCCAGCCGTAGACGACCCGTCCGGTCGAGTTGATCTCGGCCGTCGCTGCAGCGTCGATGACCGTCAGCGTGTTGTCGGTCTTGGCGATCTTCAAGTGAGCGTCAGCGTCCCAGGCTCGGACCTCGCCGTATGAAGGCTCGGCCACGCCGAGCGTGCCGTAGGTGGCTTCGCGGTCGAGCTGGTCGGTGAGCTTCACCACCGAGAATCCGGTGAACTCGTAGCCGGTCGGGTTCGTCGCCAGCAGGCCCATCTCGACGCGGATCGGTGTCCCGGCCTTGAGCGGGGCGCCCGTGAGGTTGTCCCCCCAGTCGGCCGTCACGTCGACGGTGTCGACGAGTTCCGTGGTGCAGCTCGCCTGCCAGTCGTCCTCGCCCTGGACGTAGTACTCGCCGGCCACGACGGTGGGAAGAACACCGTCCACCTCAGGCCCGAAGTACGTTGTCGTGCCGATCGCAGCGACGTATGGATCTACGCAGGTGACCCCCAGCCCGACTGCCGGAACGAACAGTGCCGGCACCGATAGGTTGTTCGCTGCCGCTTCGTCTTCCTCTGTACCGACGGGTGGACCTCCCTTCGCCATCGAGGCCTGTGCGCCGACCAGTGTCAGGGCGAGCAGCCCAGCGCTCACGCCGGCCATCATTCTGGTGATCCCTCTCATGACCGGACCTCCTTCTTCTTCTTCGCGAGGGCCAAGCACGGAGCCTTGTCCGTGTCGTGCGGAACATCCGGCCCTCGTCACCACTGTGCTGCCGGGGGCAGGTGAGGTCGTCACCCCTCAGGGGTGATCTCTTGGTCCCTGCGAGGCGTGTGTCGCAAGAAGGACGTGGCTTGTGTCTGCCAGCCGACAGTCAGGGTCATGCCCGTTCGGCCACCATGGACCCATCAGCGGACGCGAGGCCCGCACTTCACAAAGGAGAGAGCATCATGGACAGCATCGACACCGGTGACCAGGTCTTCAACCGCCGGCGCGGCCGGGTGATAGCGAGCGAACCCGAGGGCGTCGAGGACACCGAGGGTCATGTGGCCGGCGACCAGGTCTTCGACCGCCGTCGCCGCGGCCCAGTGTTCGACGAAGCCGCAGAGGTCGAGGACACCGAGGGTCACATCGTCACCCGGACCTACCCCGGGGTCGCCACCGACGACGAGCTGGACTGCCGGATGCCGCTCCCCGGCGAAGAGGATGAGCGAATGCGCCACCTCTGAAGACACCGTCACTGTGGGCCGCACCCCGATCGGGGTCCGGCCCACTCGTGTGTCCGGCCTCGTCGGGATGGGCCCTCGATGTGAACAGAGGACGGATTGTCGAGATCAGGGAAATCCGTGACCCAACGATGGGGAAGTTCTGCGTAGCCTCCGAGTGATCGGTCCTCCCGTCTTCTCCCTCATCAGGAGCTCTCCATGTACCCACCCGCCCTCGCCAGGCGCGCCACCGCGATGCTGTCCGCTGCGGCCGTCATGCTCGTCGGCTTGGTCATGACCGCCCCGAACGCCTCGGCGGTGTCCCCGAACCTCGTGGTCAGCCAGGTCTATGGCGGCGGCGGCAACTCAGGCGCGCCCTACACGCACGACTTCATCGAGCTGTTCAACCGCGGCAGCGCAGCCGTCTCGCTGACCGGCATGTCGATCCAGTACGCGAGCGCCACCGGCACCGGGAACCTCGGGGCCAACAGCGGTCAGCTCACCGAGCTGCCGAACGTGACCCTGCAGCCCGGTCAGTACTACCTCGTCCAGCAGGCCGGCGGCACGACCGGCGTTCCGCTCCCAACGCCGGACCTCTTTGACGCCACCCCGATCGCCATGGCCGCCGGAGCCGGGAAGGTGGCCCTGGCGACAGGTACGACGTCCTTGGGCTGCAACGGCGGCAGCACCCCGTGTTCGGCCGACCAGCTCGCCCGGATTGTCGACCTCGTCGGATACGGGAGTGCGAACTTCTTCGAGGGCTCGGCCGCCGCCCCCGGACTCAGCAACACCACCGCAGCCCTTCGTTCGGGCGGCGGGTGCACCGACACCGACGACAACGTCGCCGACTTCACTGCCGCTGCCCCGGCGCCCCGAAACTCGAGTGCCCCGCTGGCACCCTGCGGGGGCGACCCGGTCGACCTGCCGCCCACGACGACGTGTCCGGCGTCGCTGTTCGCCCCCTTCGAGCAAGGTGCGTCAGCACAGGTCTCGGCCGCCGATGACAACGACGGCATCGGCTCGATCGCCATCATCTCGGCTCCGGTCGACGGCATCACGCTCGAGAACATCGACCTCACCACGCGCAGTGCCACGCTCACTGTCGCACCGACCACGGCTCCGGGTTCCTACGACGTGACGATCGAGTTCGCCACGGATGCAGCGACCCCGCAGACGGAGACGTGCTCGATCGCCGTCACTGTCGAGGGGCCAAGGGTGATCACGCCCATCTCGGAGATCCAGGGCACTGGCGCAGTGACACCGCTCGCTGGCCGAGAGGTGATCACGACCGGTGTCGTGACCGCTGCTTACCCCACCGGCGGCTTCCGCGGCATCTACATCCAGACCCCCGGCACTGGGGGCATTCCGAAAACACCGGGCGACGCGTCCGACGGAATCTTCGTCTTCTCCGACTGGGCGGCGAAGGAACTCGTCAGCGGCGACTGCGTCGAGGTCAAGGGCACCGCATCTGAATTCTTCACGCTCACCCAGCTGTCCAACGCCTTCCTCACCGAGATCGCGGGTTGCGACCCGGTCACGCCGACCAAACTGGCCACCCTCCCTGTGGCCGACGCCGAGAAGGAGGTCTACGAAGGGATGCTCGTCCTCCCGCAGGACAACTACACGATCACCAACAACTTCCAGACCAATCGGTTCGGCCAGCTCGGGCTGGCCGTCGGCGACGAGCCGCTTTACCAGGCGACCGACATGGTCGAACCCGGACCGGAGGCGGTCGCCTACGAGGCGGAGAACCGGCGGAAGTACATCACCCTCGATGACGGGTCGTCGTTCGACTACCTCAACAACGTAGTGGCGAAGAACACCTACGCACTGCCGTACCTGTCGCACGAGACGCCGATGCGAACCGGGGCGCAGGTAACCTTTGAGAAGCCGGTGATCCTCGACTACCGCTTCCAGTGGAACTACCAGCCGACCGGGCACGTGATCGGGCATGACGGTCCGTTCGTTCCCATCGCGGCCGAGAACGACCGCCCTGACAGTGCCCCCGCGCTGGACGGCAACCTGACGATCGGCGCCTTCAACGTCCTCAACTACTTCGACGACCTCGGCAGGGACGAGGAGGACTGCGACTACTTCGCCGACCGCTTCGGCGACCCCGTGGCAGCCGACTTCTGCGAGGTGCGAGGTGCGTGGTCCGAAGCGGCTTTCGAGGACCAGGAGGAGAAGCTCGTCGCGGCGATCAACAAGAGCGGTGCCGACATCCTGGGCCTCATGGAGATCCAGAACTCGGCCGGCGTGAGCTACTTGCCCGGTCAGCCTCGCGACAAGGCGCTCGCCACCCTCGTCAGCGCCCTCAACGAGGATGCCGGTGAGACCCGGTGGGCCTACGCGCCCTCCCCGGTGGTCACCCCGACGAACGAGGACATCATCCGGACGGCGTACATCTACGACCCGTCCACGGTGCAGCTCCTCGGTGCCTCTGACATTCTCCTCGATGACGCTTTCGCCAACGCACGCTACCCGTTGGCGCAGAAGTTCAAGGCGACCAGGACCGGCAACCCGTTCGTCCTCATCGCCAACCACTTCAAGAGCAAGGGCTCCGGTGCGAACGATGGCACCGGGCAGGGCCTGGCCAACCCCTCTCGCGAGGAGCAGGCCCGGGCACTGACCGGATGGGTGGAGGAGATGTATGCGGACGAGGCGGTTTTCCTCGTCGGCGACTTCAACGCCTACAGCAAGGAGACACCGGTCCAGATCATCGAGGGTGCGGGCTATGCAAATCTGGCCAAGGAGGCCGACCCGATGTCGGCGACCTACCAGTTCTCCGGTCGGCTCGGTTCGCTCGACCACATGTTCGCGAACGCGAAGGCGCAGCGCCTCGTGACCGGGGCAGCCGTCTGGGACATCAACGGTGACGAGTCGATCGCGTTCCAGTACAGCCGGCGCAACTACAACGTCACCGACTTCCATGCACCGGATGAGTTCGCCTCCTCCGACCACGACGCGGTGCTCGTCGGACTCGACACCGGTCCCCGGGGCAAGGCGAAGGCCCGCGGAAGGCGTTAGCGAGACACACTCCAAGGGGTTGAGCGCCAACGGGCTGCGGTGACTCTCGTCGCCGCAGCCCGTCTTGCATGCCGTGGGTCACCCGCGCCTGGTCGCGAGATACACCGTGTTGGTCGAGACCCGGTTCTGCAGCGGGTTGGGGAACTCCACGACCTCAGCGGCGACGTCGTCGAACACGGAGCGCAGGATCTCCACGTAGCTCTCGTCGGGCGGGTCGTTCGACCACAACGCATAGACGCCGCCCGGCCGGAGGTGAGCGGCCAGGGCCCGGGTGCCCTCGGGACGGTAGAAGCCCGAGCTCGCACCGGCCAGCAGGTGCTGGGGGGAGTGGTCGATGTCGACGAGGATGGCGTCCGCCAGGGCTGCGCCTTCGGCGAGGTCGAACCCACCTGAGTCGGCCAGGGCGAAGAAGTCCCCTCGAGCGATCCGACAGCGTGGGTCGCCGGTCAGAGTCGGTCCGAGGGGGACCAGCTCGGCCTGGTGCCACGAGATGACAGGCTCGAGTGCCTCGACCACGACGAGCTCGACGACGCGGTCATCGTCGAGGACCGCCCGCGCCGTGTATCCGAGGCCCAGGCCCCCGACGACCACGAGCAGCTCGGTCTCGGGTAGCCGGGCGAGTGCTAGCCGTGCCATCTCCTCCTCGGCGAAGGTGAACTGGCTCGACATGAGGAACTCGTCGCCGAGCTTGACCTCATACACGTCGCTCCCGGTGACCGGCTCACGCCGACGACGCAGGCTCACCTCTCCGATGGGGGTCGTGTCCCAGCCCAGTTCCTCGAAGCGCGCGCTCACGTGCTGTCTCCTGTCGGCTCGATGCGTTCGGCGTATGCGATGGCTGGGTGCGGCCGTCGGCGCACGTGTCCCTCGGTCCGGTCGCTAGAGAGGCTCGGAGAGCAACCGACTGGTGCGCGGCGAGAGCCGGGCGGCCCCCCTGCGGGAGATCTTGACGTCGTAGCCGGCGATGTCGACCACCACGGCAGTGTCCAACCCCCGGTCGAGGTCGAGCGGAGCGGCCACCACGAGGCGACCCAGGTCCGTCTCATAGGTCCCGACGAGGTTGTCGGCCTCGGACGGCCACGGGCTCCACGCGGGGCGTTCCTCCCCCGTCTCCTCTGCGCCGCTCGGCCGACTGCTCATGCTGAACAGTGCATCGGAGAGCCGGCTGAGACTCTCCGGATCAGGCGAGGGGTAGACGGTCGTCGGCGGGCCCTGCCAGCCGGGCTCGGCGGCCAGGTCGTCCAGGAGCTCGGCCGTCGTGGTGCTGAGGAGGTACTCCACGTCATGGTGCGCGAGCACGCGCACGATCCCTTTGACGTCACTCGTGTGAGAAATCATCCAGGTAGCCTACTCTCACGTTGGGTGAGAGATGACCCTTCCGCCGCTCGGGTGCCGGAACCTGACCGCAGCAGCGAGTGACCGACGTCCCGGCTAGTGGGCGTCGCCGAGCTTGCCGGAGAGCTGCTGGTGGCGGACGGCTGAGGACTGGTTGAGGCCCACGATCTCGACGCTCTTGCCCATCCGCTCGTACTTGGCCTGGACGGCGTCGAGGGCGGCGACGGTGGAGGCGTCCCAGATGTGGCTCTCGGTGAGGTCGATGATCACTCGAGGCGGGTCGCCGGAGTAGTCGAACTGGTAGTACAGGTCGTTGCTGGTGGCGAAGAACAGCTCGCCGGTGACCTTGTAGGTCCGTTCGTCGATGTTGCCGTCGCCGTCGACGTCGGTCTCGATGACCTGGTCGACGGAGGCGAAGTGCGCCACGCGGCGGGCGAAGACGATCATGGCGGCGTTGACGCCGACGATGACGCCGTAGGCGAGGTTGTGGGTGAGGACCGTGACGGCGACGGTGAGGGCCATGACGATGTTCTCGCTGTAGGGCATGCGTCGGAGCGTGGCGGGGTTGACGCTGTGCCAGTCCATGGTGGCGACGGAGACCATGATCATGACGGCGACGAGCGCGGCCATGGGGATCATCCCGACAGCGGGACCGGCGCCGACGACGAGGGCGAGGAGGAAGACGCCGGCGAGGAAGGTCGAGATCCGGGTGCGTGCGCCGGAGACCTTGACGTTGATCATCGTCTGGCCGACCATGGCGCAGCCGCCCATGCCGCCGAAGAACCCGGAGGCGAGGTTGGCCACGCCCTGGCCCCAGCTCTCCCGGGTCTTGTTGGAGTGGGTGTCGGTGATCCCGTCGACGAGCTTGGCGGTCATGAGCGACTCGAGCAGGCCGACCAGGGCCATGGCCAGCGCGAACGGGCCGATGATCTGGAGCGTCTCCATGGTGAGGGGCACGTTGGGGAGGAACAGCTCCGGCAGCGAGCGCGGCAGCTCGCCCTCGTCGGACACGTCCGGCAGGTCCCACCCGGCAGCCCACACGAGAGTGGTGATGACCACGATCGCCACGAGCGGAGCGGGCACAGCCATCGTGAGACGTGGGAGCCCGAACATGATGACCAGACCGAGGGCGACCATCGGGTACACGAGCCACGGCACCCCGAGGAGGTAGGGGATCTGAGCCATGAAGATGAGGATGGCCAGGGCGTTGACGAAGCCCACCATGACCATGCGAGGGATAAACCGCATGAGCTTGGCGACACCGAGGAGCGACAGGACGATCTGGAGAATCCCGGCGAGGATGACGGTGGCGAGGAAGTAGTCCAGCCCATACTCGCGTGCGACGGGGGCGATGACCAGTGCGATGGCGCCGGTCGCCGCCGTGATCATGCCGGGCCGGCCGCCGACGATCGCGATGGTGATCGCCATGATGAAGCTGGAGAACAAACCGACCCGCGGGTCGACGCCGGCGATGATCGAGAACGAGATCGCCTCGGGGATCAGGGCGAGGGCGACGACGAGTCCGGCGAGCACCTCGGTCTTGAGCCGCTTGGGGTTGCGGAACGCGGCTCGGCTCGAGGTCTCCCGTTCACCGGCCTCAGGGACGAGGGGGAAGTCCCGTTCTGGGGTCAGTGTTGTCGTGTGCGACTGGGACATGGGGCTCCTCGACGAAGACAGGCAGGTATACAGGCAGGGATGACAAAGGCAGGCAGAAACAAGGGCAGGGATGGAAAAGGCAGGGGACGTCGGGGGCACCGAGTCGGCAGTGGCGTCGCGAAAACATCGTTCGCACACAGAAGAGCAGCGACGACGGCATCGTCATCGCTGCGCTTCGGACCCTACCGCAACGTGAGAGTATTGGCCACTGGAGAGGAGACCGATGACTACAGAAGTACCCCAGCAGGCGCGCCGGCGTCGCACCTTCGCGGTGATATCGCACCCCGACGCGGGCAAGTCGACCCTGACCGAGGCGCTCGCGCTGCACGCCCACGCGATCGCCCAGGCAGGAGCGGTGCACGGCAAGGGGTCTCGGCGAGGGGTGGTCTCGGACTGGCTCGCGATGGAGCAGGCGCGCGGGATCTCGATCACCTCCGCAGCGCTGCAGTTCACCGTCGACGACGTCGTCCTCAACCTCGTCGACACCCCCGGCCACGCCGACTTCTCAGAAGACACCTACCGCGTCCTCTCCGCGGTCGACTGCGCGGTCATGCTCCTCGACGCGGCCAAGGGCCTGGAGCCGCAGACGCTCAAGCTCTTCGAGGCCTGCCGCGTGCGGCGGACCCCCGTCATCACGGTCATCAACAAGTGGGACCGCCCCGGCCAGGAGCCCTTGGCCCTGCTCGACGAGATCCAGGACCGGCTCGGCATCACCCCGACGCCACTGAACTGGCCGGTCGGCATCGCCGGTGACTTCAAGGGCGTCATCGACCCTGCCACCGGCGGGATGACCGAGTTCACGCGCACTCCGGGTGGGGCGACGATCGCCGGCCGTGAACAGCTCGATCGCGACACCGCCGCGAGCCGGCACGGGACGGACTGGGAGCAGGCTGAGGAGGAGTTCGAGCTCCTCACCTCGTCCGGCCAGGGGCACGACCAGGACGGGTTCCTGGCTGCCCGGACCACCCCGGTTCTCTTCACCGCCGCCGTCCTCAACTTCGGTGTCGCCGAGCTGCTCGACACCCTCACCCGGTTCGCGCCGCCGCCGACGGCCTGGACCGACCGGGATGCTCGTGTGCGTCCCGTCGACGGGGCCTTCTCCGGGTTCATCTTCAAGGTCCAGACCGGGATGGACCCCTCGCACCGCGACCGGGTCGCGTTCATGCGGGTCTGCTCGGGTCGGTTCGAGCGGGGTGTGATCCTCACCCACGCGGGGACGGGCCGCCCCTTCCAGACCAAGTACGCCCAGTCGGTCTTCGGTCGCGAGCGGGAGACGATCGACGAGGCGTTCCCAGGTGACGTCGTCGGGCTCGTCAACGCCCAGTCCCTCCTCGTCGGGGACACCCTCTACGCCGACGAACCGGTGATGTACCCGCCGCTGCCGCGGTTCACCCCAGAGCACTTCGCCGTCATCCGCTCCGCCGACGCAGGGCGGTCCAAGCAGTTCCGGCGCGGCATGGAGTCGCTCGACCAGGAAGGCGTGGTCCAGGTGCTGGTCTCCGACCGTCGCGGAGCGCAGGCGCCGGTGCTGGCCGCCGTCGGACCGATGCAGTTCGAGGTCGCCGTTCACCGGCTGGAGCATGAGTTCGGAGCACGCACCGAGCTGGAGACGTTGCGCTACTCGATCGCGCGTCGCGTCGAACGCGCGACCGTCCCGCTCGTGGAGGCCAAGCACGGCACGGAGGTCCTCGAGCGCACCGACGGCACGCTCGTGGCGCTCTTCACCGACAAGTGGCGGATGAGCACCGTCGCCGCGGACCTGCCGACGGGTAGCCTGCTCCCCATGTTCGGCGGCAACGGGGACGGCGCGTCATGAGCGAGGCAGCGGCCGAGCTCATGCACATCGGCGAGGTCGTCGAGCGGACCGGGCTCTCGCACCGCACGATCCGCTACTACGAAGAGGTCGGGCTGCTCAAGCCTGCGGGCCGAACGGATGGAGGGTTCCGCCTGTACGACGAGGGCGGCATCGACCGGCTCCTGCTCATCATGCCGATGAAGCCCCTCGGCTTCTCCATCGACGAGATCCGTGAGCTGCTCACCGCATCTGACACCATCGCCGACCCCACCATCAGCGACGCAGAGCACGCCCAGGCACGCGCCATCCTCGATGCCGCCCACGCCCAGGCCGAGACCAGCATCGCCGAGCTCAAGGCAGCCACCGCCCGCGCCGAGGCGTTCACCCGTCGGCTGGGGCGCGAGATCAGAGCGGCAGGACGACCAGCGCGTTAGCAGTTCACACCGGCCACCCGCGCGACTGCCAGTGCGTCACCGCCCGAGCGGCGCAGTCGCTCGCAGACGCGGTGCCGCCACCCGCGCGGGAGAGCCGAGCGGCCGCGTCGGCGCCGAGCGCGGACAGCCGAGTGGTGGGTCCCAGAGCCCGGCCGACGAGAAGCATGACAAATGCGTCGCCGGGTTCGGCGGGCCCTTCGAGGAAGGCGGCGATCGCCTCCCGAAGCGTCGGGTCCGTCGGGGTGGCTCGAGCAGCCTGAGGAGGAGGGGAGGGAGCCTGGCGGCGAGGGCGGGCCGCTGCCGCAGCGGCGCGCCGAGTCGCGGGACGTGCCTCCTCCCGAAAGTGCTGCCTGGGTGGGGGTGGGGGCAGGGTGCGGGGATCGATGAGGAAGCGGGACACATACTCCTCCTCGACCATCCCCGACCGGCGGTCCGCCTCGGTCAACGCGTCCCGGTCGCAGGTGGGGCACAGCCGGATCAGCCGGCGTCCGACGACAGCGGTCTGGTTGCCCCGGGGATTGCGCGAGAGGAACTGATCACGCTCGACGACGTCGGCGCCGCCGCAGGTGGCGCAGTGTCGGGCCTGTCGTCTCCACGAGTGCCCGCAGCCTGCGCACGTCACCTCGATGCCGTCCTCGGCCGACCGGCCCCGCAGGTCGCTCTCGCCGCAGGCCGGGCACCGGAGTTCGGATGTCGGAATGGTCATGATCCTGTGTGTTGTCGTGTGAGTGTCGATTGGCTCATGGTGCCAGGTGGGCGCCGCCGGGGTGCCGCAGGCGGACCGGCCCGTTCGTCGTCAGCCTGACGCAAGGATAAAGTCGATCGGGTGTCCTCCGCCGTTGCCCAGCCCCCTGTTCGCCGTGGGGCGCGTGGGCCGGAGGGCTTCTACGGCTGGCACGTCACCGCATACGCCGCTGCTGTCCTCGTCGCGACGGCTCCCGGCCAGACGGTGGGGGTGTCGACGTTCGTCGACCCGATGATCGCCGACCTGGGCGTGGGCCGGTCCGCCATCTCGGCGGCCTACCTCGTCGGGACACTGACCGGGGCGCTGGCGCTCCCGCGGCTGGGCCGGGTGATCGACCGCTACGGAGTGCGGCGGTGCATGTTCATCATCGGCGCAGCCTTCGGAACCGTGCTCGTGATGATGTCCCTCATCGGCGGACTGGCGGGTCTGCTGCTCGGCTTCATGGGCATCCGCTCCCTGGGGCAGGGCGCCCTGGGACTGACCGCGACCATTGCGGCCGCGCGGTGGTTCGAGCGTCGCCGCGGTCGGGCGCTCGGCGTCGTCTCGGCCGTGGGGTCGGCGGGAATCTCCTTCGTCCCGGTCCTCGTCGAGATCGTCATCAGCGCGCAGGGGTGGCGCACGGCCTGGGTCGTCATGGGGATCGCCGTGTGGCTCATCGTCCTCCCTGCTGCGGCGTGGGGCATCCGCAACGACCCGTCAGAGCTCGGGCAACGGCCCGACGGGGACCGGCCGACGGAGGGCAACCGGCATGTGGTGCGATGGGGTCTGACCCGCAGACAGGCCTTCGCCGAGCCCTACTTCTGGGTGCTCACGTCGGGGATCGCCGTCTCGGGTCTACTGGCTACTGCGGTGGCCTTCCACCAGATCAGCCTGCTGGGGGCGAGGGGGCTGTCGAGCACCGCGGCGGCGGCGAACTTCATCCCACAGACCGTCGCCGGCCTCATCGCCACCCTCTTCGTCGGCTCCCTCATCGACAAGGTCGACGTCCGGTATGTCGTGGCCGTGTCGATGAGCCTGCACGCCGTGGCGCTGGTGTGGCTCACCGTCGTCACCCCCGGCTGGTCGGCGATCGGCTTCGGACTCGCGATCGGTGCCGCCGGTGCCTCGATCCGGATCACCGAGGCCGCGGCCATCCCGGCGTACTTCGGGGTCATGTACCTCGGCAGCATCCGCGGCGTCGTCGCCGCCGTCGGGGTGGGGTCGACCGCCTTCGGCCCGCTTCTCTTCGCCCTGGGTCGAGATCTGACCGGCTCCTACCAGGCGGTTCTGCTCGGGAGCGCCGTCGTCCCCCTGCTGGTCGCCGTGGCGGGATTCATGTTCCGGCCTCCTACGCAGGCTCCCGGGCCTGCTCCTGCCGAGGGCCCAACGGACGCCGTCGGCGCTGACTGATCGGTGAGAGTCACTACCCTCACGTGACGGTAGAGTTGGTCGTTCCACCCCCATTCTTCCCGTGTCTTCCGGAGTTGCCTCATGCCCGATTCAGAGCTGTTGATGGAAGTCGCCTTCCATCAGCGAGTCGAACGCTCGCTGGCGGCCATGCGATCCGACACGAAGTCCGTCGTGGAGGGGTTCCGGCTCGACTTCGAGGAGGGGAAGCGGAACAGGTTCGCCGACGACGCCGGCCCCGATCACAGCCTCGGGGTCTCGATGGCTCGGTACCGCGACCAGCGGCTCAACGACCTCGCGCAGGGTGCCGGCCCGCTCTTCTTCGGGCGGTTGTGGCTCGAGGACGACGAGGACTACCGCCTCGGCCGCCGACACGTGCGCGATGAGGACGACCGGTCCGTCGCCCTTGTCATCGACTGGCGGGCTCGGCTGGCCGAGCGGTTCTATCGCGCGTCGCCGCACCGACGGATGGAGGTCATGCGTCGTCGTCGCTACGGGTTCGGCGACGGGCGTCTCACCGGATTCGAGGATGAGGATCTGGGGCACGGAACGGACGGTGCGTCTCGCTTCATGCAGCGGGAGATCGAGCGTCCGCGCACCGGACCGATGCGCGACATCGTCTCGACCATCCAGCCGGACCAGGACGAGCTCATCCGGCGCGGTGCGGATGTCACGATCTGCGTCCAGGGGGCTCCCGGCACGGGCAAGACCGCGGTCGGGCTGCACCGGGCGGCCTGGTTGCTCTACACCTTTCCTGAACGCTTCTCCCGAGGCGGCATGCTCGTGGTCGGCCCCAACGACGGCTTCCTTCGATACATCTCCGGCGTTCTGCCCGCGTTGGGCGAGACGTCGGTGGCCCAGACCACCGTCGACGAGCTCACGGGGGCCGCCACGGCTACGGCCGAGAAGGACGACGCCGTCCACCGCCTCAAGCACGAGGCCCGCATGTCCGAGGTCTGTGAGCGTGCGGTCTGGCAGCACCGCGGCACCGTCGACGGCCCGGTCGACATCCGCTTCAAGGGGTCGACCGCCACCCTGGATCCGCAGTTCCTCATCGATGCCCGCGAACGGGCGAGGTCGTCGACCCGGGGCTGGAGCGCCGGCCGCGTCCACCTGGAGTCGGCTGTCGTCGAAGCCGTCAGGCGCCATGTCGAGCTGAGGAACCGTCTCACCCCGGATGCCCGCTGGGTCGCGGCCTTGCGTCGTAGCCCGGACGTCAAGGACCTGATGGGCTCACTCTGGCCCAAGCTCACGGCCAAGCAGGTCCACCGCCGGCTGCTGACCGACGACGTGTTCCGCCGCCGAGCAGCCGACGGGGTGCTCGAGGAAGCGGAGATCGACCTGCTCGCTCGACGCTCGACGAAGCCCACATCGGCGGACGCGTTGCTCCTGGACGAGATCGGTGCTCAGCTCGACGGCCCGACGGCAGTGCAGACCTATACCCATGTCGTGGTCGACGAGGCGCAGGACCTCTCGCCGATGCAGTGCCGAGCCGTGGCCCGCCGCTGCCCCAGCGGGTCACTCACCGTCCTCGGAGACCTCGCCCAGGGCACGATGCCGTGGTCGGCCCAGGATTGGGCGGACCACATGGCCCATCTCGGCCAGGACACGGTGGAACACACGACGATGACCATCGGCTACCGAGTCCCCGCAGCCATCCTCAGTGTCGCCAACCGGCTCGTGCCTCATCTCGGCGTCTCGGTCGAAGGTGCACGATCCGTGCGACGGGACGGGACGGTCGCGACGATCCAGGCAAGCGACCTTGCGGCAGCCACAGCCAGCGCGGTGCGCGAGGCCCTGCGTGGCGAGGGCATGATCGGAGTCATCTCGAGCGAGTCGGTCCTTGAGACGGTGGCGGCGATGGTCCCTGCGGACGCACGCGTCGAGCTTATCCCGGCACACCGGAGCAAAGGACTCGAGTTCGACCACGTCATCGTCGTCGAACCCGGTGGCATTGTCGACGAGGCCACCGGGCACCACGGCGGGCGCGTCATCGGACTGCGGCGGCTCTATGTGGCCCTGACCCGAGGGGTCTCCCACCTCACGGTGGTGCACGCCGATGCGCTCCCGGCAGAGCTCGAGGACCCGACAGCCTCGTAGCACCAGGCGCGCGGCCCTGCACTTTGGTCACTCGACGACCCGGAAGGGCCGCATCATCTCGTGGTCCTCGTGCTCGAGGATGTGGCAGTGCCAGACGAACAGACCCGGCTTGTCGAACCTGGCGCGGATCCGGGT
The DNA here is from genome assembly GCA_046260445.1 of Dermatophilaceae bacterium. Taxonomy (GTDB): domain Bacteria; phylum Actinomycetota; class Actinomycetes; order Actinomycetales; family Dermatophilaceae; genus F2B08. Next base: position 9,037 of record JBHEPF010000128.1, on the reverse strand, counting down.
CACCTCGTCCGGGTAGGCGATGACGGTGTCCTTGGGGCCGGACTCGTTCGGCTCGGGAGGTTGCGACCCATCGACACCCCGACCGAGCACCTCGAACTGGACGAGGTGGACGTGGATCGGGTGGGCGTCCATCGTGAGGTTGTGGATCTCCCACACCTCGGTGTCGCCGACAGCGGGGTTCTCGGTGATCTCGTCGTCCCAGCCGAGGGGCTCGCCTTTGGCACCGTCCATGACCCCGAGAAACGCCGCCCGGGGGCCGACGTCGGTCAGCACCTCGGAGTCCGCCTCGAGCAGAGCCAGCCGCCGGGTGCGCACCTGGTCCGCGGCGTGCGGTGGCATCGGCAGGGTCAGCTGCTCAGGGTCGACGCTGGTGTCATCGCCCACCCGGTCGATCACGACGAACCGCATCACCTGGCCGGTCGAGCCGGGGTCGGCCCAGTCGAAGTCGAGATCCGGCTCGCCGCCCCCGAACGGCTCGTCCGGTGCCTCGTTGACCATGTAGAGGTCAGTGCCCTCGGGGAACGCCGAGAAATCCACCACGACGTCCGCTCGTTCGGCCGGAGCGAGCAGGAGCCGCTCCATCGCCACCGGCTTGGCGAGGAACCCGCCGTCGCCACCGACCTGCCAGAACGGCACCATCGGCTCCGCAGGTCGCGCCGTCGGGCTGGCGACGAGCACCAGTCGCAGGAAACGCGAGCCGCACCCGTTGAGCAGCCGCAGCCGGTAGCGCCGTCGCTCGACGCGGTGCGAAGGCCAGCTCCGGCCGTTGACGACCATGGCGTTGCCGAAGAACTCGGGGTTCCAGGTAGGTGCGATGTCCGAGTCCGGTACGTAGGGCCCGGCGAAGCCGTCGAAGTACGCGCGCGTGTCCGGGTAGAACAGCCGCCCGTCGCGGGTGAACGCACGGTCCTGGATCGCCAGCGGGAGCTCGTATGCGGTGCTCCCGTCGGTCGGCACCGGTCCGCCGGGCAGGACGCCCGGCTCGAGGTCGTGCGCACCGCCGCGGAGCAGGTAGAAGCCGGCGGTGCCGGCATACACGTTGAGCCGGGTGATGCCGAGGGCGTGGTCGTGGAACCAGAGGGTGGCTGCAGCCTGGTCGTTGTCATAGAACGCCCGCGACTGTCCCGGCGCCCACCCCTGCCCGTGCGTCGCCGCGTACTTCTCGGCGAACTCCTCGTAGACCGAGCCGACCCGCGCATACCCACGGGGGATGTTCGCAGCGTCCGGGAGGAACCATGCCTCGGGATAGCCGTCGCTCTCCTCGTCGGTGTGCCCACCGTGCAGGTGCACGACGATCGGCACCGGGCCACGGTAGGGGCCGGGGGTGTCGGTGAACATCGAGTGACCGTCGCGGTGCTCGGCGCCACCCGGCGGGTTGGCCCAGTGCAGGGTGGGGTCGACCGGCAGGAGGTGCGGCAGGTATCCCCCGGACCGGCCGTGGTGCAACCCGTTGACCCAGGTCACCTCAACGGGATACCCGGCGGTCGCCTCGATGCTGAACGAGGGGTAGTTGTAGGTGCCGGCGTTGGTCTCGGACCCGTAGCCCCAGACCACGGTGGAGGGATAGCGGGCGGGCAGCACCTGCTGGCGGAACTGGCGCACCCCGATGCGGTAGTGGTCGACCCCACCTGCCGTCGAAGTGGAGGGCATGGGCGGTGGTACGACGAGTGGAGTGACGTACTTGGGGATGGTCGCCGGATCGATGATCGGCGCTGCCCTCCCAGGTGTGGTCAAGCGCGCCGCGCGCGCCGCGTCCCCTCCCGTCAGGAACAGCCCGACAGCCCCCGCTGCGCCGGTCCCGAGCAGTTGACGACGAGATATTCCCGACATGGCGGTCCCCTCACGATCAGCAGCGATGTGACGTAGGTCACTCTCTCGCAACCGTTCGTCGTCGTCAATGGTCAGAGCGGCATCAGACCTGGTCAGGGGAGGTTTCCCTAGGCAGTCCGGGTGAAGATCTCGATCGTGCCGGTGAGGGTGCGGTGGACGGGACATTTGTCCGCGATGACCAGCAGCGCCGCGCGCTGCTCGTCGGTCAGGTCCGGGTCCAGGTCGATGACCCGGTCGATGCGGTCGATCCGGCCCTCCTCGGTGACGCACTCCTCGCAGTCCTTGGCGTGGACCCGGGTGTGCGTGACGGTCACCGTGGTCGCGCCGTAGTCCCAGCCCTTGCGCCGGGCATACATCCGCATCGTCATCGACGTGCAGGCCCCGAGGGCGGAGAGCATCACGTCATAGGGGCCGGGTCCGCTGTCATGGCCACCCGCCGACTCCGGCTCGTCCAGCACCCACGAGTGACCTGAGGCGCTCGCGATGTGGGCATACCCGTCGCTCGTCGACTCCGTCACCACGACCCCGGGCGTCTCGTCGTCGCGCGCGGGGCCCTCCCCCTCGGTGGCCTCCGGGCCGACGGGAAGGTACCGACGAGCCCAGGCGGCGATGACGTCGGCGGCGAACTGGGCGTCCTCGCGATCCGACAGCAGGTGGTCGGCACCGTCGAGGGCGACGAAGGACTTGGGGTGGCGGGCCGCGCCGAAGATCTCCCGCGCGTTGTCGATCCCGACGATCTGGTCGACGGGGGAGTGCAGGACGAGCAGGGCGGCGGGCAGAGTGGCGAGTCGCTCCAGCTGCGGCTGCTCGGCGATGTCGTCGAGGAAGTCACGACCGATGACGAACGGGCGACCCCCGATGTCGACCTGCAGCCGGTCGGCTGAGTCGGTGTCGTCGGGTAGGTCGCTGAACAGGTGCCGGACGTGGTCGGGGCAGGCGGGTGCGCCCAGGGTGACGACTGCCCGCACGGACGGGATCGACGCTGTGGCGGCGATGACGGCGGCTCCTCCGAGCGAGTGCCCCACGAGGAGTCCGACCTCCCCCCAGTGCTCGGCCAGGTACGACGCTGCCGCGACGAGGTCTCCGATGTTCGAGGTGAACGTCGTGTCGACGAAGTCACCGTCCGAGTGCCCGAGACCGGTGAAGTCGAACCGGAGCACCGCATACCCCCGATCGGCCAGCCCTGCTGAGATCCGGCTGGTGGCGTGAGCCCGGCTCGTGCAGGTGAAGCAGTGCGCCATGATCGCGTAGCCGCGCGGCACTCCTGCCGGCAGCTCGATGGTGGCCGAAAGCGGCGCCCCGGTGGCCCCAGGGAACGAGACGTCGCGCACCGTGGCCCGTCCGGCGTGTGGTGAGGGTGTGGTCGTCATGGAATCCTCCAGGAGTCGGGGACAGGGCACGCGATCGTCGCCTGTGAGGGGACGACGGCGTGTCCGCCATCCTCCCAAACCCGGTGACCCGGCTCCCCCCTTCCGTGACGGTCCTGCAGGCCTGAACCTCGGCGGTTGTCTGGTCGACTGAGTCTGCACCGTTTCGCGCCTGCCGTGTGACTGCGCAAGGCATACTCATACGACACCGTCAGTGCCCGCCTTGTGCGACCAGGCCTCGGCCGGAACGCGGCTGCGCGCCCGACGGTGACCACTACACTGGGGTAGCTCCTGCGGCGCATCAGGAGCGTGACGTGAGGAGAAGCGCAATGGCGAAGCGGATCGCACCCGGGGACCTCACGTGGCTGCTCATGGACCGGCCGCACAACCTCATGCACGTCAACGGTCTCATCGGCTTCGACGAGCTGCCGGACTTCGACACGTACGCCGAGCTGATCATGGAGCGGATGGTCCGCAAGTACCGCGTCCTCTCCCAGATCCCGGTCGAGCGGGAGGGCGAGTGGTTCTGGGAGGACGATGTCGCCTTCGACATCGGGAACCACGTCCGCCGGGTGGCACTGGACGACGGCAGCGCTGAAGCCGTCAGACAGTATGTGTCGGACGAGTTCTCCCGTCCCTTCCCCGAGGGGCGGCCACTGTGGGAGATGCAGCTGCTGTCCGGCCCGCCGGAGGACGGGACGGGCGGGTACCTCTACAGCCGCTTCCATCACGGACTCGGCGACGGTATCCGCCTGGTTCAGATGCTCATCGGTGGATGCGACCCCACGGAGGGCGCTATTCCGGCGAGGGTGGGACGCAACAAGTCCGGGGAGCACACCCACCCCCTCGAGCGGGTCGTCCATGTCGTCGAGCAGTCGGTGACCGACACCCTCGACTACGTGGGCCATGCCGGCGAGGTGGTCGTGAGCGCCGGTCGGACCTTGGTGACGACGACGAACCCGATGGGGCTGGCGCACCACGTCGGTGACGCGCTCAAGCTGGCCCGCCACCCCGTGAGGCTCATCGATGCACTCACCGGGATCGCGTCGCTCGAGAACGAGCTCACCAACTCCGCACGTGAGCTCGTCCGGATGCTCTTCTCCGACGGCCACGGCGCCGAGGCATGGAGCGGCACACCCGGGGTCGAGAAGTCCGTCGCGTGGATCGAGGGGTTCCCCCTCGACGGGCTCCGTGCGTCCACGAAGGCCCTCGGCGGCACTCTCAACGATGTCCTTGTCGCGGCGGTCTCGCTCGCCCTGACGGACTACCTCACCGAGCGGGGGGTGGAGGACGTCCGTGAGCTGTCGTGGATGATGCCGGTCTCGCTGCGTCCCGTCGACGGCAACCTGCCTGCCACGCTGGGCAACCACTTCGTCGTCGTCATGCTCGCCATGCCCCTGGGGATCCGCGACCAGAAGGCGCTCATCCACGAGATCCACTCCCGGACCTCGCGGCTCAAGTTCTCCGCCGAGCCGCTCGTCGCCTTCGGGTTCCAGCGGGTCATCGCGGAGTCGCCGACAGCCGTCGCGCGCCGGGTGACCGACTTCTTCTCGGGCAAGACCATCGGAGTGCTGAGCAACGTCCCTGGTCCGCGTGCTCCACTGAGCATGGCCGGTGCCCCAGTGCGCTCGATCCTCGGCTGGGTGCCGACCTCCGGCGACCAACCGCTGGGGGTCTGCCTGTTCAGCTATGACGGCACCGTGAATGTGGGCGTCGCCACCGACGCGCGCATGATCCCAGACCCCCTGCACCTCGTCGAGCTCATCGAGCGACACCTAGTCGCCCTTGCCGAGTCGGCCCCCGCGATTCGCGAAGACGCAACTTCTGCATAGAGGAGAACAATGGCTACTGAGAAGGCCAAGCCCACCAAGACGACGGCCAAGAAGACAACGGCTGAGAAGACAGCGCCGAAGACAACGGCCAAGAAGACGCCGGCCACCAAGTCACCGGCCACCAAGTCACCGGCCAAGAAGGTGACGGCGAAAAGGGTCACGCCCACCGAGGCCACGAGGTCGACGGCCCGCAAGGCGAAGGCCACCAAGCCCCCGGTCACGAAGAAGCGTCCGTCGCGGAAGCCGAAGCCCGACGACCACGAGCTGGTCGTCAACGTCACCTTCCAGGGCCCCGACTGGGACTATGACGAGCGCGTCTCCCTCGGCGGTCACGAGTTCCGGCTCGTCCGCGTCGGCACCAGCGGCGACTCGGCGGCCGCGGAGGACCAGGTCTGGCGCTGGTCCCTATCGGCCGATGCCATTGCGGTGAGCGGCGTCCGCGAGGCCCGGGCCGCGGGACACTTCACCGGCGAGGTGGAGGATCTGCGCCGGGTCAAGGGCACCACGAGGCGGGTCCCCGTCCGCGACGACGCGATCCTGGCCGACGTGTTCCAGGAGTGGGCGATCCGCCGCGTCCAGGCAGAGATGCCGGGCTACTTCACCAATGCGCGTGTGGTCGTCGTCGGCACCACGACGCGGGACCGCACGATCGCGGTGCTGCGCGAGTTCACCGACAACATCATCTTCGACGAGGCGCAACGCGATCTCGAGCTCCCCGGAACCTTCAAGACCAACCCGCTCACCGCGACCGCGTCCGAGATCGGCGAGCTGGCCTGGCGACTGACCCCCGGCATACTCAAGGACCAGTTCGCCGGACCGGCCGGCTGGGTCAGTGACAAGGTCGCCCACCACGCCGCCGTCGATGCCGACGTCATCATCGGCTCGTTCTCCGAGCTCACGCGCTTCGGCCTGCCCGACCTCAAGGGCAAGGCGATCATCACGAGCGTGGTCTCGCAGGACCGGCTCGACACCCTGAGCAAGCTCGGTGCCGACCTCATCGTCGACGTCACCCCGCAGCCGTTCGACTTCGTCGTGGTGCCGGCGATGTTCGAAGCCATGGTCGCCGCGATCAGTCCGATCGACCACGAGGTCACGACGGACGACGTCGTGCACTTCATCCAAGCCGCCGGGCTCGAGCCCCGGCTCATGTGGCCCCACGGTCACCGGCGCAAGAGCCGCTTCGCCTTCGTCATCCACCCGCTGTCGACGGAGTACTTCAAGAATGTCGCGCCGCTCGGTCTCATCTCGTCGATCCCCGGCATGGGACAGGTCGTCGAGAAGACGATGGCGTATGCGCCGCCGTTCGTCTACAGCCACGTCACCGGAGTCGTCTCGGCCACGGGCGACGAGGTCGAGGGGTGGCTCATCACCGTCGGAGGGACGCCGAAGGAGATGCTCGCGCATCCGCCGGAGTTCACCTACTCCCGGCTGCTCGGCGCCGCTGAGCTGTCCCGGCGGCTCGGTGCACAGATCATGGGGCTCGGTGCGTTCACCAAGGTCGTCGGCGACGCGGGAGTGACCGTGGCCAAGCAGGCCCAGCTGCCCGTGACGACCGGCAACAGCTACAGCGCGTCCGGTGCTCTCTGGGCCGCCCATGAGGCGGTGCAGCGGCTCGGGATCGCGCCGGTCGACGACGACGGCATCGCTCACGGCAAGGCGATGGTCGTCGGTGCCTCGGGCGCCATCGGGTCGGTGTGTGCACGTCTGCTCGCCCTCGCCTCCGACGAGGTCTGGCTGGTCTCGCCCGAGACCGCGAAGCTGCTCCAGCTCAAGGAGGACATCGAGCGCGAGAACCCCCGAGCGACGATCCACGTGGCGACGAACCCCTCCAAGGCGCTGCCCAACATGGACGTCATCGTCACCGCCACCTCGGCGGCCGGGCACAAGGTCCTCGACATCATGAAGGTCAAGCCCGGATGCGTCATCACCGACGTCGCCCGCCCGCTCGACCTCTCCGCGGATGACGTCGCCAAGCGTCCCGATGTCCTCGTCATCGAGTCCGGCGAGGTCGAGCTTCCCGGCGCGGCGCGCATGCGCGACATCGGCCTGCCCGACGGAGTCGTGTTCGCGTGCCTCGCCGAGACCATCGTCCTCGCCCTCGACGGTCGGTACGAGAACTTCACCGTCGGCCGCAACATCGAGTGGGAGAGGGTCAAGGAGATCTACCGCCTCGGGCTCAAGCACGGGATGAAGCTGGCCACCATCTCGGGTGTCAACGGGCCATACACCGACGAGGACTTCGAGCGCGTGCGGACGGCGGCCCTGGCTGCGCGCGGCGGCGATACCGAGAGACTCGAGCTGAAGGAGACATCGTGAAGTCAGTCAAGGGCAAGAGCGTCCTCATCACCGGTGGGGCGATGGGGATGGGGCGGCTCTTCGCCGAGCGGGCGATCTCCGAGGAGGCGGCCGCGGTCGTCCTTTGGGACATCAACGAGAGCGCACTCAACGAGACCCTGGCCGAGCTCTCCGACGGGCCGTGCAAGCTGAGCGGCTACGTCGTCGATGTGGGTGACCCGGAGGAGATCGCAGCGACGGCAGCGGACGTCCTCGACGACCTCGGCCACATCGACGTGCTCGTCAACAACGCCGGGATCGTGCGGGGCAACGCGTTCTTCTGGGAGACCGATCCCGCGCGGGACACGACGGCGACGATCGAGGTCAACACCCTCGCACCGATGTATGTCGCGCATGAGTTCATGGCCGGCATGATCGCGGCCCAGGGCGAGACCCGGATGCTCAACCTCGCCTCGGCCGCGGGATTCACGCCGAACCCACGGATGGCCGTCTATGCCGCCTCGAAGTGGGCCGTCATCGGCTGGTCCGACTCCGTGCGGCTCGAGCTCAAACAGGCCGGGCATGACCATGTCAAGGTGACGACGGTCTGTCCGTACTACGTCGGCACCGGGATGTTCGAGGGGGCCAGAAGCGCGCCGCTCCTGCCGATCCTCGATCCCCACGAGGTCGTCGACGAGGCGTGGAAGGAGATGCTCGCCGGTGCACCCTTCGTGGTCCTGCCCAAGTCCGTGATGCTGAGCGAGATGCTCAAGGGCATGGTGCCGATCGGCGTCCGGGACTTCATCGCCGACCACGTCATCGGGGTCTACCACACGATGGAGGAGTTCAAGGGTCGCGCCGAGAAGCCGTGATCGAGCGACTCGTCGGTGTCTATGACGCCGACGGCGGAATCGTGGGCGAGGTGCGCTACGTCGTCGGGCATCTGCTCGGTCGCACCGAGTGCGCCTTGTGCGACATCACGCACTCGCCGGTGCGCCGCAAGCGCGACTGGGTGCGGCTCGTTGACGAGCTGCCGGTGCCCGTGGTCGCAGTACATCGCAACGAGCTCCCCCGAGAGCTCGCCGACGTCGTCGTGCCGGACCGGTTGCCGGCGGTGTATGCGGTGCGCGGCGACGGCTGCGCGGTCGAGTTCGTCACCCGGGACGAGCTGGCAGGGCTGGATGGGTCGGTCGAACGCTTCGGGGACCTGGTGCGGTCCCGACTGCGAGGATGACGACGCCTCTCCGAGCCCTCGCCCAGGGATGTCACGGACACCGGGCAGCTGGCCGCATACAAAATGGGTTGTCTCGCGCTGGCATGACTGGTCCGCCGTGACCGCTGCGTGTACCGACGGGTGAACCGGATCAGCGACCACCTCGAGGTGCTGCGATGAGCGTCGCCTTCCGCAATGTCGAGGTCGATCCGGGGGCATCGCTCGCGCCCGCAGGGTGGGCACCTCACGCACCCGGCTCTCCACGTACCGTTCTGGACGGGTCGTGCCGTCGGCGACGATCCTGGTTCGACTCCGCACCGCAGTGGAGGGTTGCGAATCCAGCAGGCTCAGGCGGACGTGACCTTCTCTGCGGGTGACACTGCCGGTCAGCGCCCCTCTCACTCTGCGGGCCATGACTCGCGACGCAGGACGAAGAGGAACGGGTCGGAGAGGCCGCGCAGGTCCATGGCCCCTATCAGGGTGTCGGCGTCGACCGCCCGGAAGTGATCGTGGATCGGGAG
>JBHEPF010000115.1:0-11184 GCA_046260445.1 Dermatophilaceae bacterium | reverse complement strand
ACCGGTCCCCTTGCGCGGATCCGCTACGGAGCGGCGATGCGTCGCGGCCGGCATCACGAGCGCGACGACGTCACGCACCTGGAGGCGCGCGAGATCACCGTCCGCGCGGCGCGGGGGACGTTCACGGTCAACACCGACGGTGAGCTCTCCGACCCGATCCGGTCGCGGACCTGGCGGGTGGAGCCGGGCGCATACCGGATGCTCGTCCCGGGCCTCGGCGGGCCGGTGTCTCTTCCCAGGGAGGGAAGCGAGTGACTGCGCCGATCGAGTAGGTTGGGCCCATGCTCAACCCTGCTGATCTGCTGCGGTCCGGACTGCTCCAGCTGAGCGAGTCCGGCCTTGTCCGCAAGGCCATCGTCACGGCGCCCTTCTCGCGCGACGTCGTCACCCGGTTCGTCGCCGGTGAGGACACCGAGGACGCCGTCCGGGTCACCTCCGTGCTCCGCCAGACCGGCCGGGTCGCGACGATCGACTATCTCGGCGAGTACACCACCGACCCGACGCAGGCCGACCACACCCGCGAGGCATACCTGTCGCTCCTCCGGCGGCTGCGGGAGGAGAACCTCAGTCAGCACGGCCAGGCCGAGGTCTCGCTCAAGCTGAGCGCTCTCGGTCAGTCGCTCCAGCGCGACGGCGACGCGATCGCCCTCGAGAACGCCCGCCGGATCTGTGAGACGGCTCAGGAGGCGGACACGACGGTCACCCTCGACATGGAGGACCACACGACGACCGACCGGACCCTCGAGACGGCGCGAACCCTGCGCGAGGACTTCCCCTGGGTCGGCATCGTGCTGCAGTCCCAGCTGCGCCGCACCGAGGGAGACTGCCGCGACTTCGCGACCGAGGGCAGCCGGGTGCGGCTCTGCAAGGGCGCCTACAAGGAGCCCCAGTCCGTCGCATACCAGGACGGCTCGGACGTCGACCTCTCCTTCGTCCGCTGCCTCAAGATCCTCATGGCGGGGGAGGGTCAGCCGATGCTCGCCACGCACGACCCCCGGCTGGTCGCGATCGGTCAGGCACTGGCCGAGCAGCACGAGCGCTCACCCGACAGCTACGAGTTCCAGATGCTCTTCGGCATCCGGCCGGACGAGCAGAAGCGGATCGCCGACCGGGGCAACACGATGCGCGTCTACGTGCCCTACGGCGACGAGTGGTACGGCTACCTCATGCGGCGAATGGCCGAGCGCCCGGCCAACACCGCGTTCTTCTTCCGGGCCCTCGCGACGAAGGGCTGAGTCACCATGACGCACCACGGCGGCAGTGGCACTCTCGCGATCTTCGGCGCCGGGGTGATGGGGGAGACCCTGCTCTCCGGCCTCCTGCGGGCCGGCCGCCACGCCGAGGACCTCGTCATCACCGAGCGGCGTCCCGAGCGGATCGAGGAGCTGCGCGAGCGGTATGCCGGCGTCCGGATCCTCGACAACGTCAAGGCCGCCGAGATGGCCGACGTCCTCGTCCTCGTCGTCAAGCCCCAGGACATGGCCGGTCTCCTCGATGAGATCTCCGCTCACGTCCGGCCGGGCAACCTCGTCGTCTCGCTCGCGGCCGGCATCACGACCCAGTTCCTCGAGAGCCACCTGCCCGAGGGGTCCTCCGTCGTCCGGGTGATGCCGAACACTCCGGCGCTCGTCGACCAGGGCATGGCGGCGCTCTCCAGCGGCCAGCACTGCACCCCCGAGCACATGTTCGAGGCGATGGCGCTCCTGCAGTCGTGCGGCCGCGCCATCGAGGTCCCGGAGAAGTACCAGGACGCCGTGACGGCGATCTCGGGCAGCGGCCCCGCCTACGTCTTCTACGTGATCGAGGCGATGATCGAGGCCGGGGTGGTGCTCGGGCTGCCTCGGGCGACCGCGACCGAGCTCGTCGTGCAGACCCTCTTCGGTGCGGCGACGATGATCAAGGAGACCGGCCAGCACCCCACGGTGCTCCGCGAGCAGGTGACCAGCCCGGGCGGGACGACGGCGGCCGCCCTCCGCCAGCTCGACGACCACAAGGTGCGCGCCGCCTTCATCACCGCGATGGAGGCCGCTGCGGCCCGCTCCGCGGAGCTCAGTGGCCAGTAGCCCACCCCTGCCCGGACTCGTCGTCCGACGCGTCACGCCGGCACGGTGGCAGACCTACCGGGATCTCCGGCTCGCCTCCCTCCTCGACAGCCCGCGGGCCTTCTGGACGACGTATGCGGGGGCCGCCGACCTCGCCGAGGCGGACTGGCGCTCGCGACTGGAGTGGCCGACCTGGATCGCCTCCGCCGCCACCTCGCCGGATCCGGAGCGTCCGCCTGCGCCGGTGGGGCTGGTGGCCCTGTGGCACGCGCCGGGCGCACCGGAGGGGGAGGTCGTCCTTGTCCAGATGTGGGTCACGACCTTGGCTCGCGGGACGGGCGTCGCGGACGCGCTCATCCGGACCGCCCTCGAGACGGCCCGTGCGGACGGCTGGTCCAGGGTGGTGCTCGAGGTCGCCGAGGAGAACGGCCGCGCCGCCGGCTGCTACCGTCGCGCGGGCTTCCGCGACACGGGTCGCCGTGCGGTGATGCCCTGGGACCCAAACATCGCCGAGGTCGAGATGTCACTCGACCTCGCCCCTCTCGGCGACGCCGCAGCCACGTTCGGGTGAACACCGGAGACCCGATGCCCCGTCACGGCACGGGTCGTGTGAGAATCCTGGGCATGGCTGACATCACCGTGCGTGAACTGTCCGAGGACGAGTGGGACCGGTACCGCTCTGTGCGGTTGGCGGCTCTTCAGGAGTCGCCCCAGGCCTTCGTCGCCACTCATGACGAGGAGGAGGCCTACGACGAGGACTTCTGGCGAGTACGGATGCGGCGGTCGCAGCGGCTCCTCGCCGAGTACGACGGTGAGCCCGTCGGCACGGCCAGCGTGGGCGAGGTCGACACCGACGACGGCTGCCACGCCGAGCTGTTCGGCCTCTGGGTCTCTCCGGCGCTGCGCGGCAAAGGCATTGCCACCCAGCTCGTCAAGGCGGGCGCCAAGAACGCTCACGACCAGGGCAAGAGCCACCTCTACTACTGGGTCGGCACTGAGAACGGCCGTGCCGTCGCCTTCGCGAGCGGCTTCGGGTTCCGCCCGACCGACCAACGTCGACCGGTGCGTGTCGAGAGCGAGGAGGACGGCGACGAGGAGATCGCGATGGTCCTCTCGCTCGCGGACTGAGGCCCCGCGGGAGCCCGCGGGCTACGGTCTCGCGGCCAGCTTCTCGAGGAGCTCGCTCTTGCCGGCGACGATGAGCGTGTCTCCCTGCATCACCTTGGTCGTGGGGACCGCATACGTGAAGTCCTGACCGGGTGACTTCACGCCGACGACGGTGACGCCGTACTTGCGGCGCAGCTGGCTCTGCTCCAGGGTGAACCCGAGGGACTCCTGCGGTGGTCGCATCTTGATGATCGCGTAGCCGTCCTCGAACTCGATGTAGTCCTGCAGCTTGCCGTTGACGAGGTGGGCCACCCGGCGTCCCGAGTCGGCCTCGGGGCGGACGACGTTATGCACCCCTATGCGCTCGAGGATGCGGGCGTGCTCGAGGGAGAGGGCCTTGGCCCAGATCGACCCGACCCCTGCATCGACGAGGTTGGCCGAGGCGAGGACCGATGCCTCGATCGAGGACCCGATCCCCACGACGGCGATGCCGAAGCTGCGAGCCTTGACGGTGTCGATGATCTTGGCGTCCGCGGCGTCGGCCTGGACGACCCGGGTGAGCCGCCCGAGGAACCGTTCGGCGAGCTGTCCGTCCAGCTCGACCCCGAGGACGCGGTGGCCGAGGCGCTGCAGTTCGACGGCCGCCGCGCCCCCGAAACGACCCAGCCCGATGACGAGCACGTCGTCGTCGTAGAGGTGACTCTTTGACATGCCGCGAGCCTAATGGGTCCGGAGGCAGGGAGTAGCGTGCAGGTATGGGTGCGACGGCGCAGGTCATCTGGGACGACGACTTCTCCGCATACGACTTCGGTGAGGGTCATCCCATGTCGCCGATCCGGCTCGAGCTCACGGCCCGGCTCTGCGAGGCGTTCGGCCTGTTCGACCTGCCCGGCGTCGAGGTGGTCTCCCCGGAGATCGCCAGCGACGACCTCCTCGCCACCGTCCACGACCGCGAATACATCGCCGCCGTGCGCGCCGCCAGTCTTGACCCGAGGGAGGCGGACCAGCGTCGCGGCATCGGCACTGACGACGACCCCGCCTTCGCCGGGATGCACGAGGCGAGCGCCCGGATCGCCGAAGGAACCCGGAGGGTGTGCGAGGGGGTGTGGCGCGGGGAAACCCTCCACGGCGTCAACTTCTGTGGCGGCCTGCACCACGCGATGCGAGACCGGGCGTCCGGCTTCTGCATCTACAACGACATCGCCGTCGGCATCCAGTGGCTGCTCGACAACGGTGCCCAGCGCGTCGCCTACGTCGATGTCGACGTCCACCACGGCGACGGCGTCGAGAGCATCTTCTGGAACGACCCGCGGGTGATGACGATCTCGGTCCACGAGAACGGCCGGATCCTCTTCCCCGGTTCAGGGTGGCCCGCCGACATCGGCGGCGCGGACGCTGAGGGGAGTGCGACCAACGTGGCCCTCCCGCCGGGGGTGACCGACTCGGCCTGGTTGCGCTCGATCATCTCCGTCGCGGACCCGCTCGTGCGAGCCTTCCGACCCGATGTCCTCGTCACCCAGCACGGATGCGACACCCATCTGGACGATCCTCTGGCCCACCTGGCCGTGACCGTCGATGCGCAGCGGTATGCGATGGAGACCATGCACCAGCTGAGCCACGACGTCTGCGACGGCCGGTGGGTCGCCCTGGGCGGGGGCGGCTACGAGGTCGTCGACGTGGTCCCGCGCTCGTGGACCCACTTGACTGCCATCGCCGCCCACGAGCCGATCGACGCCCAGGCCGAGACGCCGCAGGAGTGGCGCGACTTCGTCGCTCGGCGCACCGGTCGCCCGGGGCCGCGTCGGATGGGTGACCTACCCGCCGCGAACCTGCCCATCTGGGTGCAGCCGTGGTCGATGGGCTACAACCCGGAGAGCGCCACCGACCGGGCGATCATGGCTGCCCGCGAGGCGACCTTCGTCCACCACGGGCTGGACCACTGGTTCGACTGATCGCCTCTCGACGAATCCTCTGACAGGGAGCAGGGGAGGACCGCTCGGCGTTCGTGCGGCGTGTCGAGTGGACTTTGGGACATTTATTCGGGGTTCGACTTCCCCACCGGTCACTTCTGCCCCTATGGTTTGCCCACAAGCTCTTTCTCCTATGCGGCACTGGCCGCCATGACCCCCGAGGTGATCCATGTCGACCGACCGCTCGTTCGGTGACGTCTCCTTCCTGACTGTCGCCGAGGTCGCCAAGATCATGCGGGTCTCGAAGATGACGGTCTACCGCATGGTTCATGCCGGCGAGCTCCCAGCCGTCCGGGTCGGCCGGTCCTTCCGGGTGCCGGAGAGCGCCGTGCAGGACTACCTGCGGGACTCCTTCGTCGACACGGCCTGACGCGCCGACCCCACCCCGACCGCCCTCGGGTTGGGCATCCCCCGCTATCGGCAGTACAGTGACTGTTGCTGTTCGGCGAGGTGCATGGTCCGGTGTCCCGTCGACACGGATCTCCCAGCCGATCACGAACGAGGTAACCCATGGGTTCTGTCATCAAGAAGCGACGCAAGCGGATGGCGAAGAAGAAGCACCGCAAGCTGCTGCGCAAGACGCGCCACCAGCGCCGCAACAAGAAGTGACGTTCGCCGCACTCGAGGCCGTGACCACGCACGCGTGGCACGGCCTCGCGGCGTCTCCGCACGCACGCCCGTAGGCTGAGGGACATGGCAGATGTCGTCCTCCTGACCGGAGTCTCCCGCTATCTCGGTGGACGGGTGGCCCGGGCGCTGTCGACCTCCGGAGACGTGGGCCACGTCATCGGGGTGGATGTGATCCCACCGACCCACGACATCGGGGACGCCGAGTTCGTCCGCGCCGACATCCGCAACCCGGTCATCGGCAAGATCATCGCGTCCGAGGGCGTCGACACGGTCGTCCACATGAACGTCATCGCGACACCGACCTTCGTCGGTGGCCGGTCGTCGCAGAAGGAGATCAACGTCATCGGCACGATGCAGCTGCTCGCTGCGTGCCAGAAGGCCGACTCCGTGCGTCGTCTCGTCGTCAAGTCCTCGACCTCCGTCTACGGGTCGAGCTCTCGCGACCCGGCGATGTTCACCGAGGACATGGGGCCGAAGCGCCAGCCGAGGGCCGGCTTCGGCAAGGACTCCATGGAGGTCGAGGGCTATGTCCGCGGCTTCTCCCGCCGGCGTCCCGACACCGCGATCCACCTGCTGCGGTTCGCGAACTCCATCGGCCCGGAGATCCGGACCTCGCTCACCGACTACTTCACCCTGCCGGTCATCCCGACGCCGATGGGGTTCGACGCCCGCCTTCAGTTCCTCCACGAGGACGACCTCGTCCGGGCGATGGTGAGCTCGGCGACGGGCACGGACGAGGGCATCGTCAACGTCGCCGGCGATGGCGTCATCACGTTGGCTCAGGCAGTCGCGTTCGTCGGCCGCCCCTCGATCCCGGTCGTCGCCCAGGCAGCGGGCATGGTCGGGGGGATGTTCAAGCGTTTCGGCCTCGCCGACTTCTCGCCCGACCAGATGAGCCTGCTCTCCTACGGGCGGGGAGTGGACACCACCCGGATGCGCGAGTCGTTCGGGTTCCAGCCCGAATACACCACCCGGGCAGCCTTCGAGAGCTTCGCCGACGCGGTCCGCGACTCCGGTGTCGGCCTCTCCGGACGGAGCGCATGATGGCCACTCCCAAGAAGACCACTTCCAAGAAGGCCACTCCCAAGAAGGCCGCAGCAGCGAAGACCACCGCCAAGAAGGCCGCAGCAGCGAAGACCACCGCCAAGAAGACTCCGGCAACGAAGACCACCGCCAAGAAGACTCCGGCAACGAAGGCCCCTGTCAAGAAGACAGCGCCGGCGAAGTCCTCTGCCGGCGCAGGCTCCCTGGCGGCGGGGATGAGTCGTGCCGCGAGCGAGCCGAGAACCGCGTCACCGCTTCTGCGCGCCACCGCGGCGGCAGGGCGCGAGCCCGAGCGGCGGCTCCGTGTCGTGCCCGAGGTGCTGGACGCCCCCACCTCGTCGGTGCCCTCCCTGTCCCTCCCGGGGCTCTCGGTCCCGCGGGTGCCGCTTCGAGGCGCCACCGGACCCCTCGACAGCGTCGTCACGGTGCTCGCCTCTGCGCTGCGGGTCGGCGCAGGTGCGGTCGGCCTCTCCTCCGACGAGGCCGAGGAGCAGGTGGCTCGCACCCTGGCCTCCCTGCGGCGCCACGCGACCGGCGACTACTCCGTCGACGAGTTCGGCTTCGACGCCGACTTCACCGAGAACGTCTGGCTGCCCTTGCTCCGGCCGATCTACGAGAAGTGGTTCAGGGTCGAGGTCCGTGGGGTCGAGAACATCCCGGCGACCGGGGGCGCGCTCGTGGTGGCCAACCACTCCGGCACGGTCCCGGTCGACGGCCTGATGACCCAGGTCGCGATCCACGACGCTCACCCCGCGCACCGGCATCTGCGGATGCTCGGCGCCGATCTCGTCTTCGGGCTTCCCTTCGTCGGGAGCAACGCCCGGCGCACAGGGTCGACGCTCGCGACGGCCTCGGACGCCGAGCGACTGCTCAGTCAGGGCGAGCTCGTCGGGGTGTACCCCGAGGGGTTCAAGGGTGTCGGCAAGCCGTTCAGCGAGCGCTACAAGCTGCAGCGCTTCGGGCGCGGCGGGTTCGTCTCGGCAGCACTGCGCACCGGTGTGCCGATCATCCCGTGCTCGATCGTCGGTGCCGAGGAGATCTACCCCCTCATCGGCAACATCTCGGTGCTGGCCCGGCTCATGGGCGCCCCCTACTTCCCGGTCACGCCCTTCTTCCCTCTGCTCGGCCCGCTCGGACTCATCCCGCTGCCGAGCAAGTGGATCATCGCCTTCGGCGAGCCGGTCGACACCAGTGCCATCGGTCCTGGCGGCGCTGAGGACCCGATGCTCATCTTCGATCTCACCGACCAGATCCGCGAGACGATCCAGCAGCGGTTGTACTCCCTGCTCATGCAGCGCCGCTCAGCGTTCTTCTGAGCGGCGGATCCACCCGAGGACGCCGATGGCCGCCGCCCCGCGTGTGACGCTCATCTCGAAGCCGGGATGCCATCTCTGCGACGACGCCCGCATCGTCATCGCAGCGGTGACGGCCGAGCTCGGCGAACGCTTCGAGGAGGTGAACCTGCTGGAGGACCCGGCGCTTCTCGAGCGCTACGCCGAGATGATCCCCGTTACGCTCGTCGACGGGGCCCAGCACGACTACTGGCGGGTGAGCGCCGAGCGGCTGCGGTCCGCGCTCAGCAGGTGATTGTGACTTTGTGCAACCATTCACAAGAGCGTACGGTGGTCGGGATGCAGAGGCCTTGGCAAGGCCGCCAGGTGGCGAATTCCAGGAGGGCACAGCGAGCCGTGGGCAGCAACGCGACGGAGCGGCGGGGGATCCCGGATGCCACCGTGACTCGGCTGCCCGAGTACCTGCGCGCCCTCACCTCCGTCGCCGAGTCCGGGGTAGCGCTGGTCTCGTCCGAGGAGCTCGCCGCTCTCGTCGGGGTCAGCTCGGCGAAGCTGCGCAAGGATCTGTCCCACCTCGGCTCCTATGGCGTCCGCGGCGTTGGCTATGACGTCGAGCACCTCTCGTACCAGATCGCCCTCGCCCTCGGCCTGCCCCACGACTGGGCGGTCGCGATCGTCGGGATGGGCAACCTCGGGCGGGCGCTCGCCGCATACAACGGCTTCGCCAGTCGTGGCATCGAGGTCGTGGCCCTGCTCGATGAGGACCCCACCGTCGTGGGACGTATGGCCTCGGGGCTGACCATCGAGGCGATGGCCGACCTGCCGCGCATCGCTCGGGAGCGTGGCGTCGCCATCGCCCTCATCGCCACCCCCTCCCGGTCGGCGCAGGCCGCGGCTGACGCCGTCATCGCCGCTGGCATTCCCTCCATCCTCAACTTCGCACCGGTCTCGCTCGACGTGCCGCCGGAGGTCCAGGTCCGCAAGGTCGATCTCGCGACCGAGGTCCAGATCCTCGCGTTCCATCAGCGCCAACGGGGTCGTGACCTCGTGCCCGGGCTGAGGACGGTGGTCCCGTGAGCCTGATCGTCGTCGGCCTCTCGCACCAGAGCGCGCCGTTGCCCGTCCTCGAGTCCGTCGCTCTCGACGACCGACGCCGGTTCACCCTCGAGAAGGCGCTGCACGCGGCCGACCACCTCGATGAGGTCGTGGTGCTCTCCACGTGCAACCGGACGGAGGTCTACGCATCGGCGGCCACCTTCCACGGGGCCCTCGCCGATCTCACCGACGCCCTCGCCGCCATCACGGGCGTCGCGAGAGAGACGCTGCGTGATCACCTCTACGTCCACTACGAGGACCGCGCCGTCGAGCACACCTTCACCGTCGCCGCGGGACTGGACTCGATGGCGATCGGCGAGAGTCAGATCCTGGGTCAGCTGCGCGCCGCCCTGGCAGGTGCTCAGCAGCATGGCCACGTGGGCCCCGCCCTCAACCTGCTCATCCAGCACGCCCTGCGGGTCGGCAAGCGGGTCCACACCGACACCGGCATCGACACGGTGAGCCACTCCCTTGTCGAGGCCGGACTCGGTGTCGCGGACGAGATGCTCGGCCCCATCGAGGACACCCGCGTCCTCGTCATCGGCGCGGGCGGGATGGGCGCGCTCGCGGCGACCACCGCGAGTCGCCAGGGTGCGTCGGTGACCATCGTCAACCGCACTCCGGAGCCGGCCGCGCGCCTTGCCGCTCGCATCGGGGGAGTGGCACGGTCGATGGACGAGTTCGACAAGGCCCTCGCCGAGGCCGACGTCGTCCTTGCCTCGACGGGTGCCATCGGAGCGGTCGTCACGCTGACCCATGCGGCCGACGCCCAGGTCGCGCGAGCCGGCCGCCCCCAGCTGTATGTCGACCTCGCCCTCCCGCACGATGTCGCCGTCGAGGTGGGCTCGCTCACCGGCGTGCGAAGGCTGGGGCTGGACGAGCTCGGCGCCGCCCTGGCGAGCTCGGCGCTCGCACCGGCCGTGGCGGAGGCCACCGGCGTCGTCGCCCGTGAGGTCTCGGCCTTCCTCGCCGCTCGCGCCGGGGACACCGTCGGGCCCGCGGTGGCCGCGCTCCGGGAGCAGGCGGCAGGAGTCGTCGCCACGGAGCTGAGCCGCCTGCGTCGCCGGACTCCCGACCTCACCGATGCTGAACGATCGGAGGTCGACAAGACGGTGCACCGCATCGTCGAGAAGCTCCTGCACACCCCGACCAAGCGCGTGCGGGAGCTGGCCGGTGAGGGCAACGGCGCGTCCTACGCCGCTGCGCTGTCCGACCTGTTCGACCTGCCCGGGTCGGTGTCCGCAGGTGGCTCGGGCGTGACCACGATGGCGGCCGACCTGCCCGACGGGCGCGTGGGGGAGGAGGGATCGTGAGCGGCACGGCACGCAGCACCCTGCGCCTCGGGACGCGGCGCAGCGCCCTCGCGACGACCCAGTCGACGCTCGTCGCCGACGCCCTCCGCGCCCGCGGCCACGAGGTCGAGCTCGTCACGATCGTCACCGAAGGCGATGTCTCCCGGGCGCCGCTGGCCACGATCGGCGGCACCGGGGTCTTCGCGGCCGCGCTGCGAGAGGCGCTCGTCCGCGGTGACATCGACCTGGCCGTCCACTCGCTCAAGGACCTGCCCACCGCCGCCCACCCCGACCTCGTCGTCGCGGCCATCCCGCGGCGCGAGGACCCTCGGGACGCGGTCGTCGCCCGGGACGGCGCCACCCTGGCCGGCCTCGGCCCCGGGGCGCGCGTCGGCACCGGATCGCCACGCCGGGTCGCTCAGATCAACGCCCTCGGATGGGGCCTGGTCACGCAGGACATCCGTGGCAATGTCGACACCAGGCTCCGGTTCGTTCAGGACGGCGTTGTCGATGCCGTCGTCCTCGCCCATGCCGGCCTGCGGCGGCTGGGTCTGGCCGAGCGGGTGAGCGAGGTCCTCGACCCGATCCAGATGCTCCCGGCTCCCGGGCAGGGGGCGCTCGCGGTCGAGTGCCGTGCCGACCGTCCGGATGTCCGCGCCCTCCTGAGCGAGCTCGACGACCCCGACACCCGCGCCTGTGTCGAGGCCGAGCG
>JBHEPF010000018.1:0-23578 GCA_046260445.1 Dermatophilaceae bacterium | reverse complement strand
GCGCCGCTCGCACTGTGGCGCGAGCTCACCGGCCTGGAGCCGGAGGCCATCCTCGCCGGGCTCGACCTGTCCGACGACGTCATCCCCGGGCTGCGCCGTGCGGCCGCCGGCCAGCGCGACCCGGTCTGGGCTCGCGCGCTCATCGAGCACAGCGGCATCCATCCGGCGCTCCTCGACCTCCTCGATCCGGCTGACGCCGAGCGGTTCGTCGCCGACCGGCTGCGCGGCGCGAACGCCCAGGAAGGCGCGCTCGTGCTCGAGCGGGTGCCCGGACCGTGGGGACCCGCGCTCAGCGAGGCCGCCGTCGACCACCTGGGGCGGGTGCGGCCGAAGGAAGCGGCCGCCCACACGATCGCCGCAATCGGCGACCGGCTGCATCCCTCCAGCCTGCCCGCCCTGCAGGTCGTCGTCGAGCACCTCCCCTTCGGCGCCGCCCGCGAGCGCGCCAGCCGCGTCGTCACCCTCGCCACCCTCCGCCAGTCGATCAGTGAGGCCTTCACATGACCCAGCCGCCCAGTGCATCCGTTGACGTTCCGCTCGACTCGGACATCCTCCGGCAGCACGCCGAGGACGAGTACGCCCAGGAGCTCGCCGCGCTGGCCGCCCAGGACGAGCGTCCCCGGCCGCCGCAGTGGCGACTCAGCCCGTGGGCGGTGACCCTGTATGTGCTGGGCGGCACGCTCCCCGACGGCACCGAGATCTCGCCCAAGTACCTCGGCCAGCGGCGGCTCGTCGAGATCGCGATCGCCTCGCTCGCGACCGACCGCGCGCTGCTGCTCATCGGCGTCCCCGGCACCGCGAAGTCCTGGCTCGGCGAGCACCTCGCCGCCGCGATCAGCGGCACCTCCCAGCTCGTCGTCCAGGGCACGGCGGGTACGGCGGAGGAGGGGCTGCGCTATGGGTGGAACTACGCGAGCCTGCTCGCTCACGGCCCCACTCGCGAGGCGATCGTCCCCAGTCCGGTGATGCGCGCGATGGAGGGCGGACAGCTGGTCCGGGTCGAGGAGCTCACCCGCATCCCCGCCGACGTCCAGGACTCGCTCATCTCGATCCTCTCCGAGAAGTCGATGTCGATCCCCGAGCTCGACACCCAGCTCCAGGCCCGCCGCGGCTTCAACGTCATCGCGACGGCCAACAACCGCGACAAGGGCGTCAACGAGCTGTCCTCGGCGCTGCGGCGGCGCTTCAACACCGTCGTCCTCCCGCTCCCGGATCGGCTCGAGGACGAGGTCGAGATCGTCCGCTCGCGGGTCATCGCCCTCGGTGCCTCGCTCGACCTGCCGAGCGACCTCAAGGACCTCACCGAGATCGAGCGGGTCGTGACGATCTTCCGCGAGCTGCGCGACGGGGTGACCCGCGACCGGCGCACGACGATCAAGTCGCCGACGGCCACGCTCTCCACGGCCGAGGCGATCTCGGTCATGACGAACGGTCTCGCGCTGGCGGCGCACTTCGGCGACGGGGTCGTGCGGGCCGGCGACGTCGCAGCCTCGCTCGTCGGCGCCGTCGTCAAGGACCCGGTGCAGGACCGGATCGTCTGGGCCGAATATCTTGAGACGGTCGTCAAGGACCGCCGCGAGTGGTCCGACCTCTACCGCGCCTGCCGCGACCTCGGTTGAGCCGTATGCCGGTTCACGTCCTCGGGATCCGCCACCACGGTCCGGGCTCGGCTCGGTCCGTGGCTGCGGCGCTCGACGAGCTAGAGCCGGACGCCGTCGTCATCGAGGGTGCTCCCGAGCTCGACGCGGTGTCGGCACTGGCCGCCGATCCCGGCCTCGTGCCGCCGGTCGCCGGGCTCGTCTATGCGCTCGACTCCCCGAGCCAGGCGGCGTTCTACCCGCTCGCGGCCTTCTCGCCCGAATGGGTGGCCCTGCAGTGGGCGCTCTCGCGCGGCGTACCGGTGCGCTTCGCCGACCTGCCGCAGGCGACCGCCTTCGCGCTCGCGGCGAAGGAGGCGGCCGACCGGGAGGCCCGGGAGCGCAAGGAGCAGGAGCTGGAGGAGGCCGGCGTCACGCCGCTGGACCTGGGGTGGAGCACCGACTCGGCGGATTCAGACTCGGCCGGCGACTCAGACTCAGGCTGGGACGGCGGCGCGGACGGGGGCGCGGAGCCGGGCGGCGACTCGGACCCGAGGTCGGCATCAGGACCGGGAGCACCCGGGTCGCCGTCGGACGCGAAGGCGGAGTCCAGGGCACTGCGGACCGACCCGATCTCGGTCCTGGCCCGGGTCGCGGGATACGAGGACCCGGAGCGCTGGTGGGAGGACGCCATCGAGCACCGGATCGACTCCGTGACGGCGCGGTTCGCGCAGATCACGGCGGCGATGGGAGAGGTGCGGCGCGCATACCCGGGTCTGCACGATCTGGAGAACCAGCGGCGGGAGGCGTTCATGCGCAAGGTGGTCCGCGAGGTGATGGGTGCGCACGAGACGGTCGTCGTCGTATGCGGCGCGTTCCATGCGCCGGCGCTCGTGGCCGAGTCGTTTCCGTCTCGCGCAGCCGACACCCGCGTGCTGGCCCGGCTGCCGAAGACCAAGGTCGGTGCGACATGGGCGCCGTGGACGAACGAGCGGTTGACCTATACGAGCGGCTACGGGGCAGGGGTCGCGGCACCCGGCTGGTACCACCACCTCTTCACCGGCGAGGCGGCCGGCGACCTCGACGTCATGGCTGGCTGGCTCGTCAAGGTGGCGCGGGTGCTGCGCCGCGAGCAGCTCCCTGCAGCAGCGGCGAGCGCGGTCGAGGCGGTGCGGCTCGCCGACGCCCTGGCCGCCGTCCGGGGCCGGCCCTCCGCCGGGCTCGAGGAGCTGGACGACGCGGCGCTCGCCGTGCTCTGTGAGGGCAGCGAGGAGCGGCTCGACCTCGTCCGCCGCGAGCTCTTCGTCGGCGACGTGCTGGGCGAGGTGCCCGACCACACTCCGATGGTGCCGCTGGCCCAGGACCTCATCCGGCAGCAGCGCACCCTTCGGCTGCAGCAGAACGCCCACAAGCTCATCGAGGTCGACCTGCGCAAGCCGGCCCAGCTCGCCCGCTCGGTGCTGTTCCATCGTCTCCGGCTGCTCGGGGTCCCCTGGGGAAACCCCGTCGAGACGAGCTCCACCGGCACCTTCAAGGAGTCGTGGGAGCTGAAGTGGGAGCCGGAGTTCGCCATCACCCTCGTCGAGGCGAGCCGCTACGGGACGACGATCGCGAGCGCGTCGTCGGCCGTGCTCGCCGAGCGCGCCGAGTCGGCGGACCTGCCCCGGCTGAGCGCACTGGTGGAGGCGGCGCTGCTGGCCGACCTCGGTGACGGACTGGCGGCCGTGGTCGAGCGGCTCGCTGTGGCGACCGCACGCAGCCACGACGTCCGCGAGCTCATGGGCGCCGTCGAGCCGCTGGCGCGGACGGTCCGCTACGGAGACGTGCGCGGGCTCGACACCGAGGCGCTGCACGCGCTCGTGCGAGTCATCGTCACGCGGGTGAGCGTCGGGCTGCGCGCTGGGACCCAGGCGCTCGACGACGACCTGGCCGCCTCGACGCGCTCGGCGCTGGAGTCGACGCACCGGGGCATCGCCCTGCTCGACGACCCCGGGCTGCTCGAGCCGTGGCTCGGGGCACTCGGCGGGCTCGGCGACGACGTCCACGGGACCCTCGGCGGTCGGGTGGACCGGATCCTCCTCGACGCCGGGCGCATCTCGAGCGAGGTTGCGGCCCAGCGCATGTCGAGGCGCCTCTCGGTCGCCGCCGACGCGCAGCAGGCCGTCGCGTGGCTCGAGTCGTTCCTCACCGGCGATGCCGTGCTGCTCCTCCACGACGTTGCGCTGCTCGAGATCGTCGACGAGTGGGTGAGCGGCATCGCGGAGGAGTCCTTCGAGGACCTGCTGCCCCTCCTGCGGCGCGCGTTCTCCCGCTTCAGCCCCCCGGAGCGCAGCCAGCTCGGCGGGCGACTGGCCCACGGCATACAGCAGGGGTCGGCGGGGACAGGGGCCGCTGGACCCGATCTCGGGGCTGCGGCTCCCGTCATCCGGACCACCGCCCGGTGGCTCGGACTGGACTGGGAGGTGCCCGCATGACCCGCGACCGGCTGACCCGTTGGCGGCTCGTCCTCGGCGCCGAGCCGGAGGATGCGACCGGCCCGCCGCTGTGGGAGGACGTCTCGCTGGGTGCCGAGGACCTTGCGAGGGATCGCGCGCTGGAGGAGCTCTATGGGCAGGGCGCCGGCCGGCGGCGCGGCGGTCTGGGCGCGTCGGCGCCCAAGGTCGCGCGTTGGCTCGGCGACATCCGCACCTACTTCCCCGCCTCCGTCGTCCAGGTCATGCAGGGTGACGCGATGGACCGGCTCGGCCTGCGGCAGCTGCTGCTCGAGCCCGAGATGCTGCGGACCGTGCAGCCGGACATCTCGATGGTCACCACGCTCATGGGGCTGTCCGAGGTCATCCCCGAGGCGTCCCGCGAGACCGCCCGCGAGGTCGTGCGTGCCGTGACGGACCAGCTCGAGGAGCGACTGCGGGCCAAGACCGTCCAGGCGGTCTCGGGCGCCCTCGACCGGGCCGGCCGCACCCGCCGGCCGCGGCTGCGGGACGTCGACTGGCGACGCACGGTGACCGCGAACCTCAAGCACTACCAGCCAGAGCACCGCACCGTGATCCCGGAGCGCCTCATCGGGTATGCGCGCCGCACCAGCCAGGTCGACCGGCACATCGTCCTGTGCATCGACCAGTCCGGCTCGATGGCGGAGTCCATCGTGTACTCCTCGGTCTTCGGTGCCGTCCTGGCCTCGCTGCGGTCGGTGCGAACGAGCCTCATCGTCTTCGACACCGCTGTCGTCGACCTCACCGACGAGATGGAGGACCCGGTCGACATCATCTTCGGGGTCCAGCTCGGGGGCGGGACCGACATCAACGGTGCCCTCGCCTACTGCCAGGGGCTGGTCCAGCAGCCACAGGACACGGTCCTCGTGCTCATCTCCGACCTGCTCGAGGGCGGGATCGCCGAGGAGATGCTGCGGCGCTGCCGGAGCATCGTCGACTCGGGAGTACGGATGATCGCGCTGCTCGCGCTGAGCGACTCGGGGGCGTCGGTGTACGACGCCGACCACGCGGCAGCGCTCGCCTCGCTCGGGGTCATGGCGTTCGCCTGCACGCCCGACCTCTTCCCCGACCTCATGGCCGCCGCGATCGAGGGTCGCGACCTCGACCAGTGGGCTGCGACCAACGACATCGTCGCAGCGGCGCCCGACGGCACGGGCCTGGGGAGGGTGACGCGCGGCCCCGCCCGAGCCTGAGCCACCGCGCGCTCGCCCTGCCGCCGGATGCGCGCCCGCCGGACGGACCTGCCGTGGGGCGCCGCACATACGCCCCGCGGACGGGGATCAGGTGGCCGGCCGCAGCAATTCCTCCGCCCGCTGACCCCACCCCCGCCCTCCCGGCGGATGTGCGCCCGGCCCGCTCCCAACGCCCGCCCCGACGGCCCGAGCGTCTCTCGTCACACACGAGGACATCCCAGGTTTGTGCGCGGAGTAGCGTGAAAGCGCACCCACGGCAGGAGCACGATGACCACGACAGACGAGCACCCGGCCCCGACCGCCACCGACGGTCCGAGCCTGACGCTCAACGGCACCCCCGTCCGGCTCGACGGCGTCACCCCCCACACGACGCTCCTGAACTGGTTGCGCGACCGCGGCCTCACGGGGGCCAAGGAGGGTTGCGCCGAGGGTGAGTGCGGAGCCTGCGCGGTCCTGGTCGCCCGGGCCACGCCCGCCGACGTCGACGCGGGTCCCGCGGACTCACACCCCACCGAATGGGTGGCGATCAACTCCTGTCTCGCGCCGGTCGCGGCGTTGGACGGCCAGGAGGTCGTCACCGTCGAAGGGATCGGTGCCCCCGGCCATCTCCACCCGGTGCAGCGCGAGCTCGCCCAGCGGGGCGGGTCCCAGTGCGGATACTGCACGCCGGGGTTCGTCTGCTCGATGGCGGCGGAGTTCTACCGGCCGGGCCGTGACGAGTTCGACCCGCACGCCCTGTCCGGCAACCTGTGCCGCTGCACGGGGTACCGGCCGATCGTCGATGCCGCCCACGCGCTCGGCGCCCCGGACGGCGAGGACTCCCTCGCGCAACGCCGCGCGGCCCCACCGCCCGCCCCGCGGCACACCCGCTTCAGCGCAGACGGAGCTGAGTTCGTGCGGCCCGCCGACCTCGCCGAGGCGATCCGGCTGCTCGCCGAGCACCCCGACGCACTGGTCCTCGGCGGCGCGACCGACCTCGGCGTCGCGATCAACCTCCAGGCTCTTCGGCCTTCCCTCCTCCTCGCCGTCGACCGCCTGCCCGAGCTGCGGACCTTGCAGATGGACCACGCCGAGATCCGGATCGGAGCCGCCCTCACCCTCACGGAGGTGGAGCGCGGACTGGCGGGACACGTCCCGCTGCTCGACCAGCTGCACCCGCAGTTCGCCTCCCGGCTCATTCGCAACGCGGCCCCCCTCGGCAGCAACCTCGCCACCGCCTCACCGATCGGCGACGCGGCCCCGGTGCTCCTCGCTCTCGAGGCGTCCTTGGTCCTCACCGGGCCGGAGGGAGACCGAGAGGTGCCCCTCGCGGGCTTCTTCACGGGGTATCGAGAGACGGCCCGCGGCCGCGACGAGCTCATCCGCGAGATCCGGATCCCGTTGCCGGTGAGCAACATCGCGGCGTTCCACAAGATCACCAAGCGCCGCTACGACGACATCTCCAGCGTCGCCGTCGCCTTCGCCCTCGAGGTCGCCGACGGGACCGTGACGAAGGCCCGCATCGGCATCGGTGGTGTCGCCGCCACCCCCATCCGTGCACTCGCCACCGAGGCGGCCCTCAAAGGAATGTCGTGGTCGCTCGAGCCGGTCGCCCGGGCCGCCGCCATGCTCGCGACCGAGGGGACGCCGATCTCGGACCAGCGCGCGAGCGACCGCTACCGCCGGGCGATGCTCGAGCAGTCGCTCCTCAAGCTGTACGCCGAGTCCACGCGGAGCGAGGAGCCCGGGTCGTGAGCCGTCTCTCCGAGCGTCCCGAGCATGCCGCGGTCGGCGCACCGATCCCCCACGAGTCCGCAGCGCTGCACGTGACGGGTCGCGCGATCTACACCGACGACCTCCACCCCCGCACCAAGGACGTGCTCCACGCCTGGCCGGTCCAGGCGCCCCACGCCCACGCCCGCATCACCGCGCTCGACGCAAGCACCGCATACGAGATCCCGGGCGTGGTCCGGGTGCTCACCGCCGACGACGTGCCAGGGGTCAACGACTCGGGAGACTTCGGCGACGAGCCGCTGTTCCCGCACGAGGTGCAGTTCCACGGCCAGGCGGTCTGCTGGGTGCTCGGGGAGAGCCTCGAGGCCGCGCGACATGGCGCGGACGCGGTCGACGTCGACTACGAGCCGCTGCCCTCGATCGTCACCATCGTCGAGGCCATCGACGCCGGCAGCTTCCAGGGCCAGGTGCGCACCGTGGTGCGCGGCGACGTCGAGGACGCCCTCGCGAGCGCGGCCCACACCTTCGAGGGCACGACCGAGATGGCCGGCCAGGAGCACTTCTATCTCGAGACCCAGGCCTGCCTCGCGATCGTCGAGGATGATGGAAGCCTCTTCGTCCAGAGCAGCACCCAGCATCCGTCCGAGACCCAGGACATCGTCGCCCATGTCCTCGGCGTGCCCGCCCACGAGGTGACGGTCCAGGCCCTGCGCATGGGCGGCGGGTTCGGTGGCAAGGAGCAGCAACCCCATGGGTATGCGGCGGTCGCCGCCCTCGGGGCGGTCCTCACCGGGCGGCCGGTTCGCCTGCGGCTCAACAGGTCTCAGGACCTCACCATGACCGGTAAGCGCCACGGGTTCCACGCGACGTGGCGCGTGGGCTTCGATGCCTCCGGACGGCTCGTCGCCCTCGACGCGACCCTCACCTCCGACGGCGGGTGGAGCCTCGACCTGTCCGAGCCCGTGCTGGCGCGGGCCCTGTGTCACGTCGACAACAACTACTGGATCCCGCACGCCCGCTTCGTCGGCCGCGTGGCCCGGACGAACAAGACCTCATCGACCGCCTTCCGTGGGTTCGGCGGCCCCCAGGGCATGCTCGTCCTCGAGGACATCCTCGGCCGGTGCGCACCGGTGCTCGGGATCGAGCCGCACGAGCTGCGCCGCCGCAACTTCTACGAGAACGGCCAGCACACGCCCTACGGCCAGGTCATCACCCAGGCGGAGCGCGCATACCGCGCCTGGGACGAGGTGACGGCATCGGCCGAGCTCGACCGGCGGCGCGGGGAGATCGCGGAGTTCAACGCCGCCCATCAGCACACCAAGCGTGGACTTGCGATCACCCCGGTGAAGTTCGGCATCTCGTTCAACTTCACGGCGCTGAACCAGGCCGGCGCGCTCGTGCACGTCTACAAGGACGGGTCCGTCCTCATCAACCACGGCGGCACCGAGATGGGTCAGGGGCTGCACACCAAGATGCTCCAGGTCGCGGCGACGACGCTCGGCCTGCCGTTGGCGAGGGTGCGGCTCGCGCCGACCCGCACCGACAAGGTGCCGAACACCTCCGCGACCGCGGCGTCCGCGAGCGCCGACCTCAACGGCGGCGCGATCAAGGATGCCTGCGAGCAGATCCTCGGGCGAATGGCGGACGTGGCGGCCGAGCGGCTCGAGGCGCCCGTGACCGACGTCCGCTTCGTCGACGGGGTCGTGTCGGCTGCCGGCACCGAGCGGACCCTGACGTGGGAGGAGCTCGTGGGCCTCGCCTACTTCGCGCGGGTGCAGCTCTTCGCCGCGGGGTACTACCGGACCGAGGGACTGGACTGGGACCCGAGCGTCATGCGTGGCACGCCGTTCAAGTACTTCGCCTACGGCGTCGCCGCGACCGAGGTCGAGGTAGACGGGTTTACCGGCATCTACCGGAACCGGCGCGTCGACATCGTCCACGACGTCGGCGACAGCCTCTCCCCCCTCGTCGACATCGGCCAGATCGAGGGCGGGTACGTCCAGGGCGCCGGCTGGCTCACCCTCGAGGACCTGCGCTGGGACGAGAGCGACGGCGAGCACCGTGGCCGGCTGCTCACCCAGAGCGCGAGCACCTACAAGCTGCCGAGCCTGTCCGAGATGCCCGAGGTCTTCCACGTCGACCTGCTCGGGCGGGCGCACGAGGAGGGTGCCGTCTATGGCTCCAAGGCGGTCGGGGAGCCGCCCATCATGCTCGCCTTCTCGGTGCGCGAGGCGCTCCGGCAGGCGTGCGCGGCGTTCGGTCCGGCGGGGACGAGCGTCGAGCTGGCGAGCCCGGCCACGCCCGAGGCGGTGTTCTGGGCACTCGAGAAGGCGCGCGGCGCATACCGCTCGGTCGCGGAGCCGGCTGAGCGTGAGCTGACGGAGGTCTGAGATGCGCTGGCTGGCGGCGGTCGAGCACCTGCGGAAGCGGGGGGAGGCCGGCGTTCTCGTGACGGTGGTCGCCGTCCGCGGGCACGCTCCCCGGGAGGCGGGGGCCAAGATGGTCGTCGGCCGGTATGCGTCGTGGGACTCGGTCGGCGGCGGCAACCTCGAGGCGGTCGCCATCGAGAAGGCACGGGCGATGCTGGGCTCCGGGTCGTCGATCCCGGAGACGTTCACCTCGACGCTGTCGGAGCGGGGCTCACGTGACGAGAAGCGGCATGGTGTGCAGTGCTGTGGCGGTGAGGTGACGGTGCTGCTGGAGCCGCTGCCCGTGGTGGCGGCGGTGGCGGTGTTCGGGATGGGGCACGTCGGGCTCGAGCTGGCCCGGATCCTCGCGCGACACGACCTCGACCTGCATCTGGTCGACACCCGGCCGGAGCGCTTCGGCGACGACGTGCTCGCACCGCTCGCGGACGCCACCGCCCGGATCCGGCTGCACTCGGTGCCACTGCTTCCCGAGGAGGTGCTCGTCACGCTCCCGACCGGGGCTCACCTCTTCGTCATGACGCACGACCACGCCGAGGACGCGGCCATCGTCGACGCCGCGCTGCGGACTCCCGGTCTCGGCTCGATCGGGCTCATCGGGTCGAGCGCGAAGTGGGCGCGGCTACGGCGGCGGCTGCTCGAGGACGGGCTGTCGGAGGAGGACGTCGACAGGGTGACGACACCGATCGGGCTGCCCGGCCTGCCGGGCAAGGACCCGGCCGTCATCGCCGTGAGCGTGGCCGCCGACCTCCTCGCCCGCCTCGCCGCACATACCCTGGTCGGCCGGAGGTGAGGTGGCCGGCTCCAGCAATTGCTCCAGCCGTCCACCCCAGGTCCGCCTCCCGTGCGTAAGTGCGGCCGGCCACCGTATGTGCGTCAGACCCGAGGACACAGCCGCCGGACGGCTCGGCGCACCGGCGGGACAAACCTGGCAATAGGGCGGTTCGTGCCGCCCTGGCGCGGCTACATCTTCTCTGCTACATCTCCTCGTGGGTGTCCGGGTCGCCGTCGAAGCGGCGCCCGTCGGTGACGCCCATCGCGGTGAGGGCGGCCATCTGCTCGTCGCTCAGCTCGAAGCCGAAGACGTCGAGGTTCTCCCGCTGCCGGTCCGGTGACTCGGACTTCGGCAGCGGCAGCAGTCCGCGCTGGAGGTGCCAGCGCAGGATGACCTGGCCGGCACTCACATCGTGCTCGCGCGCTGCGGCGGCGATCGGCTCGGCGTCGAGGTCCACGCTGCCCTTGCCGAGCGGTGACCACGACTCGGTCACGATGCCGAGCCGCTCGTGGACCGCCACGAGCTCCCCCTGCGGGAAGCGGGGGTGGATCTCGACCTGGTTGACCGCCGGGGTGACACCGGTCGCGTCGATGATCCGGCTCAGGTGCTCCTCGGTGAAGTTGCTGACACCGATCGAGCGGACCAACCCGCGCTCGCGGCACTCCACGAGCGCCTCCCAGGCCTCGACATAGAGGCCGCGGCGCGGGTTCGGCCAGTGGATGAGCACGAGGTCGAGCACGTCGAGCCGCATCCGTTTCAGGCTCTCCTCGACGCTGCCCACCGCGAGGTCGCGGGCATGATGCCGGCCCGGGACCTTGGTCGTCACCTGGATCTCGTCACGGTCGAGCCCGCTGCCGCGGACCGCCTCGCCGACCTCGACCTCGTTCTCGTAGTTCACCGCCGAGTCGAGCAACCGGTACCCGTTCTCGAGGGCGCCCACCATGGCGGCCACCCCCGACTCACCCCGCAGCGGGTAGGTCCCGAACCCGACCACCGGGAGCCGGTTCCCGTCGTTGAGCCGATACTGCCTGTCCTTGTCCGCCCTGGTCACGTCCATGCTCGCTCCTTCACGCATACCTCGGAGTCTGTCCGACCCCAGCATGCCGTGAGTGCGATCCCCGCGCACCCAGTCGAGAGTGCGAGACACGCCGTATGCGGTAGTCGCCGTACGGCGTGTCCTGCACTCTCGACTGGAGACCGGAGAATGACTGGGAGCGGAGAATGACTGGGAGCGGAGAATGGGGACGTGAGCGAGACACCCGACCAGCGACCTCCTCCCGAGCGGCCTCCCTGGGGCACCGCCATCCAACGGATGTCGCTGCGCGCCTTCGACCTCAGCGAGCGAGCCGGCCGACGCGGGATGGCCTCCCATCGGCGGCGGCTCCGGCGCTGGCGGGCGCACCTGTTCCTCGTCACTCAGATGGCACTGGCCGCCGGTCTCGGCTGGTTCCTCGGCGTGCGGCTGCTCGGCCACGAGCAGCCGTTCTTCGCTGCGGTGGCGGCGATCCTCTGCCTCGGACTGTCCTTCGGGCAGCGGGTGACCCGGGTCGTCGAGGTCGCGGTCGGTGTCTTCCTCGGGGTGCTCACCGGCGATGTCTTCGTCACCCTGTTCGGCAGCGGGCCGTGGCAGATCGCGCTCGCGGTGTTCATCGCCATGTCGGTCGCGCTGTGGCTCGGCGCCCGCACCCTCATGGTCATGCAGGCCGGGATCCAGGCGGCCATCGTGGTCACCCTGCTCCCGGGTGTTGAGCCAGGGCTGTCGCGGTGGGCGGACGCGCTGCTCGGGTGTGCGATCGCGCTCGTCTTCGCCCTCGTCGCCCCGACGACGCCGGTCCAGCGGCCTCGGCACCAGGCGGCCGCGGTGCTCACCGAGACCGCCGCAACGCTCCGGGCGGCCGAGGATGCCCTGCGCTCGGGCGACCAGCGTGCGGCCGACGCCGTCCTCGACCGGGCCCGGGCGACGGAGGGGATGCTCGAGGAGCTCTCGAGCGCCGCGAGTGAGGGCGTCGAGCTGGTGCGCTACTCACCACTGCTCCGTGGTGAGCGTGAGCACGTCCAGGAGATCGCCGCGCTCGTCGCGCCCCTCGACCGGATGCTGCGCAACCTCCGCGTGCTCGCCCGGCGGGTGACCGTCTCGGCCTACCGCAACGAGCAGGCCCCACCCGAGGTCATCGACCTCCTCGACGACGTCGCCGGCATCGCAGAGTTCTGCTCCCGCGAGCTCCAGGCCCGCCGGCTGCCCACCCGCGCGAGGGAACGGATCGTCGCCGCGGCCGATGCGAGCACTGCCATCGACCACCATCCGCTGTCCCTGTCGAGCGTCGTCATCGTCGCCCAGGCCCGCAGCATTCTCATCGACCTGCTCGAGCTCACCGGCCTCGACTACGCCGACGCCCGCGAGTTCGTGCCCGAGATGCACTGAGCCAGGGATGCGGCTGAGCCCTCATGCGGACGAAGCCGCCGCGAGGACCGGCTACTTCACCGAGCCCGACATCAGCCCGCCGATGAAGTAGCGGCCGAGGAGGATGTAGACGAGCAGCGTGGGGAGCGAGGCGACGAGCACGCCGGCCATGATCTGTGGATAGTCCGGATTCTGCCCGCCGGCGAGCTCATTGAGGACGAAGGTCACCGGGCCGTTGTTGCGGTTGGTGAGGAACAGCGCGAAGAGGAAGTCGTTCCACGCCGAGGTGAACTGCCAGATGAGCGTCACGACGAACGCCGGGATCGAGATGGGCAGCACGACCGAGCGGTAGATCCGCCACATCCCCGCACCGTCGATCTTCGCGGCCTCGAGGATGTCGTTGGGCACCGCGGTCGCGTAGTAGTTGCGGAAGATGAGCGTGCAGATCGGGATGCCGAAGATCGTGTGCACCGCGATGAGCTTGACGATGCCGGAGAACCACGGCAGCGACTGCTCCACGCTGAGCATCATCCCGGTGAGCGGGATCATGACCGCCTGGTACGGGATGAACATCCCGAACAGGAACAGCGTGAACACGACCTGCGCTCCGGGGAAGCGCCACCGGGAGAACACGAAGCCGTTCATCGACCCGAGCATCGAGCTCAGCACCGCCGCGACCACCGCCATGATCACGGTGCGGATGATCGAGGGGGTGAGCCGGTCGATCGCGCTCACCCACCCGTCGAACGAGATCCGGGTCGGCAGCGTCCACGCCTCGCTCGCACCCGCGCCGCCGGACGGCTTGAGGCTGGTGACGATGAGGACATACATCGGCATGAGAATGGCGAGGGCGAAGATGAGCAGCAGCGCATAGCGGATCGTCCGCGCCCCGGTGCTGCCCTCGGTGCCGGGCGCCTTGCCCGTGTCCGTGTATGCGGTGGTCACCGCAGCGGCGTCGGCCGGGAGCGGGCGGCCGGGGACGGCGTCGGTCGTCGTGCTCATCAGGCCCGGTCCATCTCGGTGCGGTTCGTGTAGACGAGGTAGGGGACGACGACGACCGCGACGATGAGCAGCAGTACCGTCGCGTTCACCGCCGCCATGACCTTGTCGCCCTGGTTGAACATCTGGGTCCACATGAGCGTGGTGGGGACCGCGGCGACGTAGGAGTTCGGCCCGGCGATCGCATAGATGAGGTCGAACATCTTCATCGACATGTGCCCGATGATGATGAGTGCCGAGAGCGCGATCGGGGACAGCTGCGGGAAGAGCACGTGCCGGTAGATCTTCAGCTCACTCGCGCCGTCGATCCGGGCCGCCTCACGCTGGTCCTCCGAGATCCCCCGGAAGCCGGCGAGGAAGAGCGCCATGACATAGCCGGAGAGCTGCCAGATGGCCGGCACCGCCATCGCGGCCATGTTCCACCGGCTGTCGGTCGACCACCACGACGACTGGAGGGAGTCCAGGCCCACCATCTGCAGCAGCTGGTTGAGGCCGACCGCCTGCTCCCCCTGCTGTGGGCTGAGCAGCCACCGCCACACGACACCGGACGCGATGAAGGACACCGCCATGGGGAAGAGATAGACGGAGCGGAAGAACCCCTCGGCAGTCACGCCCTTCTCGAGCAGCACCGCCCAGAGGAGCCCGAAGAACATCGTGCCGACGACGAAGACGACGGTGAGCACGAGCAGGTTCCACAGGGCGTGCTGGTACCCCGAGCTCCCGAGGAGGGTGCCGTAGTTGGCGATCCCACCGGCGTGCTGCGCCCGCTCGACGATCTCACCGCCCACGACGACGCGCCGGGTCGAGACGTTGAGGGAGGTCCAGACGTTCTGCCCGATCAGCCCGTACACGAAGATCGCGATGAGGATGATCGAGGGACTGACGAGAGCGAGGCCGGGGAGCCAGGTCTTCACGCGTGACATGCGACTGATCCCTTCACCGGGAGGCGTGGGAGGAGACGGACGAGTGCGGTGCCGACCGCATACGTCTGCTCAGGAGATGTATGCGGTTCGCACCGGACCCGACCGTGGCCGGATCCGGTGCGAACCGTGGTGAATGAGCGGGAGGCTCAGCCGAGCGCCTTCTCGGCTGCCGCGGTGAGGTCGGCGACGTAGGTGTCGCCGTCCTTGGTGGAGTAGAACTTCGCCGTGGCGGTGGAGATGTCATCGAGCCACGCGAGCCGAACGGCGGAACCGTGCGCGATCGAGGACGCGATGGTGTCGCTGGCAAAGGAGTCGATCGCCGACTGCTGGTAGGCCGGGAAGTCGTCGGCGGGGACGTCGGTCCGGGCCGGGATCGAGCCCTTGGCGATGTTGAACGCCTTCTGTCCCTCGACCGAGCCGACCGTCATGAGCCAGTCCTTGGTGGCCTCGGGGTTCGAGGCGCCCACGGGCAGGGTGAAGGAGTCGGCGAGGAAGTTGAAGACGCCGTCCGTGCCCGGGACCGGGAAGTAGACGTAGTCCTCGCCGTCGACCTGGTCGCGCGAGTTGAACTGCCCGACCGCCCAGTCGCCCATGACGTTGTAGGCGGCGGTGCCGTCGATGACCATGTCGGTCGCGCCGACCCAGTCGTCACCGTCGGCGGCGTTGTTGGCGAACGCGAGCAGCTGGGTCATGTGGTCGACCGCGGTCTGCACACCTTCGGAGTCCCACGCGGTGGAACCGTCGAAGAGGCCCGCGTAGTCGTCCGGCCCGAGGTCGGCCAGCAGCACGTTCTCGAAGAGGTGGACGAGCGTCCACGTCCCGGCGATCGACAGCGGCGTCTCGACACCGGAGTCCTTGACCTTCTGCATGTCGGCGAGCCAGGCGTCCATGTCGGCGGGGGTCTCCGTGACACCGGCCGCGGTGAGCACCTCGGGGTTGGCCCACACGACGTTGCTGCGGTGGATGTTCGCGGGCACCGAGTAGATGTTGCCCTCGACGGTGATCCGGTCGAGCAGGTCCTGCGGGAAGACCGACGTGCCACCGAGCGCGTCGATGACGTCGTTGACGGGCTCGACCTGGTCGTTGACGATGTAGTCCGTCAGCTCGGCACCGGCGTGACCCTGGAAGGAGTCGGGCGGGTTGGCGTTCTCGAGGTCCGAGGCGAGCTTGGCCTTGGCGTTGGTGCCGGCCCCGCCGGCGACCGCGAGGTTGACGAACGTGTTGTTCGGGTACTGCTCGTTGAACACCTCGACCAGCGCGTCGAGTCCGACCTTCTCCGAGCCGTAGGCCCACCAGGTGAAGACACCGACGTCGCCGCCCGCGCCTCCTTCGGTGGCTTCCCGCGTCTCGGTCGACTCGGCGGTCGTGGCGTCGTCGGCGGCGCTGTCATCCGAGCCCGTCGTGCCGGTGGCGCAACCCGCAAGCCCGAGGGCCGCGACCGCGAGGATCGCTGCGGACGTCTTTGTCCTTCTCATACGTGTCCCTTCTCAACCCGCCCCGTCATGCACTGATCGGGGCGACGTGTGAGCGCGACGATGCGCTCATCAGGGCTCAGTATGCTCCTGCTGCACAGGGCATGGATAGGCCGGGTGGGTCAGCACACAGACGGCGCGGACAGGGGGCGGACAGGGGGCCCGTTCCGCCGCAGGTCAGCGCATCGAGACCTGCCGTCCGATCGTCCCGACGAGTGCCTGGCGGGCCTGTGCCGAGGCAGCCTCGTCCCGCGCCGCGGTGACCTCGGCGAGCCGGTCGGCCAGACCCAGCCGCTCCGACATCCCGGAGCCACTGTCCACCTCGACGAGCTCCTCGAGGGCGGCGATGCCGGCGTCGGCCCGCGCGACGAGCTGCGCCTGGGCGGCGTCGAGTCGGGCGGCGTACCAGTCGCTCTCCAGGACCGTGTCCCGGGTGAACATACGCCGGAACGCCGGGTCGTCGAGGGTGAGCCCGTCCGAGGAGATGCCGTCGGCCATGATCTCGAGCAGCGCGCGCACCGGCGGGACGGCCGAGTCGATCGTCCCGTCCTTGAGGTATGCGCGGGCCACCCGCTCGTGGGTGCTCACCATCACCTCGACCGAGTCGACGAAGACCTGACGGTCCTGGGTCTCGGGACGCAGCACCGCCTCGGTGAAGATCGAGTCCGGGTGCATGAAGATGCGCCCGAGGAACGTCGACGCGAACTTCTCGGTGATCCGGTGCCCGAGCCTGCTCGCCGCGAGCATCCGAGAGCCCGAGCCGCCGTCCACTGAACCCGCGTCGTCGATCTCGATGTCCTCGATCCGCTCGAGATAGTCGTGCTCGGTGAGCCAGGCCGCCGAGCGCTCGTGCGGCTGCATCCGGGCGAAGATCTCGGGGATGAGGAGGCTCACGTCGTGGTCGACCCGCACGTTCGGGCCCACGTGCCCGGCACCGGACAGCCACCCGTCGTAGCCGGTCAGCGCATACGAGAGGAAGGCGGCGTTGAGGTCGTAGGTCGTCGGCAGAGCGTTGAACGGAGCCTTGGTCAGCGCCCCCTCGCTTCCGGCCCCCGTCGTCGAGGGCGACTTGCCCGTCATCGAGGAGATGAACTCCATGAGGAGCTCGGGCAGCTCGAGGTAGTGCAGGGGGCCGAACGCGCACAGGGCCGGGACCCCGTCACCCGGCGGGTTGTTGCGGCGTCCCGCGGCGATGACGTCGACCTCGAAGGGGACGGGGTCACTCATCGACAGGCCTCGCCCGATCCGCAGCGCGGTCTTCGCGGTCGTCGTGGCCACCGGGTCGGCGAGGTCGGGTCGCACCTGGAGGTAGCGCGGGTTCTTCGACGGCTTGCCGTCGACCATGCGCGGCTTGGCCGAGCACACGACGTACCCAGGGCCCGCGCCGTCGGCATCGGCGACGAACTCGGTGAGCAGGTTGCGCATCGGCTCGGTGAACTTGCTGAGGGTGATCGCGTCGTCCGTGATCACCTGGGCCGCTGCGTGGTCGAGCGGCTGCCAGTTCGACAGGAAGGTCCCGGGCGAGGCGATGTCGGCCTCGGCCATCGTGTCGTAGCCGGGGATGACCGCGTCGTCCGGGCGCTGGAAGAGCAGCCCCTCGCAGTTCTCGACGAACTTGCGCGACGGGCCACCCGCCGGATCGGGCACCACGACGGAGGCGGTGATGTCGTCCTCGGTCTGGACCTTGACGGCGGGGGCGAAGTCTGGCCGCAGGCTGAAGAGTCGGTAGGAGCCGTCCTCCTCATAGCCGACCCGCAGCATGTCGACCAGCACGGGCTGACCGTCGAGGAGGAGCTGGTTGCCGGGGCGGCCGTTGACCCGACTCACCGAGAAGTGGCTGCGCCAGTCCTGTCCCCACTCCGGCTGGTAGGCCACCTTGATGACATAGATGAGCTCGAGGATGTGCGTCGGGATGGAGCCGATGAAGTCGTTGTGGTCCGCGGAGTACTCGCGGCGTGAGGTGAAGAGCTTGATGACGCTGCCGATGCTCCGCTCGGAGCCGAACACCGGCCGGGTGTCCTGGCCGTTGCGCGCCATGTCGGCGTACCGCTGGGAGAAGTCGTGCGAGACGACCGCCTTGACGGCATCCATGTCCGCGTCGAAGTCCGCCACGTAGGCCGTCCCGATGGTGATCGCGTCGGCGATCGACTTCGAGATCTCGGACTTGCCACCTCCGGACACGGTGCACGGTTTGTGACACACCGTTGTGGTCGCCGAGGTGCCCGTGATGGTCCACTGCACCGGGTCGGTGCGGACCTGCCTCATCTGGACCCGGAACCCGCTCGTGTCGAGATAGGTGCTGTCCCCACGGAACGGGATGGTGGCGTCGACCCCGGCGTCCTGCCAGGTGATCGACCGGGTGCGCAGTGAGTAGTGAGCGTCCGTGGGAACGAGCACGACCCGGGGGTCGCGCGCCGATTGTGCCCACCCGGCCGGGTCGACGACCCACTCCTGCGGGTCGCGGTCGGTCACGTCGGCGACGGAGGGGGCGTCGACCGCATACTTGTTGGTGAACTCCTTGCCCTCGTCCCAGCTGGGGAAGACCATCGCGCCGCCGGAGTGCTCCTCCTCCGCACCGCCGAGCAGGTTCGCGGACATGGAGATCTGGGTCTTGACCTCCTTCTTGCAGTATCCGAAGTAGTTGTCGGCGATGAGCGTCACCATGACCCCGCGCTCATCGCGGGCGCAGACCTTGAAGGCCTGGCCGTCGTTGTAGCACTCCGCCGGGTCGCTCCAGCACATGCCGTCGCGCAGCTGCCGCTCGGTGGCCTCGCTGCGGTGCGGGAGGCCGAGCGACTTCTTCGTCGCGGTCGTCATCTGCGGCGCGAGGATGACCAGCCCGGTGTGACCGGTCCAGCCGAGCGGGTCGAGCGCGGCGTCGTTCTCCGGGAGGTAGGGGTCACCGGCGTTGCCGAAGATGCCCTCGACGAAGTCGAGGTTGGCGACCATGCTCCCGGGGACGATGAAGCGCGTCTCGAGCCGTCGCTCGCGGCTGTGTCCCGGCACCCCGACGACGACCAGTGGGCGCAGGAGCAGCGAGACGAAGCAGGACGCCTTGTCCTCCTGGGTGGACGTCACCGGCAGCTCGAGCGTCTTGCTCGAGGGGGTGAGAGCACGCTCCAGGAGCGCGGCGAACACCTCTCGCGGGACGGCCTTCTTGTCGTCGGGGATCGGCAGACCGCCCTCGGCGAGGTGAAAGACGCCGGCGGTCGTGCGCCGGTCACTGCGCGGGTTGTGCAGGACCCCGTTGGCGAGGCGGTAGCTCGTGATGAGCTCGGAGGAGTACTCGTCGGCATCCGCGGGCAGCGACAGGCTCCGGGCCATCCCGGGCAGGTCGAGCGAGAGGGTGTGGCGCGGCAGCCGCGGGATGTTCTCGACGCCGCTCAGGTAGTCGCTGAGGAACTCCTCGATCCGCTCGTCGACCGGAGGTAGCCGGTCGTCGAGGCGCCGGCTCATCTCGCGCTGGCGCTCGAGGAGCGGGGCGACGAGCTCGTCGTCGGTGTCCTCGGCGGCCTGGACCTTGGGCAGGCCGAGGAGGGCGAGGCGGAGGTTGATGGCCGGAAGGAGCGGATCGGGGGCCCTGGTGGCGGTCACGCCGAGAGGGCTGGGGGTGGTGGACGGGGAGGGGGTGGTGGGCGCTGGCATGGCGTGCCTCTTCGACTCGTATCTGGTCCCCGGGGCAGGAACCTGCAACCGCGTTCTCTGCCCCCTGGGGCGTTGAGAAAACGCTATCGCACCGGTGGTCACCCAGCGCAAGCCTGTCGGCCACCTAGGCTAAGAATGTGGTCACCTTGAGCACCTTGTCCTCGGCCCTCGACACCGCACTCGACCGCGCCGTCGTACCCGGGTTCTCGGCGATCGGGTATGCCGTGCGCCGCCGTCTCCCCACCTGGCCAGCCGACCCCGCACCGCACGCGCTGCGAGGTGCTCACGTCGCGGTCACGGGGGCGACCTCCGGCCTGGGCCACGCGACGGCGCGGCAGCTGAGTAGGCTCGGCGCGCATACCCACCTCATCGTCCGCAACAGGGACAAGGCGGAGCAGGTGGCGGCGGACCTGCCCGGTCCGTCGACGATCTGGCTCTGCGACCTGTCCGACCTCGACAGCGTCCGGCGCTGTTCGGGTGAGATCGCCGCGGCCGCACCGCCGCTCGCCGGACTGGTGCACAACGCCGGAGCCCTCCCGCCGAAGCGCACCGAGTCACCCCAGGGCCACGAGATGACGATGGCCATCCACGTCCTCGGCCCCGTTCTCATGACCGAGCTGCTCCAGCCGCTACTCGCCCCGCAGCAGGCCCGGGTCGTGTTCGTCACCTCTGGCGGGATGTATGCGCAGGGACTGCCCGTTCGCAACCCGAACTACGAGAGGGGCCAGTACTCGGGGAGCACCGCATACGCCCGGAGCAAGCGGACCCAGGTGGAGCTGTCGGGGATCCTGGCCGAGCGCTGGGCGCCGCTGCGGCTGTATGCCATGCACCCGGGCTGGGCGGAGACACCGGGGGTGACGCAGCAGCTGCCGACCTTCGACAAGGTGATGGGGCCGATCCTGCGGGACGCCGACGCCGGAGCGGACACGACGACGTGGCTCCTCGCGAGCGAGCCCGCGCCGCCCGACGGCGGGCTGTGGATGGACCGGCGCGAGCGGCCGACGGCGTTCCTCGGGCGGAACGAGCCCACCGACGAACAGCGGCGGGCGATGTGGGAGTGGGTCGCCGAGGCCGTCGGGCTCTGAGCCCTGGCCGCCAGCGGGCTCCAGGACGGTCGGCGACAGCGGGTGACTCAAGCGGGGTCATCACCCCGGTTGACTCACGCGTTCCTGGCACCGACCAGGCCGTGGCTCGGTCAGGACAGCAGCTCCAGCACCGCCCTCTCGAGCAGCTCCTGCCGGCGCATCGGGGAGGTGCGACCCGGCATCCGGGGCGACCGCCTGGATGTGCCCGTTCGGGAGCGGGCAGATTTACACGTCCTTCCAGGCCGGTGGGATGGCGAGGGACCGGATCCGCTCGACCTCGCTCTCGGGCAGGGGACGCCCGTCCGCGTTGCGGTACGCGAACCCCCTGCCGGCCCTTCTCCGGGTCCAGCCACGCATCATCGGGCTCACCCGCCGTAGCCGCGCCATACTTCACACGGTAGGCCGGTGCGCGACCGCCTGACCTGCGAAGACCCGTGTGAATAACGATCGGGTCACGCCGGTTCACCGGACGCGTCCGTCGCGCGTCCACTGGCTAGCGGCTCAGACCGACCCGAGGAGAGAACGATGACACGCCACCGACTCATTCGCACGACGGCCGCGACCGGCTGCCTCGCTCTGGCGGTCGCGCTCACGGGATGCGGCTCGGACGAGCCCGTCGACCCGGGGACCGGCACGGACACCGAGACGACGGTGCCGACCGGCACGGTGACCCCCACCGCATCCCCCAGCGACGGCGAGGAACCGACGCCCACGACGACCGACGATGCCGGCGGAGGCGAGATCTCCGGTGTCCCCGTCTACTACGTGGGTGACTCGGGCGGCTCGTTCCGGCTGTACCGCGAGTGGCGCACCGTCCCCGACCTCGGCGACCCGGTGGAGTCTGCCGTCATGGCGATGATGACCGTCACGCCGCTGGACCCGGACTACTCGACGCCGTGGGTGGCGCCGGACGAGCTCGAGGTGGAGCGCGAGGGCTCGAGCATCACCGTCGACGTCTCGCCCGACGCGTTCTCCGGCAGCGTCGGCAGTGAGCTCTCCGCCCTGGCGCTGCAACAGCTCGTCTACACCGCGACGGCGGCCTCGACCCTCGACGGGCCGGCGGCCACGACCGTGACGATCCTCATGGACGGGGAGGCGTCCGACGCCTGGGGTCACGTGCGGGTCGGCGAGCCGACGACGCGGGCGCCGCAGGCGGAGGTCTTCTCCCATGTCTGGATCCTCTCCCCCGCCGAGGGCCAGGAGGTCGGCGCCGGCGAAGTGGCGATCAGCGGCTACGGCACCTCCTTCGAGGCGAACTTCCTCTGGCGGGTCGACGGCCCGGCCGGGACCGAGGAGGGCTTCACGCTCAGCGACAACGGCATGGGCTTCGGTGAGTTCGAGTTCACGGTCGACCTCGAGCCGGGCACCTACACGGTGACTGTCGAGAGTACGAGCGGCATGGGGGAGGGGTTCGTCCCGCATACGGACAGCAAGACCTTCACGGTCCGCTGAACCGCGCGCATCCTTCACCCTCTCCCCCCGCCTCTGCCGCGAGGGACGGTTCTGCGGCGGCTATCCGGGCGAGTAGCCATCGCACAACCGTCCCTCGCTCAGTGGGGGGCGCCTCGCGCAGTGGGGGGTGACGTCTCGCGCAGGGGGGTGGTGCCCTCAGGCGCGGCGGTCGAGGGCGCCCTGGATCCGGGCCCGCATCATCGGAGCCGGCTGGGCGCCGATGAGGGTGTCGACGACCTCGCCCTTGTCCATGATGAGGAGCATCGGGATGCTCTGCGCGCGGTAGCGCTGGGCGACCAATGGCGAGTGGTCGACGTTGACCTTGACGACCTTGAGCCGTCCGGCCATCTCACGGCTCAAGGTCTCGAGGACCGGCGCGATCATCCGGCACGGCCCGCACCACGGCGCCCACAGGTCGACGACGACGAGCGCACTGGTGTCGACCGCGGCGTCGAAGTCGGCGTCCCCGGCGTCGACGAGCCACGGCAGGTCGGTCTTGCAGGAAGGGCACCGCGGATGCCCTGAGGCAGCCAGCGGCAGCCGGTTCTTCGTGCCGCAGGATGGGCACGCCACGACTTTGCTCGCCATACAGCCCAGGGTATGCGCTGCTCACCTCGCGCGTGCCTGAACGGAGTCTTCGGGAGGCAACCTTCCTCTTCGCGCGGCAACCGATCCCTCCCGAGGATGACCATTCTCTCCCTGGGCGAGAATGGTAAGGCGGCCCGCATACGCTCGCAGGTATGAGTGCAGCGATGGAACACCGTCCGATCTCGAGGCTGGGCCGGGAGGTCAGCGTCATCGGCCAGGGCTCTTGGCAGCTCGGCGGTGACTGGGGCGAGGTGGACGATGACACCGGCGCCGCGATCCTCGGCGCGGCCGCCGACGCGGGCGTGACGTTCTTCGACACGGCCGACGTCTATGGCGACGGGCGCAGTGAGCGGCTCGTCGGAACGTTCGCCCACGAGCGCGGTCGCGACCGGTTCGTCGTCGCGACGAAGATTGGCCGCCGCGCCGAACCGCACGCCCCCGAGCAGTTCACGGCGGACAACCTGCGCCGGTGGAGCGACCGCTCGAGGGACAACCTGAACGACGACATGCTCGACCTCGTCCAGCTGCACTGCCCGCCCACTCCGGTGTACTCCAGCGACGTCGTCTTCGAGACGCTCGACGAGATGGTGTGCAAGGGACG
Source organism: Dermatophilaceae bacterium (assembly GCA_046260445.1). GTDB lineage: Bacteria > Actinomycetota > Actinomycetes > Actinomycetales > Dermatophilaceae > F2B08. The sequence continues at coordinate 236 of JBHEPF010000018.1, read as the reverse complement.
GATGCGCGCCTACGGCGTCTCCGTCGAGACCGTCGACGAGGCCCTGACCGCCATCGCGCGCGAGCACGTCGCATCCGTGCTGATCATCCTCAACGTGTTCCGCCGCAAGCCGCTCGAGCGAGTGCTCCAGGCCGCCGCCGCCGCGGAGGTCGCGATCATCGCCCGTGTGCCGCTCGCCTCGGGGCTGCTCTCGGGGAAGTTCGGCGCCGGAACGACCTTCGCCGCCGACGACCATC
>JBHEPF010000067.1:0-33240 GCA_046260445.1 Dermatophilaceae bacterium | reverse complement strand
CGCCGACCCCGACGCTCGTGCTCCTCGGCCTGGCCGCGGCCACGAGCACCCTCGTCGCCGCGCAGTTCTACGGGTTGTGGAGCCTGCTCCTCGTGAGCTTCGTCGGCGGGATCTACAGCCAGCTCGGCAAGCTCTGCATGGACTCGATCGTGCAGTCGGAGGTGCTGGAGTCGCGGCACAGCCGCGTCTTCGCCTGGATCGAGACGACCCTGCAGCTGGCCTGGGTCGCCGGTGGGGCGCTCGCGATCGTCCTCCCCCTCGACCCGGGGGTCGGGTTCGGCACCGCGGGAGTGTGTCTCGCGCTCGCGTTCCTCGTTGCAGCGCGGGCCCGCGTCAAGGGCCTCCGCCTCCGGGCGCCGGACCCCTCACCGGTTCGCGAGGTCCATCCCACGCTTCAGGAGTGACCAGTACCGCCGCGGCAGGAGCCTAGTCACGGCCGCAAGCGCCTTGGCGTCGGCCCCGATGAGCAGTCGCGGGTTGCGCTCGAGCATCGCCTCGATGATGAGCTCGGCGGCTCGGTCGGCGGGGAAGCGCAGCATCCTGTCGAACTGCTCACGACCCTCGCGCTCATCCTCCGGGTCGGCCCCGGCCCCGACCCGGGCGTGCCGGGCGATGTCGGTCCGGATGCCGCCGGGGTGCACCTGGGTGAGCCCGCATGGGGCCCTCTGCTCCTGCAGCTCGTGGCGCAGGGCCTCGGAGAAACCCCGCAGGCCGAACTTCGAGGTGCTGTAGGCGGTCTGCCCGGGCGGGGCCACGATGCCGAAGAGCGAGGACATGGTGACGATGTGCGCGTGTCCTCCCGAGGCGGCGCCGTTCTCCAGGAGCAGTGGCAGCAGGGCGTGGGTCATCCGCAGCGGGGTGAGGAGGTTGACGGTGAGCAGCCAGTCGAGGTCGTCCCTGCTCACCTCATGCAGCCGGCCGCCCAGCGCGACGCCCGCGTTGTTGACGAGGACGCGGATGTCATTGTGCTCACGAGCGACCCACTCCGTGAAGGCGTCGCTCGCGTCAGCGTCCGAGAGGTCGACGGTGTAGTCGAAGACGCCGACCTGCGGGCTCTCCCGCCGGATCGCCTCGCAGACCTCGAGCAGCGGCTCGGACCGCACGTCGGCGGCAACGATCGAGGCTCCCCGCCGCGCGAGGCCAGCGGCGATGTGCTCACCCATGCCGCCGGCGGCGCCGGTGACGACCGCCTTCGCTCCGGTGAGGTCGAGAGGGGGCAACCAGCGCATACCGCTCAGACCTCCGCCGCGGAGACGACGTCCGCGCGGTCGAGGGACACGGGGGCGGCCGCCCCCTTGGGCAACGACGTGACCTTCGAACCCATGGGGAAGAAGGCCATGTCCGCGCCGAGGTCGGCCTTCGGGAAGCTGGACCGGTCGTGGAGATAGCTCTGCGGCAGCGTCCACGGTGACCGGTCACCGACCTTGGGGAAGTCATCGATGGTGCGTCGCACATACCCCGCCGACAGGTCGAGGATCGGCCCGGCCCGCATCCCCTCCGGCGCGACGGGCACGGCGATGCCGAGCCGGTAGTCGCGCAGGTGGCGCAGCAGCCGGACCACGTAGCGGGCGACGAGGTCGGCGCGCAGGGTCCAGGAGGCGTTCGTGTAGCCCACGGTCATCGACGCGTTCGGCACACCGGAGAGCATCGTGCCCCGGTAGGCGAACGACTCGGCCAGACGCACCGGCTCGCCGTCGGCGGTGAGCTCGACACCGCCCGCGACCGCCATGACGAGACCGGACGCCGTGACGATGACATCGGCCTCGACGACCCGCCCGTCGGTGAGCCGGATCCCCTCGGAGACGAAGCGGTCGATGTGCCCGGTGACGACCGAGGCCGCCCCGGACTGGACCGCGTCGAAGAAGTCGCCGTCGGGCACGGCGCACAGTCGCTGGTCCCAGACGCCGTAGGGCGGCTGGAAGTGCTCGCGGACCACGTCCTCGGGCAGGCGCTTGCGCACATCGCTGAGGATGAGCCTGCGCGCCAGCGCCGGTCGGCGACGTGAGAGCCGGTAGATGAAGGTCGAGATGCCGATGTTCTTGGCCCGGACCGCCTTGTGCGCCACGGGCTCGGGGAGGACGGCGCGCAGGCCGTTGGCGATGGCGTCCGAACCGGGCACCGTGAAGATGTAGCTCGGCGTGCGCTGCAGCATGACGACGTGGGCCGCCTGGTCGGTCAGGGCGGGAACGAGCGTCACGGCGGTGGCGCCCGAGCCGATGACGACGACCCGTTTGCCGGTGTGGTCGAGGTCCTCGGGCCAGAACTGGGGGTGCACGATCTCGCCGGCGAAGTCCCCGCGGCCGGCGAAGCCCGGATCGAACGCGGTGTCATAGCGGTAGTAACCGCTCGCCAGGTGGAGGTATGCGGCGCGCACCTGGCGCCGGACCACCTCGTTTGCGGTCCCGTCCGCACCGGGTACGGTCGCCTCGAGCTCGATCGTCCAGCGCTGCTCGGGCGTGGACCAGCTGCCGCCGACGACCTTGCACCCGTAGTGGATCCGCTCGTCGATGCCGAACTCGCGCGCGGTGTCCCGGATGTAGCCGAGGATGTCGTCGCCCTTCGCGAGCGAGTCCCGGCCGCGCCACGGGCGGAACGGGAAGGAGAACGTGAACATGTCCGAGTCGGACCGCACGCCCGGGTAGCGGAACAGGTCCCACGTCCCGCCGAGGTCGGCGCGGGACTCGACGATCGCATACGTCAGGTCGGGGCAGGACTCCTGGAGGCGATAGCCCATGCCGACCCCGGACAGCCCCGCGCCGACGACGAGGACATCCACCTCGGCGGGAAGGTCCGCGGCACCCTTGCGGTTACCGGTGGGTAGCTCCGTCATGCGCCCAGGCGGGTCAGTGGGCGAAGTGGCGCGTGCCGGTGAAGTACATCGTCACCCCGGCCCGCTGCGCCGCCTCGATGACCTCGGCGTCGCGCATCGAGCCTCCGGGGGCGACCACGGCGCGGACACCGGCGTCGAGAAGGATCTGGAGGCCGTCGGCGAAGGGGAAGAAGGCGTCCGAGGCGGCGACCGCGCCGCCGGCCCGCTGCTCCCCCGCCCGGGTCACAGCGAGCCGGCACGAGTCGATCCGGTTGACCTGGCCCATCCCGATACCGACCGAGGCCCCGTCTCGAGCCAGGAGGATGGCGTTGGACTTGACGGCCCGCACCGCCCGCCAGGCGAACTGCAGGTCTGCCAGGATCGCCTCGTCCGCCGGCTCCCCGGCCACGAGCCGCCAGTGTTCGGCGAGGTCACCGCCGGTCACCGCACCCGAGTCGTCCGTCACCTGCGCATCGACAGCGTCCCGGCTCTGGACGAGCAGACCACCGGACACCGGCCGGGTCTCGATCCCGCCCGGCGTCGGGGGCGCGCACTCGACGAGACGGATGTTCTTCTTCTGGGTGAGGACCTCCAGGGCGTCCCGCTCGAAGCCCGGTGCGACGACGACCTCGGTGAAGATGTCCTTGACCCGCTCGGCCATCGCGACGGTCACGGGGCGGTTGGTCGCGATGATCCCGCCGAACGCCGACACCGGGTCGCATTCGTGCGCTTTGCGGTGCGCCTCGGCGATGCCCTCGCCATCGGTCGCCACGGCGATCCCGCACGGGTTGGCGTGCTTGATGACGGCCGCGGTGGGCTGGTCGCCCTGGTCGTATGCGGCCCGCACCGCGGCGTCCGCGTCGACGTAGTTGTTGTAGGACATCTCCTTGCCGTGCAGGACGCGCGCCTGCGCCAGTCCGGGCTCGGGTTGGAACCCGTTGGCGTAGAGAGCCGCCCGCTGGTGTGGGTTCTCGCCGTAGCGCAGCACGGAGACCTTGTCCCACGTCGCGCCGATCCAGGCCGGGAAGCCGGTGCCCTCGGAGGTGTCGACATGGACGTTCCCCAGCCACGACGCGACGTGGGTGTCATACGTCGCGGTGTGGACGAAGGCCTCGACCGCCAGCGCCTTGCGCTGCTCGAGGGTGAACCCTCCGCAGCGCACCGCATCGAGGACCAGCGCATACCGCTGCGGGCTCGTGACGATGGCGACGCTGGGGTGGTTCTTCGCGGCGGCGCGAACCATGGACGGTCCGCCGATGTCGATCTGCTCGATGCACTCGTCCGGGGTCGCGCCCGAGGCGACGGTGGCGGCGAACGGGTAGAGGTTGCACACGACGAGCTCGAACGGCTCGACGCCGAGCTCGTCGAGCTGGGCCAGGTGCTCGTCCTTGCGGGTGTCCGCGAGGAGTCCGGCGTGCACGCGCGGGTGGAGGGTCTTGACCCGGCCGTCGAGGCACTCGGGGAAGCCGGTGAGGTCCTCGACCTTGGTCACGGGTAGGCCGAGCGACTCGATGAGCGCGGCGGAGCCCCCGGTGGAGACGAGGGCGACACCGGCGTCGTGCAGACCCCGGACAAGGGCCTCCAACCCGGTCTTGTCATAGACCGAGACCAGCGCCCGGCGGACCGGGCGGAGGTCTGCCGCGGGTCGGCGGGGGCTCTCGGGTTCGTTCTCAGCGGCGGGGACGGCTGCGGACATCGCGACGGATCAGCTCCTCATGGTCGGATCATGGTCGGATCGTGGTCGGATCGTGGCCGGCACCCAGGCGGGCGATGCACGGCGGCTCGGACTCCCCGGTGGTTGCCCCACCTGCGCCAGTCGTCTGGTCGTCAGTCTAGCCAGGAGCGTCAGTGAGAGGCGCGGCCCTTCGCGTGCTCGGCCGCCAGGCTCCGCACGACGGCGACGAGCATCTCGCGCTCCACCACCTTGATCCGCTCGTGCAGCGTCTCCTCGGTGTCACCCGGCTCGACCCGCACCGCCCGCTGGTCGATGATCGGGCCGGTGTCGACACCGGCATCGACCCAGTGACAGGTGCAGCCCGTGACCTTGGCCCCGTGCGCGAGCGCGTCGCGCACCCCGTGCGTGCCGGGGAAGCTCGGCAGCAGCGCCGGGTGGGTGTTGATCGTCCGATGCCGGGCGAGGAAGCGTGGACCGAGCACCTTCATGAACCCGGCGGAGACGACCAGGTCGGGCGTATGCGCGGCCACCGTCGCGGCCAGGGCCCGGTCCCACTCGTCCCGGGTCGAGAAGTCGCTCACCCGCGCCACGAACGTCGGGATGCCCAAGGCGCGAGCCCGCTCCTCTCCCCCGGTCCCGGGGCGGTCGGCGCCGACAGCGACCACCGCGAACCCGGTCCGGGCGGAGCCGGCGTCGAGAAGCGCCTGGAGGTTGGTCCCCGAGCCGGAGACGAGGACGACAACACGCAGGGCGGCGGCGGAAGCGGGGGTCATCGGTCGAGACTGTGCCAGTCCCACAGCAGCACAAGTGCCGCGCCGAGCAGGAGCCAGCCGCCCACGACCAGCCCGAGAAGGCCTGCCGGAGCGCCGATGTCGAGCAGGCGGTCCATCCCGAGCGATCCGCCGCCGACCCCGTCCAGCAGAGCGAGCAGGGTGCCGGTCGTGACCGTCGCGGAGACGACGGTCAGTGCCTTGGCGCGCACGCTGGCCAGCCGGGCGGTCGCCGCGAGGCTCTGCCAGCCCAGCCATGCCCCGAGCGCGACGAGGCCGAAGGAGAGGACAGGGGTGAGCGCGGGGAAGACGGCGGGGTCGGGGTGCGCGGCGAGGATGGGGATCATCGGGACGAGCGCCGTGCTCGACCCGTCCCACGTCATGGAGGCGCCGTCGACGACGCTGAACCCCGGGCCTGCGACGAAGGACACCACCCAGAGTCCGACGTTGGGCAGGGCAAGGACCTGGAGCAGCGCGAGAGCGACCCCACCGGCCAGGCCCGGTCGGAGCTCACGCTGGAGTGCCCAGACGTCGCCGAACGACCACACCACTGCGACGAGGGCCGCGAGCGTGCCGGCACCGAGGAGCACGGCGGTGGTGTGCAGGGCCGGCCGCCACCCACGGCGGAGCGCGGCCGGGACGTGGAACCGCTCGAGGAACTCGTCGACGTCGTCGTGGTCGAGCGAGCGGACCATGCCGATGACGGCCATGAGCACCGGCAGTGCGAGGGTCACGGCCACCCAGCGCAGCACATGCGGCGCAATGGTCGCGTTCAGCGTGAGGAGGCCGACGACCGCAAGGAGAGTCGCATACCCTCCGGCCCAGGCGATCGCCACGCGCACGGCCGGCCGGTACCCGTGCTCCGCCGCCGCCCAGGTGGCCCGGCCGGCGGACCAGACGCCGACGAGGAGGACGCCGAAGAGCGCGCCGAGCGGCACGGTCCCGATCACCCCGGTCGTCATGACCATCGGTATGCCGTGGCCGAGCAGCCAGAACGACATCCCCGCGAGGATCGAGTCCAGCCAGCTCAGCCGGGCGTCCGCGGTCGTGACCCAGAGCAGGGACGCGAGGATCAGTACCGGGACGAGCGTGGCGAGAGCGGCGACGGCGCCGCGAACGCCGGCGCGGGCGACCGACAGCACCTCGGTGCGGTGCGCCCGGGTCGACTCGGTCGAGGGCAGCGCGCGCCGCAGCAGGTCGAGTGGGCTCATGGTCATCCCAGTCAAGCGCAGGAGAGGCGACGGATCGCGGCGCACACGCCGAGCGGAGGAGGACCGACGTCGGTGTCGAAGTGACAGGGTCCGAGAAATCCTCCCCCTGAAGGGTGCAACCAACCGGTCGACCCCGGCGTCTTACTCAGTGATGGAGCTCACGCAGGGGCACATCACAGGGGAGCAGAGGCTCGGACGTCGACGACGTCCGAGCCTCTGTCACACCGCTGCACGACCGCGCACGACTCAGCGGCTCTGCATGAGCTCCCGCATGAGGTCGGCGGTCTCCGACGGCGTCTTGCCGACCCTGACTCCGGCGGCCTCGAGGGCCTCCTTCTTGCCCTGTGCCGTGCCTGACGAACCGGAGACGATGGCGCCGGCGTGGCCCATGGTCTTGCCCTCGGGGGCGGTGAAGCCCGCAACGTAGCCGACGACCGGCTTGGTCACGTGCTCCTTGATGTATGCGGCGGCTCGCTCCTCAGCGTCGCCCCCGATCTCGCCGATCATGACGATCGCATCGGTCTCGGGGTCGTTCTGGAAGGCCTCGAGGCAGTCGATGTGGGTCGTCCCGATGATCGGGTCGCCCCCGATGCCGACGGCCGTCGAGAAGCCGATGTCCTTCAGCTCATACATCATCTGGTAGGTGAGGGTGCCGGACTTGCTCACCAGGCCGATCCGGCCGGGACCGGAGATGTTCGCCGGGATGATGCCGGCGTTGGACTGTCCGGGGCTGATCAGCCCGGGGCAGTTGGGGCCGATGATCCGGGTGCCCTTGCCGAGGCTGTAGTTGTAGAACTCGGCGCTGTCCCGCACGGCGATGCCCTCGGTGATGACGACGGCGAGCTCGATGCCTGCGTCGATCGCCTCGATGACGGCGTCCTTGGCGAAGGCCGGGGGGACGAAGAGCACCGAGACCGTGGCGCCGGTCTGCTCCATCGCCTCGGCGACGGAGCCGAAGACGGGGACCTGGACGTCGGCGGGGAAGTCGACGACCTGGCCGGCCTTGCGCGGGTTGACGCCACCGACGACCTGGGTGCCGGAGGCGAGCATGCGCGTCGTGTGCTTCATGCCTTCGCTGCCGGTCATGCCCTGGACGATGACCTTGGAACCGGAGTTGAGGAAGATTGCCATTGTCTGTCGTCGTCCCTTTACTTCGAGGCCAGCTCGGCGGCCTTGGCCGCTGCGCCGTCCATGGTCTCTTCGATGGTCACGAGGGGGTGGCCGAACTCGGCGAGAATGCGCCGGCCCTCCTCGACGTTGTTGCCGTCGAGGCGGACGACGAGCGGCCGGTCCTCCTCGTCGCCGAGCTTCTGCAGGGCGCCGACGATGCCGTTCGCGACGGCGTCGCAGGAGGTGATCCCGCCGAAGACGTTGACGAACACCGACTTGACCTGCGGGTCGCTGAGAATGATGTGGAGACCGTCGGCCATCACCTCGGCACTCGCGCCGCCACCGATGTCGAGGAAGTTCGCCGGCTTCGAACCGAACTTCTCGCCGGCGTAGGCGACGACGTCGAGGGTGCTCATCACGAGGCCCGCGCCGTTGCCGATGACGCCGACGTTGCCGTCGAGCTTGACGTAGTTGAGGTCCTTCTCCTTGGCCGCCGCCTCGAGCGGGTCGGTCTCGGCCTGGTCCTCGAGAGCAGCGTGGTCCGGCTGACGGAAGTCCGCGTTGGCGTCCAGGGTCACCTTGCCGTCGAGCGCGATGATCTCGCCGTCCTCGGTCTTGACGAGCGGGTTGACCTCGACGAGCGTCGCGTCCTCCTCGCGGTACACGGTCCACAGCGCTTTGAAGGCCGGGACGAGTGCCGCACCCGTCTCGGCGTCGAAGCCGGCCGCGTCGACGATCTCCTGAGCCTTGGCGTCGTCGACGCCGACGTTGGGGTCGACTGCGATCTTGGCGAGGGCCTCCGGGCGCTCGACGGCCAGCGTCTCGATGTCGACGCCGCCCTCCTTGCTGCACATCGCGAGGTAGGTCCGGTTGGCCCGGTCGAGCAGGATCGAGAAGTAGTACTCCTCGGCGATCTTGGCTCCCGCGGCGATCATCACCCGGTGCACGGTGTGGCCCTTGATGTCCATGCCGAGGATCTGTTCGGCGGCCTCGGTTGCTTCATCCAGGGACTTGGCGACCTTGACGCCCCCCGCCTTGCCGCGGCCTCCGGTCTTGACCTGAGCCTTGACGACGGTCACGCCGCCGCTCTTGGCGCCGATCCGCTCCGCGGCTGCTCGGGCCTCCTGCGGGGTGGTGGCGACTTCGCCGCCGAGCACGGGCACCCCGTGCTTCTCGAATACATCGCGCGCTTGATACTCAAAGAGGTCCACGGGGCGGCTCCATCCTTCGGTCTCGTCGGTGAGGATAGCCCGAGCCTATCGGCAGCCAGATCGGCTGCCGTGGCCGCGTGGGCGCTCGGATCGGTGACATCCTGTCGGCGGCTCCTCTGCTGCGCCGGGCGGTCGCACGGCTACCGCGACCCCCGTGACGCCTCGAGGAACCGTTCCACGTCGGCGGCGGTCGGCGCCGTCGTGGGACCCCTGCGGGTCACCTTGATCGCCGCAGCGGCGTTGGCGAAGCGGGCCGCGTCGACCCAGTGGCTGAGCTCTCTGCTCGGCCGGTCCGGGGCGGCTGCACGCGCACAGAGCACGCCGGTATGCGTGTCGCCGGCCCCGTTGGTGTCGACCGGGGTCTGGGGGAAGCCGGGGACGACAGCACTGCGCCCACCCACCCCGACCGCGCAGCCGCGCTCACCGTCACGGACGACTGCGACCGCCCTCTCGCGCAGGTGAGCAGCCACCCTGGCGGGCGCCCGCTCCAGGTCACTCACCCCGGCGAGCGCCTCGGCCTCGGCGGCATTGCTCGTCCACACGGTCGTCACCGCGAGAGCGCGCGTGCGGACGTCGTCGGGAAGGTCCGCGAACACCGCGCCGGGGTCGAGGACGATCTCGACGTCGTCGAGGCTCTCCAGCCATGGCAGCAGATCGGAGACCGTCGGCTCGAGGAGGCTGTAGCCGCTGACGCAGACCAGGTCACCGCTCGCGGGCTGGGACGTCGACAGACTCGCGGTACTCACGCGACGCTCGGCCCCCATGGTCGTGACGAAGGTCCGCTCGGCGGACGACTCGACCATGACGAAGCAGATTCCCGTGTCGACGTCGGGCACCGGGGGGCTGCTCAGGGCGATGGCATCCGCCGCGAGAGTCGTCCGGATGAGGTCACCGTTGGGCCCGGTGCCGACCGACCCGGCGTGCACCGCCTGGGCTCCGCTCCGGGCGGCCGCGAGCAGAATGGTCACGGCACCCCCCGCATACCTGGTGTAGGACCCGGCCATGACGTTGCCGCCGCGCACCGGCAGGTGTGGGATCTCCACGACCGCGTCGATGAGCGCCTGAGCGGTGTGGATGACGCGCCGCACGGCGAGGGCGATCGGGGCTGAGGGATCAGTCAGCGCAGGCGGCGCGGACCCAGGCGACGATCTCGTGGGTCGTGGCCCCGGGGGTGAAGATCTTCGCGACCCCGATCTGCTCGAGCTGGGGAATGTCCCCCTTGGGGATGATCCCACCGCCGAAGACGACGATGTCCTCGGCATCGCGCTTCTTCAGCTCGTCGATGACCTTGGCGAACAGCGTCATGTGCGCCCCGGAGAGCACGGAGAGACCGACGGCGTCGGCGTCCTCCTGGATCGCCGCCTCGGCGATCTGCTCGGGAGTCTGGTGCAGGCCGGTGTAGACGACCTCCATACCGGCGTCCCGCAGGGCTCGCGCGACGACCTTGGCTCCGCGGTCGTGCCCGTCGAGGCCGGGCTTGGCGACGACGACACGCACAGGTGAGGTGGGGACCGCTGCGGACTCACTCATGGCGCCACCTTAGTGCCCCGGCCCTCGAGGTGGGAGGGGGCGTCGCTCAGCGTGATGCGGACCATACCCGGGTGGCCCTGATGACCCTGGGGCGCCGGCTCGGTCCTCGCGACCACGCCCGGCGGGATGGGACGGCGGTGTAGCGTGAACGCACGATGACCGCGCAGCGCACGAGTTCGAAGGAGCCCGGGGCCATGGAGACGTCGACGTCTCGGGTCCCTTCCATGCGTGGTGCCCTCGAGGCGTATGGCCGGATGAGCCTGTGGGACACCCCGCTCGTGCGGGGCATCTCCGGTGCGATGCACGGCGCGACGACCGTGGCGCGAGGTGCTGCCGACGTCTTCGGGGAGATGGCTCGCGGACTCGCGACGCCGAGCGGCCTGGCCGGGGCGGCGATCGAGACCGGCTGGCTGGCGGCCCATCTCGCGAGCTATCCCTTCGGCGTCATGGCCGAGCGGGCCGAGCGCGCCGACCGCGGATACCGGATCGAACACCTGCGGCCGCACCAGCGGGGCCTGCTGGTCTCCGACATCGAGGCCGCGGGCACGCCGATCCTCATGATTCACGGCCTCATCGACAACCGGTCGATCTTCACCCTGCTTCGCCGGGGGCTCCGCTCCCGCGGCTTCGACCAGCTCACGACCCTCAACTACTCCCCCATCGTGTCCGACATCCGGGTCGCGGCCGCCCACCTCGGTGAGGAGGTGGAGCGCATCGTCGCCGAGACCGGCTACGAGCGCATCCACATCGTCGGTCACAGCCTCGGCGGGCTCATCGCGCGCTACTACGTCACCCGTCTCGGCGGCGACGAGCGCGTCCACACCCTCGTGACCCTCGGCACACCCCACGGCGGCACCTATGCCGCCTACGCGTGGCCGACCCGGCTGGTGGCGCAGATGCGCCCGGACAGTGGGCTCATCGAGGAGCTCCGCAAGCCGGTCCCCGACTGCCGGACCCGTTTCATCGCCTACTGGTCCGATCTCGACCAGCTGATCTTCCCCCAGCACAACGCCGCCATCGACCATCCCGACCTGCACGCCCGCAACATCGCCCTGCACGGGGTGGGGCACGTGTCTCTGCCGATCCTCGGCGCGGTGGTCCACGGCATCTCGGCCGCCCTGGCCGCGCTCGAGCCGGACGGTTCGACCCGCCGGCCGGGAGTGGCACCCATCACCCCGAGGGGGCGCGGCCGGGGAACCTCGCTCTCCGCGACGCGCGCACCGCGGTCCGCAGGGCCCCGTCGTCGGGTGTTGTGACGGCCGTCACGACCGCACTGTGGATGGCGAATTTGCGTAACGGAATGGTTACGCTAGCCTGACTAAGCCTTGCCATTCTGCATAGGCCTTGACCGCACCATTCAACTGCTGTTCCCCCCCTGGACTGCTGTTCTCGGTGCTGTCTTCCCTTTCTTGTGTGATCCGCCCCTGCCAGTGAGGACCATCCCTTTGAGTTCAGGCTCATACACCGCGCGCCACCGTGCGCCCGGACGCCATCGCGCGGAGCGCAGCCGCAGCCTGCCGCGTGCCCTCACTCCGCAGTTCATCCTCCCGACAGCCGCCGCGGCCACCCTCGTGCTCACCACGACCGGCGCCACCATGGCCGGCTCCGCACCGCTCGAGCTGCAGACCTCGTCCATCGACGTCGCCCTCGCGCAGAGCCAGGTGAGCGAGAGCCGCAGCGACACCGTTGCCCTCGCCGAGCGCCGGACGGCCACCACGGGCCAGACCGCCCTGCTCCAGGGACGCCAGCAGGAAGCCGACCGCATCGCTCGCGACAAGGAGCGAGAGGCGCTGGCGAAGAAGCAGGCCGAGGAGGCCAAGGCGAAGGCCGACGCGAAGGCCGAGGAGGAGGCCCGCAGGGCCGCCCAGCGCTGGGTCATGCCGATGGACAACTACCGCTACACCTCGGGGTTCGGCAGCCGCTGGGGCCGCCTCCACGCCGGGATCGACCTCGCAGCCCCGATGGGCACGCCGATCAAGTCGGTCTCCTCCGGCACCGTCATCAAAGCGGCCCACACGGGCGCCTGCGGCAACAATGTGTGGGTCAAGCACTACGAGGGCACCGTCACGCGCTACTGCCACCTGGACTACATCTCCGTGGGTGTGGGCCAGCGCGTCGCCCCCGGCGAGAAGCTCGGCGGCAACGGCAACACGGGCCGGTCCTACGGCCCCCACCTGCACTTCGAGGTACGGCCAGGCGGCGAGAACGCCGACCCCGTCGACCCGATCGGCTGGCTGCGCGCCAAGGGCCTTGGGCTCTGACCCTCGCCGACTTCGTGCCTGTCCCTGTCTAGACCCTCACAGCTTCTCGAGTGGGGCGAAGCGCAGCAGCAGCCGCTTCACTCCCGTCTCCGCGCCGAAGTCCACCTCGGCCTGGGCCCGGTCGCCCTCACCGGTCACCACGGTGACCGTCCCGAGCCCGAAGCTGTCGTGCGTCACCCGGTCCCCGGGCGAGAGCGCCGGCACCGGCCGGGTGCCCCTGGCCCTGACACCCGGACGAGCCGCCAGCGTCGCCACCGCAGGAGTCCCCGCCCGGCGATAGCCCACCGCGACCGCGGAGTCCACGCGTTCCCAGTCGAGCAGCTCCTGCGGAATCTCGTCCAGGAACCGCGAGGCGGGCTGGTACATCGGCTGGCCGAACGCGGACCTGACCGCCGCACGGGACAGGTGCAGACGCTCTCGGGCCCGGGTGATGCCGACGTAGGCCAGGCGTCGCTCCTCCTCGAGCTCCTTGGGCTCGGCGAGTGAGCGCTGGTGCGGGAAGGTGCCGTCCTCCATGCCGGTGAGGAAGACGACCGAGAACTCGAGCCCCTTGGCCGTATGGAGGGTCATGAGCGTGACGACCCCGTCGTCCGCGCCGGGCGCATCGGCGTCCGGGATCTCGTCGGCATCGGCCACGAGCGAGACCCGCTCGAGGAAGTCCTCGAGGCTGTAGGCCTCGCCCGTCTCGGCGCGGGCCTCATCGAACTCTCTTGCGACAGAGACCAGCTCAGCGAGGTTCTCGAGCCGGGACTCGTCCTGCGGGTCCCGGCTCGCCCGCAGCTCCTGGACGTACCCGGACCGCTCGAGGACCGCCTCGAGGAGGTCTGCGACACCGGCGTCCTCGTCGGCGTGGACCGCTCCGAGGCCCTCGAGCAACGCGGTGAAGCCCTTGATCGCGGTCACCGAGCGGGTGGCGATCCCCGGTGCGTCCTCAGGACGCCCCAGGGCGGCGACGTAGGGGATCCGCTCCCGCTCGGCGAGCGCTCCCACGCAGGCCTGGGCGCGGTCGCCGATGCCGCGCTTGGGCACGTTGACGATGCGTCGGAGGTTGACGGTGTCGGTCGGGTTGGAGATGACCCGCAGGTAGGCGAGCGCATCCTTGACCTCGCGCCGTTCGTAGAAGCGCGTGCCACCGACCACCTTGTAGGGCAGGCCGACTCGCACGAACACCTCCTCGAGGGCGCGGGACTGCGCGTTGGTGCGGTAGAAGACGGCGACGTCCTTGGGCTTGACCCCGTGCTCGTCACCGAGCCGGTCGATCGTCTTGGCGACGAACGCCGCCTCGTCGTGCTCGGAGTCGCCGACGTAGCCGACGATCCTGGTGCCGTCGCCCGCCTCGGACCAGAGGTTCTTCTTGCGGCGGTCGGGGTTGCGCGCGATGACGGCGTTGGCCGCCGACAGGATCGTCTGGGTGGAGCGGTAGTTCTGCTCGAGGACGATGGTGTGGGCGTCGGGATAGTCCTGCTCGAACTCGACGATGTTGCGGATCGTCGCACCGCGGAACGCGTAGATCGACTGGTCCGCGTCACCGACGACGACGAGCTCCGCCGGCTCGACCGCTGGAGCACCCTCGGGGGTCGACGGGCTCGCCCCGGCTCCCCCGACGAGCTCGCGGATGAGGACGTACTGAGCGTGGTTGGTGTCTTGGTACTCGTCGACGAGGACGTGCCGGAACCGACGGCGGTAGTGCTCGGCGACGTCCGGGAACACCTGCAGCATCTGCACCGTCGTCATGATGAGGTCGTCGAAGTCCAGAGCGTTCGCAGCCCGGAGCCGCTGCTGGTACAGGGCATAGGCCTGCGCGAGCAGCTGCTCGCGGTGCGTCGACGACTCTCCGACGCCCCCGGCATACGTCTCGTGGTCGATGAGCTCGTTCTTGAGGTTGCTCACCTGGTGGCTGAAGGACCGCGGCGGGTAGCGCTTGGGGTCGAGGTCGAGGTCCCGCATGACGAGCGCCATGAGCCGGTGGCTGTCCGCGGCGTCATAGATCGAGAAGGTCGACCTCAGACCGACCTTGGCCGCCTCGCGGCGCAGGATCCGCACGCACGCGCTGTGGAAGGTCGAGACCCACATGGCCCGGCTCCGGCCGCCGACGAGCGCCTCGACCCGCTCGCGCATCTCGGCGGCGGCCTTGTTGGTGAAGGTGATAGCGAGGACCTGCCCCGGTTGCACGCCGCGTGCTGCGAGCAGGTAGGCGATGCGGTTCGTGAGGACCCTGGTCTTGCCCGAGCCGCCCCGGCGACGATGAGCAGCGGGGAGCCCTCGTGGAGCACGGCCTCCCGCTGGCGTGGGTTGAGGCCGTCGAGGAGGCTGTCCGGGTCCACCCGATGGCCCTGAGCGGCATCGGGCGTCCCCACCTGCTCTGCCCAGGTGGGAACTCCGGCGGTGGTGACCGGTGCGCTTCGCGGGTCGCCGCGGGAGGTGTCCGGCGGCCGCGGGACGTCGGGGCCGAAGAGGTCGTCGAAGAGGGTGCTCATGTCACGGCCCAGCCTAAGCCGCGCCGGTGACAGTCCCCGACAGTCGCAGGGTGAGCGAGTCGGTCAGACCTGCGTGGATCAGACCTGCGTGGAGACGACCGACTCGATCCGCTCCAGGGTCTTGCTCATGTTGCGGCGGGTCAGGTCGGCGAGCCGGCGCACGAAGATCCGTCCGGGCCACGCCTCGGTGCTGATGTCCCAGGTCTCCTTGACGAGCGTCCCGCCGTCCTGCGGCTCGAGCTGGTAGCGCCAGGTGCGTCCGGTGAAGACCTTGTCGAGCGGGGAGGGCGCGAGCGTGCGCCACGCGATGCGGCGGTTGTCCTCGAACTCGGTGACCACGTTCTTCGTGGAGTACCCCACTCCCCAGCTCATGTCCATGCCGAAGCTGTCACCCAGGCCGAGTCGACGCTCACCACGCGAGGAGCGCGGCTTGACGACCGTCCCCGACCCGTCGATCTCGCTGTGTCGGGCGGGATCGGCGAGGATCGCGAAGATCGCCTCGGGCGGGGCGGGGATGAGCCGCTGGACCGAGACCTGGTCGTGGGAGAGAATGCTCTGTTCAGTCATACCGTCGAGACTACGGCCTGTGCACGGACGTCCCGACACACCCTCTGACAGGCGGACCCCCTAGCCTTGGGGCTCATGGCGGCACGCAAGGAACGGTTCGGAGAGCCGGTGGTCCTCGACGTCGACGATCTCGACGTGCGGATCAGCAACCCCGGGCGTCCCTACTTCTCGGCCCGCGGGGAGACCAAGCTCGACCTGGCGCACTACTACCTGTCCGTCGGCCCGGGCATCGTCACCGCCCTGCGGGAGCGGCCGTGCATGCTGCACCGCTTCCCTGACGGCGTCGACGGCGAGAAGGTCCACCAGAAGCGACTCCCCCGCGGTGCGCCGCCCTGGGTCGAGACCGTCCGGCTGCACTTCCCACGATGGGGCCTGCACGCCGACGAGCTGTGCGTGACGAAGCTCGCGGACGTCATCTGGGCCGTCCAGATGAGCACCGTCGAGTTCCACCCCTGGAACTCCCGCCGTGCGGACACCGAGTCCCCCGACGAGTGGCGGATCGATCTCGACCCCATGCCGAAGGCCTCGTATGCGTCGGTCCGGCGGGCCGCCGCCGTCAGCCAGGAGATCCTCGCCGAGCTCGGAGCCACGGGATATCCGAAGACGAGCGGCGGCAAAGGGCTGCACGTCTATGTCCGGATCCGGCCCGAGCACGGGTTCACTGAGGTCCGCCGGGGCGCCCTCGCCTTCGCCCGAGAGGTCGAACGACGCCTCCCCGACGAGGTGACCACCGCCTGGTGGCGCCGGGACCGCGACCCGGGCGCGGTCTTCGTCGACTACAACCAGAACGCCCGGGACCACACGATCGCCGCCGCCTACTCGGTCCGCGGCACACCGGAGGGGCGGGTGTCGGCCCCGCTTCGGTGGGACGAGATCGCCGATGCAGAGCCCTCGGACTTCACCATCGCGACCATGCCGGCCAGGTTCGCCGAGCTCGGGGACCTGCACGGGGACATCGACGACCATCCGTTCGACATCACCCCGCTGCTCGAGTGGGCCGACCGGGACGAGCGGGAGGGTGTCGAGTCCGCACCGGAACCGGACGAGTCCGGCGAGGCGCCGGAGTGACCGCTCGTGCCGACCTCGCCGCTCGAGTGGCCGACACGCTGCGGCCCTGGGCGCGTCGCTCCCACCTGACCAGCACGCTGCTCGCCCTGGCCGGCTACCTCGCCTCGATGTCGCCGTCGCTCCTGCCCCGCACCTGGGCGATCCAGGGAGCCATCGCGGGCATCAGCGCCACCTTCGGGTATGCCGTCGGTCGGCTCCTCGAGCGGCTCGCCGGCGCGATCGGCCGATGGGCCGGCCTGGAGGTGACGATGCACCCGTCGGCACGGCGGCTGCTGCTCTGGGGCTGGCCGGTGCTGCTGCTCGCCGTCCTCGTCATCACCCCACTGACCACCCTCCAGCGACACCAGCGGACCGCCGAGATCGTCGGCACCCAGGCTCCGACGGCGCTCGAGCTGCTCTATGCCACGGGTGTCGCCCTCGTGGTCTTCGCTCTCCTCATGGCCGTCTGGCAGGGGATCAGCGCGCTCGTCGGCTGGACCGCCCGGCATCTCAACCGGGCGCTGCCTCGCTGGGTCGCCCAGGGGATCGCCACGGTCGTCGTCCTCGCCCTGCTCTTCGTCGCCATGGACCGGCTCGTCGTCGACACCTTCATCGCCCGGGCCGTCAGCGCCGCGGACACCGTCAACAGAGGCGGGCTGAACGACGACCCGCCCGCGAGCCCCCTGCGCTCCGGGAGCGCAGCCTCGGCCGAGTCGTGGGCGAGCCTGGGTCACGCGGGCCGCTCCTTCGTCGGGTCCGGCCCCACTCAGGACGAGATCGCCGACGTGACGCGCGAGCCCGCTCTCGACCCGATCCGCGTGTACGCGGGGCTCACCGGCGACCGGGACCTCGCCGACACCGCTGACGCCGTGGTCGCCGAGCTCGAGCGCACCGGCGCCTTCGAGCGGGAGGCCATCCTCATCATCGCGACGACGGGCACCGGGTGGATCAACGAGTGGGTGCCGTCCTCGTTCGAGCTGCTCCTCGGCGGCGACTCCGCCGTGGCGGCCATGCAGTACTCCACCCTTCCCTCGGCTCTGGCCTTCATCGAGAGCGCAACGACCCCGCCGGAGGCCGGAACGGCACTCATCACCGCCATCGAGTCAGCGCTGGCCACCCTGCCGGAGGGGAGCCGACCGGGCCTGTACCTCTCGGGAGAGTCGCTCGGCGCATACGGCGCGAACGCGGCCTTCGACTCCCTGGACGACATGGTCGCGCGGGTCGACGGCGCCGTCTTCACGGGCACGCCGGGGTTCACCCGGCTGCATGAGGAGATCACCGCCTCGCGGGTGATGAGCTCGACCGAGGTCCTGCCGGTCGTCGACGACGGGCGACATGTCCGGTTCGCCTCGAACGACGCCGAGCTGGAGGCCGACCAGTTCGGTCGAGGGCTCGGGCCGTGGGAGCGGCCCCGCATCGTCTATCTGCAGAACCGCTCGGACCCTGTCGTCTGGTGGCACCCCCGCCTGCTGTACCGCACCCCTGACTGGCTCGACGAGACCCGACGGGATTCACCGGCGGAGCAGATGTCATGGGCGCCCTTCGTGACGTTCTGGCAGGTCTCGGCCGACCTCGGTTGGGCCAACGGCGCCCCACCGGGCGAAGGCCACCGCTACGACGCCGAGGTCGTCTCCGCCATCGCCGCCGTCCTCGGCCACGACCCGGGCGACGACTACGACGCGATCATCGAGGCGATCTCGGCCAACGGTGTGGGCGCCGGCGGCGGCTGACCCGTACGCGCATACCCTCTGTGACATGACGACACCACGAGATGACGCGACGGTCGAGCGGGCCCTCGTCGTCGCAGCCCATCCCGACGATGCGGACTTCGGGTGCAGCGGCACGGTCGCCCGATGGGCCGACTCGGGGATCGAGGTGACGCTCCTCGTGATCACGCGCGGTGAGCAGGGCGGGCTCCCCGAGGCGGACGCCTCCGGCATGCCGGCGCTCCGGGAGGCCGAGCAGCGCGCCGCCTCCGAACGCCTCGGGGTGCGCGACGTGCGGTTCCTCGACGGGTACCGCGACGGCTGGCTCGAGCCGACCTTCGAGCTGCAGCGCGAGATCGTCCGGGTCATCCGCGACGTGCGGCCGCAGCGCGTGCTGTGCCAGAGCCCGGAGCGGTGGTACGACCGGCTGCCCGCCTCACACCCGGACCATCTCGCGGCGGGCGAGGCGACCGTGCGGGCCTGCTACCCGGCGGCTGAGAACCCCTTCGCCTGGCCCGAGCTGCTCGAGGAGGGGCTACGGCCGTGGAAGGTCGGCGAGATCTGGCTCATGGCCCACCCCCACGCCACCCACGCCGTGGACATCACCGAGACGTTCGAGCGCAAGATCTCCGCCCTGCTCGAGCACTCCTCCCAGACCGGTCATCGAGCCGACCTCGAGGTCTTCCTGCGCGCCTGGGGAGCCAGGGTCGGCGCTCAGTTCGAGCTCGGCGAGAACCGTCTGGGCGAGATGTTCGGGATCGTGCCCCTCAACGGCTGACCTGGCCAAGCCTGCGCGGGATGGTTACGCGCAATGATGGGGCATGACCGCTCGCGCCCTTGTCGTCACCGCCCACGGGGACCACAGCGTCCTCGCGGTCCGTCCGCACACCGTCCGGGAGCCCGGTCCCGGCGAGGCCGCGGTCGCGGTCGATGCGTCCGGGGTCAACTTCATCGACGTCTACCAACGCGAGGGTCGGTATCCGAACGCGACCCCGTTCGTCCTCGGGTCGGAGGGGGCGGGCCTCGTCACCGCGGTCGGCCCGGGCGTCGAGGACGTCGCCGTCGGCGACCGGGTCGCCTGGGCGATGACCCTCGGCAGCGCCGCCACGACAGCCGTGGTGCCGGCGGACCGGCTCGTGCCCGTACCGGACGGCGTGACCGGTCAGACCGCCGCCGCCGCGATGCTTCAGGGCATGACGGCGCACTACCTCGTCACCGATACGTATGCGGTCCGCCCGGGGACGCTGGCCCTGGTCCACGCGGCGGCCGGCGGGGTGGGACAGCTGCTCACGCAGCTCATCAGGGCCCGGGGCGGCCGGGTCATCGCGACGGCGGGCACCGAGGACAAGTGCGAGATCGCGCGGGGACGGGGGGCTGAGGTCGCGATCGACTACACCGCGGTCGACGACCTGGCGGCTGCCGTCCGGGAGTCGACCGAGGGCACCGGCGTGGACGTCGTCTACGACGGTGTCGGCGCGTCGACCTTCGAGGCCTCGCTCGCGTCGCTGCGACCCCGCGGGATGCTGGCGCTCTACGGCGCGGCCAGCGGCCCGGTGCCGCCGTTCGACCTGCAGCGCCTCAACGCCCTGGGCTCGCTCTTCGTCACCCGTCCGAGCCTGGCGCACTACATCGCCACCCGCGAGGAGCTGCTCTGGCGCAGCGGTGAGGTCTTCGCCGCCGTCGCCGACGGGTCACTCGAGGTCGAGATCGGTGGGCGATACTCCCTGGAGGAGGCGGCCGACGCCTACCGGGCTCTGGAGTCCCGATCCTCCACCGGCAAGCTGGTCCTCATCCCCTGACCACCTGACGCCGCTGCGCCGCCGAGAGCTGCTTTGGCTTCCGGCGCTGCTCTTGTTACCGTCTTCCAAGAATCTTTGGAGGATTGGATGAATGACAAGAAGCACGACCTCTTCGACCGCCTCGCTGTCGTCGGCAAAGCCTTCGGCAACGCCAAGCGGCTAGAGCTCGTCGACCTCCTCTCCCAGGGTGAGCGGACCGTCGAGTCGCTGGCCCGCGAGGCAGGGCTGGGTCTGAGCACCGCGTCCGCGCACCTGCAGGTGCTCAAGCTCTCGAGTCTGGTGCGGAGGAGACGTGACGGAGCGCGGGTCTACTACAGCCTCGCCGGAGACGACGTCCTCGACCTGTACGCCTCACTGGGTGCCGTCGCCCTGCGACACTCCGCCGACGTCGACCGCGCCCTCTCGGCCTATCTGGGAGAGGGCGTCGAGGGAGATGTCGACGAGATGGCCAGAGGCGAGCTCCTGAGCCGGCTGGCGGCCGATGACGTCCTGCTACTGGACGTGCGGCCGGTCGAGGAGTTCCAGGCGGGCCACATCGCGGGAGCGCGGTCGGTTCCCTTCGACGAGATCGCGCAGGTCGTGGACCGGCTCGACCCCGACCGAGATGTCGTCGCCTACTGCCGGGGGGCCTGGTGCGTCCTCGCCCACGATGCCGTGCGGCTGCTGCGCGCGAGCGGCCGGTCCGCCCGTCGCCTCGAGGGCGGCATGCTCGAGTGGCGGCAGAAGGGGCTTCCCGTCCGGGCAGGGGATGACGTGGACGATCTGGCTACCGCGCCCGGCCCCCTGACCGCCCATCCGTCGCCGCGCACGGGCACCATGACCACCCCTCGAGAGGACCCGCTGTGACCGACCAGAACCCGAGCCCCGACCCCACGACCGAGCGGGCGGACGACCGTCACCGGCCTAAGAGAACAGGTCGGCGCCGACTGCTGCTGCCGGCCATCGTCCTCGTCGCACTTCTCGCTGTCACCGCGTTCCTGTTCGCGGACGAGACCCAAGAGGATCCCGGGACCCCGGCCACCTCCACGAGCCAGGACGATGCGGACGACGGGACGGGTCCGGAGACCGATGCCTCTCAGGACGAGATCGTCATGGCGCTGCAGGCCCTCGCCCGGCGTGAGGCAGGTGACCCCCTGGCGCTCGGCGACGTCGACGCGCCCGTGGTGATGATCGCGTACTCGGAGTTCCAGTGCCCCTTCTGCGGTCGGTTCGCCCGCGAGACCGAGCCGGTCCTCATCGAGGACTACGTCGAGGACGGCCGGCTGCGGATCGAGTGGCGGGACTTCCCCTATCTCGGCGAGGAGTCCGCCACGGCAGCCTTCGGAGCGCGTGCGGCATCTCAGCAGGACGCATTCTGGGAGTTCGCCCAGGCGATGTTCGGCAACCAGCAGCCCCCGAACAGCGGACGGATCACCGCTGAGTTCCTCGCCGACGTCGCCGAGGGGGTCGGTCTGGACCGCGAGCGTTTCCTCGATGACCTGGAGTCCGACGAGGTGGCCGCGGGCGTCGCACGCGACTTCCAGGAGGGCCAGTCCATCGGGATCACCGGCACACCGGCCTTCCTCATCAACGGCCGCCCCGTCATGGGCGCGCAACCGACCGAGGTCTTCGTGCAGGTCGTCGAGGAGGCGCTGGCGGACGCGGAGTCCGGCCGGTGATGGAGGTCGGCCTGCTCGCGGCCGTCGTCGCGGGTGTGCTCAGCCTGCTCTCCCCGTGCAGTGCACTGCTGCTGCCCTCGTTCTTCGCCTATGCGTTCGCCTCCCCCACCGCCCAGCTCCTGCGCACCACGGCCTTCTACCTCGGGCTGCTGCTGACCCTGGTGCCCCTCGGAGTCGGGGCCGCAGCGGCCTCGCGACTCTTCTACGGACACCGTGAGCTGCTCATCACGACGGCCGGGTGGCTCGTCATCGCGATGGGGGTCCTGATGATCCTGGGCCGGGGTCTGAGCGTGCCGTTCGCCGGTCGCCTCCGGACCCTGGCGGCGCCTCGGACCGACCCGCGGGCCGGTCTGTTGTCGACGGTGCTCCTCGGTGCCGTCTACGGGCTGGCCGGGTTCTGCTCCGGGCCGGTGCTCGGGGCCATCCTCACCATCGCGGCGACCCAGGACACTCCCTTCGCAGGAGGTGTCCTGCTTGCCGCGTACGCCCTCGGCATGGCCCTGCCGCTGTTCTTCCTCGCTCTGGTCTGGGACCGGTTCGACCTGGGCCACCGCCGGTGGCTGCGTGGCCGCATGATCACCGTCGGGCCGATCCACGTGCACTCCACCACCCTCGTCTCAGGACTGCTCATCGTCGCCATCGGCGTCCTGTTCCTCCGCTTCGACGGCACCGCCGGCATCACCGGGGTGCTCGGCATGGGAGACACCACCGAGCTGGAGTTCACCCTTCAGGAGCGGATCACCACGGCGCTCGCCGCCGTGCCGTCCTGGGTGCTCAGCGGGCTCGGGGCCGTCGTGGCCGGGCTCTGGCTGCTCCATCGGATGCGCCGCGACCGGGAGGTCGTCCGCGAGGAGCCAGAGATGAGCAAGAGCGGCTGACGGTCCCGCTCCAGGGCGAGCCGGGCGTCAGCTCCAGAGGACGGCGACGAGGACGTTGAGGACGCCGAGCGCGCCGGCGGCGTCGACGAGCTGAGACTTGAGCTCGCCCCGCTTGGCCTTGGCGGCGGCGATCTCGGCAGCCGCGACGACGGCGATGGAGACGACGAGCTTGACGCCGATCTTGACGTGGTTGAGCTCGAAGTCGCTCGTCATCTCGGTGATGCCGACGAGGAGGATGCCGGTGAGGAGCTGCACCCGGGCACCCCAGACGATCGGGGAGAGCGCCGCCCCGCCGACCTTCGTCGCGATCCACCCACCGATGAGGGCGGCCAGGCCGAGGAAGTGGGCGACGACGATCAGGGCATACACAAAGTCCATGTCACCCAGGCTAATCGATCGGTGACATGACCCCGACCTACCCTTGCGCTGCTCAGGGGGCGACGGCAGTGCTGGGTGGGCATTCTCACGGACGGAGTCGGTGAGCCGGCCCGCAGGCTCCTGCGCTCTCCACGATCCGGCGACGGAGCGTGCGGCACCTCACCCGCTCAGATCAGCCGCCTCCCCATCGCCCACGCCGTGAGCTCGTGGCGGGAGGAGAGCTGGAGCTTGCGGAGCACCGAGGAGACATGGGTCTCGACCGTCTTGATCGAGATGAACAGCTCCTTGGCGACCTCCTTGTACTGGTAGCCGCGCGCGATGAGCCGCATCACCTCGCGCTCGCGGGCGGAGAGCCGGTCGAGCTCCTCGTCGACCTCGGCGATCTCGCCGGCCGCGACCCCGAAGGCGTCGAGGACGAACCCGGCGAGTCGTGGGCTGAACACGGCGTCCCCGTCGGCCACCCGCCGGATCGCGGAGGCGAGGTCGTTCGCGCTGATCGTCTTGGTGACATAGCCCCGGGCACCCGCCCGGATGACGGCGATGACGTCCTCGGCGGCGTCCGAGACCGAGAGGGCGAGGAAGCGCACCGGCGCGCCCGCCGCGGTCTCGACGCCGAGGCACCCGTGGATGACGTCGACGCCACCGTGGCCGGTGCCGCCGGGCAGTTGCACGTCGAGGAGCACGACGTCCGGCTCCTCCTTGCGGATGACCGCAACGGCGTCCTCGACATTGGCCGCCTCGCCGACGAACTCGATGAGTCCGGGGGCCGCCGCGAGGAGCTCGGTACGCACTCCGGTGCGGAACATGTGGTGGTCGTCGACGAGGACGACGCGGACGCTCATCGGGTGGCCTCTCCGTGGGTGGTCGGTGCTGTCTGAGTCTGTGGTGTCGACGACTGCGCTGTCGGCCGGGTCGTCGCCGGCTCCGCCGGTGGGGGTATGCGCTGCTCGCCCGCCGCGCTGCCCTCCCCGTCGCGTGGGACACCTGCGTCTCGGGTGCCACCCTTCTCGGTGCTGGACGGTTCGGCGCTCGAGGCTTCGGCATGCGGTGGTTCGGCATGCGGCATGGTGAGGATGACCTCCGTGCCGGGGTCGCGCCGGCGCACCCGTGCGCTGCCGCCGTGCCGGCTCATCCGGCCGAGGATCGACTCGCGGACCCCGAGCCGGTCGGCCGGAACGGCGTCGGGGTCGAAGCCGCCGCCGTGGTCGCGGACGAAACCCTCGACTGCCGTGGGGCCGATCTCGACGTAGGCCGAGACCGGGGGCGAACCGTGCCGGACCGCGTTGAGCATCGCCTCGCGCATCGCCCGGACCATCGCCCTCCCTCCGGCGTCGAGGGCCCGGTCGCCGGTGACGACGACGTCGACGGGGACGCCGTGGAGGTCCTCGATCTCGGCTGCTACTGCGGTGGCGGCGGCGGCGAGGGTCTGCGAGGGGTCCTCGTTGGAGCCGTACAGCCACCCGCGCAGCTCGCGCTCCTGCCGGCGGGCGAGCTGGGTGACGTAGGCCGGGTCATCCGCGCCGCGCTGGATGAGGGCGAGGGTCTGCAGCACCCCGTCGTGGAGGTGGGCGGCGATGTCGGCACGCTCGGTCTCGCGGACCCGCACGTCCTGCTCCTGCCGCAGGTCGGCCCACAGGCGGACGGCGAACGGGACGCAGATGAGAGCGGTCCCGACGAGGATGCTCAGCGTCGCCAAAGCCACGTCCCAGACCTGGCCCGCCGACTGCCCGCGGGTGGCGAAGGCGAGCAGGCCGAGCACGACGATGCCGAGCCCGAAGGCGAGCCGGGCGACGCCGAGCCCGCGCCAGCCGTCGACGCCGGCCCACCGGGCGCGCTGGGTCGTGTCGAGCTGGGCCCACGCGACGACGGCGCCGATCGCGACGAGCAGGACCGGCAGCAGCAGCCCGGCGCGCACGTCGCGACCGCTGCTCTGGAGCAGCGCGACCGCACCGGCGATGGTCGTCAGGGCTCCGATGGCGAGCAGGATGGCGCCTCGGGGGATGGCGCCGGCGGTTCCCGGCTGCGCTCCTTCCTCGGTCGAGGTCGCCGAGGGGTGCGGCTGCGCAGGGTCGAACCCTCGCGGGGCGTCGTCGACCGGAGTCAGTGCCCAGAGGAAGAGGTAGGCGACCAAGCCGGCCCCCGACGCCACCGCGAGAACCACGAAGACGATCCGCACCATGACGACGTCGACCCCGAGGTGCGTCGCGATGCCCCGACACACGCCGGCGAGGACCCGGCCCTCACTCGGCCGGGTCAGACGCTCCCGTACGGGGGCCGGGGTGGTCGACATACCCTCATCCTGACGCATTCCCCCAGCGACCGCGACGGTCCGGGCCCAGGACCAGGGGTGCGGTCAGGGAGGGGTCAGGGTCGACCCGCATGGCAGAGCCGCGACGCCCGCGACACGATGGGGATATGACCGACACCCAGCCTCAGGACCAGACCCACACCTCCGGTCACGGACCGAGCGATCCCGGCCCCGCGCCGTCGTCGACGAAGGGGTTCTTCGACCAGATCCGCGCCTTCGGTGTGCGCCGCACCTCGGACCGCTGGGTCGCCGGGGTGGGCGGCGGGCTCGCCCGGCGCCTGGGTGTCGACCCGCTCCTCATCCGGGCCGCCTTCATCGCCCTGCTCATCTTCGGGATCGGCTTCCTCGCCTACCTCATCGCCTGGGCCCTGCTGCCCGACGAGAACGACTCCATCGTCGCCGAGCGGGCGATCCACGACGGCGACGGGTGGGGCATCTTCCTCATCATCGTCATCGCCCTGAGCGTCTTCGGAGTCGGGCCGTTCTTCACGGGTGCTGACGGCTGGTGGTCGCTTGTCATGACCCTCGCCCTCATCGCCGGCATCTGGTGGCTCGTGACGCGGACCCGCGACTCCGGGGCCGGGGCCCAGCCGGGTCCCCAGACCTCGCCGCAGGGGTCGGCACCGTCCGACTCGACGGTCCCGCAGCCGGTCTGGGCACCGGCGGGCACGAGCCACGCGGGGTACGAACCCAAGCCCTCCACGCCGCCGCAGGGCACGGCCTACGCGAGCAGCGCATACCGCCGACCCAAGGCGCCCTCCGCGGGACTCGCGGGATTCCTCCTCGTCCTCGGTGCGGCCGTCGTCGGCTACGGGCTCGGCCAGGTCATCGGCGCCCGCGGTGACGCCTCCGCCGACCTCGTCGCCATGCTGGGGGCCACCGCTGCGGCGGGCCTGACGACGATCATCCTCGGGCTGCTGGGACGGCGCTCGGGCCTGACCGGCCTGCTCTCGATCGGTCTCGCCGTCTCGCTGCTCCTCACCTGGGGTATCACGACCGCCCCCGAGGGAGGGGGCAACAAGACGTGGAGCCCGGATGCAACCTCCCTCATGCAGACATACGAATGGAACGCCGGGCAGGCCACCCTCGACCTGCGGGACATCACCGTCCCTCCCGAGCAGCAGGACATCACGGCCACGGTCAGCTTCGGCGAGCTCGTCGTCTACGTCCCCGAGGGCATCACGACCCGGGTCGTATCGGACGCGTGGCTCGGGGGCGTGAGCGTCGACGGCACCGACGGATCCTCGGTCAGTGAGTCGCAGGAGGGTCCATCCGTCACGACGGAGCATGTCTTCGGCGAAGCGGCAGAGCCTGACCTCACCGTGCGCGCCAACGTGCGGCTCGGCTCGATCCGCATCGTCACCCCGACCGACCCGTCATGACCCGCCAACGAAGCCAAGGAGATCCCATGAGCCAGCGCACCATCCCCTGGGGCACCGTCCTCGCCGGCGGCATCGCCCTCGGCACGGCCGTTCTCATCGGGCTCACCGAGGTCGCGGGCGTGAACATCACGCTTCGCGGCGTCGGACCCGGCGCGGTCATCGTCATCGGTCTGCTCATCCTGGTCGTCGGACTCGTCATCGTGCTCCGTTCGGGCCGAGCTGCGCGCCGGGCTGCGAGTGAGTACGCGTCGGCGGCACCGGCTCAGACCGCATCCCCGTCCTCGTCAGCCTCCAGCCCGCTCGACGTCACCGGGCCGGGCCCGATCGCAACGCCGTCACCGGACACCACCGGCGCCCCCGACGCCACCGGACCGGACAGCGAGCCGGCTCAGTCCAGCCACTGATCCAGCGCGTCCACGAGGCTCGAGGTCAGCGGCATGTCCGGCAGGCTCGACCTCGGCACCCAGGCGGCCGAGGCGGTCGAGCCGTCCCGGTCGTGGACGACGACGCCGGACGGACGTGCACAGTGGGCGCGGTAGTACAGCCTGACGGCGTGGAAGTCCTCCACACGCCCGCCCGGGGAACGCCCCACCCAGTGTGCCGAGCGGACCCCGAGGATCTCCACGTCGCTGATCACCTGACCGGTCTCCTCCCACACCTCCCTGTGCAGCGCCTCGAGCGCCGACTCCCCGGGGTCGATGCCGCCCCCGGGCAGGGTCCACTCCCCCGGCCGCCAGGTGCGCTCCGAGAGCTCGGTGAGCAGGATCCCGCGGTCGGACTCGACGAGCGCATAGACGGCCACCCGCTGGTATGCGGTGGCCGACTCGATCTCCGCAGGCGCCAGTCCCTCCTCGGCCGGCACGGGCGAGGGCTCCACGTCGATCGTGATCGGGTCGGCGGGCACCACCCGCAGGACGAGGGTGAGGCGCTCCCCCTCCTGCCGGACCGTGTGCCCGTGGGAGAGGGCCCAGCCGCGTCGGCGAAGCGACTCCGCCGGGTCCTCCCCGTGCGTGAGCGAGAAGCTGTCGACGACCGTCATGGCGTCGTCGACCGCCTCGATCTGCAGCAGCCAGTGGTTGACGGTCTCACTGTGTCTGCCCTGGACGCGGGCCCGCGCATACTCGCGCTCGACGGCCCGCACGACCTGTTCCCAGTCCTGCTCCGGGGGCACGGACTCGTTGTGAGATCGCAGCCGCTGCAACAGCTCTCGGTCGTGCGCGAGCTCGAGGAGTCCCGCCACGAGACCATGGTCGCCGTCGCGTACGAGGCCGGTGACACCGTCCGTGACGAAGTCCTCGGCGCCGCTTCCTCGCAGGGCGAGGACCGGCAGCCCGACCGTGCGCCCCTCGAGGGCCGCGATTCCGAACGACTCGAACCGCGACGAGGCGAGATAGACGTCCGCGGCACGGTAATGCTCGACGAGCAGGTCCCGGTCGATACGGCCCGGCAGCGAGACCCAGTCCGACCAGCCGCGTCGACGCACGACGCGACGGACGAGCGAGAGCAACGGCCCGCCCCCACAGATCTCGAGGGTGATCGGCACCTCGCTCTGCGACCGGGCCCGGCGGACGATGCCGATGACGGCCAACGGCCGTTTGCGCGGGGTGAAGCGCATCGCGAGGATCACCCGCAGCGGCGCGCTCGCCTGACCCGCCTGGCCCGGATGCGACCCGCGCCCCGGCCGGTCAGCGCGCCACCGCTCGGCGTCGATCCCGTTGTGCAGCACCGACACGTACGCGTCCGAGGTGAGCGACCTGACCTGCTCGGCGGCCATCTCCGAGACGCCGTGAAGGGCTGCGCCGGCGTCAGCCCACCGCTGGGCGTGGCCGAGCCGACGGACGACCGGCTCCCAGCGGCCGAGCACACAGTGCCAGGTCGCGGTGAGCGGGATGCCCAGGTCGAGCGCGATGTCGCCACCGTCGACGGCGAACGGGCTGATGACACCCACGTGGGCATGGGCGACGTCGAACCCACCCTCGGCGAGACGGGCGCGCAGGAGGTCTCGCGCGCCGGGGTTGACCGGCAGCCCGAACGGCACCGGTGCCCCGAGGCGGTGGACGGTGACCCCGTCGAGCACCTCGACCGCCCCGCCTCGCTCACCCTGCGCACCGTTGGTCGCCGTGAGGACCTCGACCTCGTGCCCGGCGGCGAGCAGACGCATACTCAGGTCCCGCACCTGCGACTCGATCCCGCCGACACGCGGCGGATAGCAGTCGGAGATCATCGCCACCTTCACGCCATACAGGGTCGCATGCGAGAGGATGACTCCTGATGAGCGACCCGAACCAGACCGTGACGTTGCCCCGGCCGACTGTGAAGTCGGTCGTGCGGCTCGTCCTCAGCCTCGGCGCCGCCGCGGCCCTGCTGGGCTGGGTCCTGCCCCGGGTGACGGACACGACATGGACCGAGATCATCGCCGTCCTGCGCACGGTGCCCGGCATCTGGCTGGCCGCGTGCTTCGTCCTGGCGATGGTCTTCCTCACGTCGTATGCCTTCACCCTGCGCGCTTCCCTCCCAGGACTGACCATCCCGAAGGCCCTCGTCGTCAACACCGCCGGCACGGCCGTCTCCAAGTTCCTCCCGGGCGGTGGCGCGGTCGGACTGGCCGCGACGTTCCTGCTCTGCCGGTCGTGGGGGTTCCCGCTCAGCGCTGTCACGACCTCGGCCATCGTCACGGGCGTGTGGAACACCCTCACCCGGGTCGCCCTGCCGGTCATCGCGATCGCACTGCTCGCGCTCACCCACTCCGACCTCCCCGGCGTCCTGCGCCAGGCCGCGTGGGGCGCCACCGTCTCAGGGCTGATCATCCTCGCCCTGTTCATCGGCGTCATCGTCTCCGCCCGGGTGGCCGACTCCGTCGGCAGCGCCGTCGACCGTCTCGGAGGCTGGTTCCACCGCGGTCGCCGCACCGGCCGGGCTCAGGAGGCGATGAGCCGCACGCGCGGCCTGATCGTCGACCGGGTCCGGGAGGCGTGGCACTGGCTCACCCTCGGCATGGTCGGCTTCTTCGCCGCCCAGCTGGCGATCTTCCTCATCGCCCTCCACGTCACCGGCATCGAGCTGCCCTTCACCGCGGCCTTCGCGGCCTTCGCCATCGGTCGCCTGCTCACAGCTGTCGGCATCACTCCGGGCGGGATCGGGATCACCGAGACCGGCACGGCTGCGGCGCTCGTCGCGCTCGGCGCGGACCCCGCGCTGTCGGCCGCGGCGGTCGTGCTGGTGGCGATCTTCACGAACTTCATCGAGCTGCCCTTCGGGGTGCTCGCCTGGGTGCTCTGGAGCATTGACCCGCAGACGCGGTTCCGGGAGCCGGAGGAAGCGCCCTCCCAGGACGGCCCGACGCTCCCCTCGGGACCGACGCCCCCCTCAGGGACCAGGCCTTCGTCCGGGCCGAGCCCTCAGGAGCCGGAGCCGAGCAAACGTCGCACCTGACGGTTGCGTGCCTCGTCGGCGACGGTGTCGCTCAGCGGCTCGGGCTCGAACGGCCGGCCGGTCGCCCGCACCGCGGCCAGCCCGATGAGCAGGTCGGCGAGGCCCGGGTTCGCCGGCAGGACCGGGCCGTGGAGGTAGGAGCCGATGACGTTGCCGGTGCGGGCGCCCTCGGTGCGGTCGCTGCCGTTGTTGCCGTGACCGTGCAGGACGGTGCCGAACGGTGCCTGGCCGGACGCGAGGGTCGTGGAGCCGGAGTGGTTCTCGTACCCGACGACCTTGCCGACGGCGGTGTCGAGGACGACGGGGCCGATCATCCGCTTCTCGTTGCCCTGGGTCGTGACGTCGAGGATCCCGAGCCCGGGGAGACTCTTGCCCTCGACCGTGATGAAGGCGTTGCCGAACAGCTGGTACATCCCGCAGATCATGAGCATCGGGGTGCCGTCGGCGGCGAGCGCCCGGAGCGTGTCGGCGTTGCGCTCGAGGTCGTCCTCGACGCGCACCTGACCCGAGTCCTGCCCTCCCCCGCCGAGGAAGAGGTGTGCGTCGCCGGGGAACGGGTCGCCCGGATGGTGGCCGATCACCTCGGGGGTGTAGCCGTGCCGCTCGATGCGCTTCTCGAGGCACCGCGTGTTGCCGAGGTCCCCGTAGATGCTCATCTCACGCGGGTAGAGGTGGACCAGGCGGATCGTGCCCTTGCTCGACGTCATGGACTCAGGCATCGGCGGCCTCCTCTCCGAACTCGGGCAGGTCGTACCGGGCGGCGAGGGTGCGCCGCAGCGCCATCATCGCGGTGTACGTGCAGAACAGCCGCTTCTCCTCGCTCGCGTGTGTCCTGATGAACCGGTCCAGCGCCGGAATGAGCGCGGGCTCGATCTCGTCGACCGGCACGTCGTCATAGGCGAGCCGAAGAGCCATGTCGTATGCGCGCACGCCGCTCGTCATGGCCACGCCCCTCTCCCGGAGAGACTCGAAGCTGACGTCGTAGAGCCACGAGACGTCCCGGCCGTCGGCGTGGTCGTCGTTGATCGCGATCATCGTCGCGACCGGCGTCGAGCCGTAGGTCGAGAGGGCGACCGTGAAGCCGGCCGGGTTCTTGACGAGGACGAGCTCGAGCGGCTGGCCATCGACGTCGACGACCTCGCCCCGGCCGAAGGGAGGGTGTACGTCGGCGAGCGCTCGTGCGGTGACCGTCGGGGAGAACGTGTCGCCCAGGAGCAGGCGGGCAGTGGTCGTGGCTGCGGTCGCGTTGATCATGGCGGCGAGGCCGCGTTGGCGCAGGCTGATGGGTCCGATGTCGTCGGCTCCGGTCACGACGATGTCGAACTCCCGCTCGTCCCTGGGCCGGAGGAAGCCGGCGCCGTCGCTCGCCTCAGGCGGCGCATACTCCTCCGCGAAGCGGACATCGGTCTCGAGGACCTCGGGGAGCCGATGGGCGATAGAGGCATCCAGGCCGAAGTAGCGGACGACGGCACCGTCCTGGACGACCTCGCGGGAGCGGGCGACGTAGGGGTCGTCGATGTTGAGGACGACCCCGTCGGTGGCCTGGCCGGCGAGCTTCTCGAGGAGGCGGGCGGTGTGGTCGATCTCGGCGAACCGGTCGAGCTGGTCGCGCGCGACGTTGAGCAGGAGCGCGTGGGTCGGGGTGACGACCTCGGCGAACTTCAGGGCGTGCGCCTCGTCGAGCTCGAGCACCGCGATATCCGCGCGAGCCTTGCCCGACAGGGGCAGCTCCCTGAGCATCGACGAGATGACCCCGCGGGTGAAGTTGCTGCCGGTCGGGTTGGTGATGACCCGCTTGCCGTGAGCTCGCAGCAGGGCGACGAGCATCCGGGTGGTCGTCGTCTTGCCGTTGGTGCCGGTGACGACGACGATGCCCCCACGGACCTCGGCGAGGGCGTGGGCGAGGAACTGCGGGTCGACCCGCTCGACGACGAGCCCGGGAAACGCCGACCCACCTCCGCCTCGCACTCGGGAGGCCGCCCGCGCGGCCTTGCCGGCGATGACGGCCGCGGTGGTCCTGAGCACGCGCTCAACCTTAGACGACCCCGCCGCCTGGCCTCACTGAAGGACGAAGCGGGTGAACACGGCAGTCTCTCCGCCGGCCTCCTCGGTGGCGTAGGTGATCAGACCCACTCGAGTCACGAAGTCGGGCAGGGGGGCGGTGTGGATCTGCCAGTCCGGAGTCGTGTCGGACTGGAAGGCGGCGGAGTAGAACCCCGAGGCGATCTCGAAGCTCAGCTCGACCCGACTGCCGAGGTCGTCGCCGACGAGCGCAAGACCCGCGGCATGGGCGGGTGCAACTGGGTCGAAGTCGATCCTGGTCTGGATGACGGCATCTCCCTCCGGCAGGTCGCGCAGCAGCACGTTGACCGGGGGCGGGCTCTCCTTCACGGCGATCCGCAGCGCTCCGTCCTCGACGGTCCAGGCCTGTGGGTCCTCGTTCTCCCAGGTCCAGCCCTCACCCACTCCATCATCGAACTCGACGATGACGGGCGCAGCGACCTCCGCGTCCTCTCCCCCGGTCGTCTGCTGCTCGGTCGACTGGCTGGCGGGGGCGGCCGTCTCGGACGAACCCGGTCGATCGAGAGCGACGACGAGCGCGATGACGACAGTGACGAGGACGACGGCCACGAGCACGGCATACAGCACGCGCTTGCCGGCCGGCGAGCTGCCGGTGGAGGTCGGCACGCTCCCGGTATCACCCGAGGTGACAGTCGCTCCCCCAAGAGGGACACTCGACCCGGTCCGCGCGGCCTGCCGGTCGAGCAGCAGTCGCACCGTGCCGACGAGGTGGTCGAGGTGCTGCTCCATCGGCGGCGTCATCGCATCGAGCCAGTGGGCGTCGGAGATGAAGTACTCCACCGACGGCGCCGGCACCACGTCCTCGACCCGGAACGGCAGGATCGGTATGCCATGGCTGGCCGTGCGCTCCAGCTCCCGCCGTACATGCGGAGAGGAGTTCGCGTGCGCGGAGAAGACGAGAACGGTCAACGTCGAACGGCCGATGGCCTCGATGATCGACTCCGCGTAC